>NZ_CP035108.1:1332245-1665306 GCF_004087915.1 Geovibrio thiophilus
AGGGGCGATCGTCTCAGCTTTCGGCTGCTGTTCACCGCTCTGCGCGGGTTTTTCCTGCTTTGCCGCTCCGCAGCTTACACTGAGGATAAGAACTATGATGACTGCTGATAATTTTCTGAACATTTAACTCTCCGACGGGTAGAAATTCTATCAGAAAATGGACGCATAAAAAAGATGTTTTGTTCGGTTTTTTAAGCATATTGACTTTTATATTCCGTATGCCTCACCATGAGGTCAGAGGAGTACAAATTTTACTGTATCGCTCCCTGTATCATCGCAGTCCGCACACATGACATGCGCATCATCACCTTTTTTGCGGCATATGCGGCAGTAAAGATAAATAATTATAAAACTGCGCTTAACAGGGCAGGAACAATACCCGCGTAGATTTCCTTTCAGCGGTTCACCCATTGCAACCGGATCAGCCAGAATCATGTCGATTTTGTTTTGAATAATCTTTCTTATGGATTGATGTTTTTTCAGACTTTTAATAAAAGCTTCTTCAAAAAGAACCTGATTCATCTGCCGAACACTTCATCATAGGATTGCCAGCGGGCTTTTCCTGCTCTCAGCTTTTCCTGAACTTCTTCAAAGGCTTCGGCAAACGCAGGGTCAGCCAGTATGCGTTCGGTGGTCTCTCCGTCCTTTCTGCGCTTAACAGTCAGAAAATACTGGGTTATTATATCTGAAACCGTAGTGCGGTTTTCGCTTGCGAAATCCTTGGCAAAGTCGGCAATATCCTGATCAATACTGATATTGAGTCTGGTTTTGTGCATATTGTTCCTCCGTTTATGTGTATATTATGCGCATGACAGGTGCAGGATGCAAGTATTTTTAAAGAAATAAAAGTTTATACTTCCGCCGCTGTGTGATATAAATTTTCCTGTGATGATATGACGATAAAAAATTACTTTGAAGATGAAGACTTTCTGCCGTCGGTGCTGAGCGGCTACAGACCGAGAAAACAGCAGGCGGAGATAGCTGACTTCATCCATAAATCAATGAGCGGTCATGTTCCGGCTGTGGTCGAGGCGCCCACAGGTTCCGGCAAGACTCTGTCATACCTTATTCCCGCCCTTGAGCTTGAGCGGAAGGTGATAATATCTACCAAGACAAAGCAGCTCATGCTCCAAATCCTGAACAAGGATATTCCCATAGCTTCCAAGCTTTTCGGACATTCCCCCGCGGTGTATTACCTCAAGGGACGGCGGAACTACTTCTGCCATGAGCGGTTCTTCCGCCTCATTTATCCCAGCTCCAGCTTTTATCCGGACGCTGTGAAATGGTTTGAGGGAATAGCCGAAAACTATGTGATAGAGATACCCTTCGGCATGTTCGGCGGCGAGGTCATAGAAAAAATGACCGCAGACAGCTATCAGTGTACGGGCAGTTCATGCCAGTTTTTTGCCCACTGCTCATTCTACAGGGCGAAGGAAGCTGCGAACGCATCGGACGTGATAGTCACCAACCATCATCTTCTCGCAAGCGATATAGCTATGAAAAGCAAAAGCGAGTTCGGCGCGGTGTTCGACTTCGCCGAGCATGTGATATTCGATGAGGCTCATGCCCTGCCGGATATTTATCCGCTGTTCGCCGGAAGCGATATAAATCTTCGCAGCTTCATGTCGCTGATACGTGAGAACAAAACGCACTTCTCCCCGAAGGATGCGGAGACAGCGACAGGAGCATACAACACTCTCCTTGCCGGAGTGCGGGAGAGCCGCATGCTCCTTGAGCAGATGAAGGGCGATGTGGACAGATACCTTGAAACTGTTTTCAGAATTATAGAAGACAAAACCGAAAAAGAGATAAAAGATCCCTTCACCAAGCTGAAAGCAGCCCTTGTTCCCATACGGGGCGAGGAGGAGGGTGTGAGGATCTGCGAAGCGGGAGCGGGCTCTTTCACCGTGAAGTTTATTCCGCTTACCGCGGGCGATAATTTCAGGGAAGGACTGAAAGGAACCTGCATTTCGCCTCTGTTCATAAGCGCCACGCTCACAGCGGGGGACAGCTTCGGTTATTTCCTTTCCGAGCTGGGCTACGACCCGAGCGAGGTTAACGCACTTAAGACAGGCGCAGTTTTCGACTACGAGACCAGAGGGCGGATCTACGTTCCCAAAGGCTTATGGAATGATAAGAACGCCGACGGCATATACACTGCCCTTGCTTCCCGCCTTGAGGGTTCAATGCTTGTTATCTGTAACAGCACGAGAAGGATGGAGGAGCTTGCCGCTCTTTTTGAAACTGCGCTTCCCTATAAAAAAGTGTTCATACAGGGAAATGTGGATGTGAGCGACCGTGAGCTTGAAACAGGCGGGATCTTCATCGGCTGCAACATCTTCCGTGAAGGAGTGGACTTCGCTCACACGGGGCTTAAGTGCGTTGTGCTGGACAAGCTCCCTTTTGAATATCCCGATGATGCCTTTCTTAAGCAGAAATCCGAGAAGGTTAAAAGTAACGGCGGCAATCCTTTTATGGATTTTTTCCTTCCCCGTGCGGTGATTTATTTCAAGCAGGCGGTGGGCAGACTCTTTCGCCATGAGGATGATATGGGGCTCTGGGTAGTTCTGGATGACCGCCTGTTAACTAAAAATTATGGAAAGTCCTTTATGGATGTGCTAAAAAATGTACACAGGGTACGCACGCTCAGCGAAGCCCTGAGCTTTCTGGAGGTTTGCGATGGAAAGGATCAGGCTGGATTATAACTATGTCTCGTCAGCTTTTATAAAAGGCGGCATGGGCGAGACTGACTTCGAGCAGTACAAGGAGAAGGCCAGACTCGGTCTTTCCAGACTGATTGATCTTGTAAACTCAGGGAGCATCGGTTTTCCAAACCTCAAGGGGCAGAACACGGTAGCCATGAAAAGCTTCGCCAAGGAGATTAAAGGCTCCGTGAACGACTTCATAGTGGCGGGCATAGGCGGTTCATCCCTCGGACTTGAGACGCTGTGCGACGCTCTGCTCCCCTTCGGGTACAACTCCCTCTCCTACGGAGAAAGGGGCAGCAAGCCGAGAATCTGGGTGGCGGACAATGTCGACCCTTCAAAAGTCGCCTCTATCATGAACACCTGCGAACCGGACGATACCTTTATCTGCGTCATATCAAAATCAGGCAGCACGGTGGAGACAGCGGCGAATTTCAACATCCTTTACGAGTGGCTGAAAAGCAATGTCAAGGACATATCCAAAAAAGTTGTGGTAATCACCGATCCAGATAAAGGGATTATGCGGTCAATAGCAACGGAGAAAAAGTTCCGTGCCTTTGATGTACCTTCAAACGTAGGCGGAAGATACTCTGTCCTCAGCCCTGTGGGGCTTCTTCCCGCTGCGGTGCTCGGTATGGATATAGACAGGCTTATCAAGGGCGGAGCGTCCATTACCTCGGATAATTACGAGATGATCCTCGTTCTCGCCTCCATATACATGTACTACATGGACAACGGGCGCAACATGAATGTTATGATGCCCTACAGCTCAAGGCTTAAGTCGTTTTCGGCTTGGTTCTGCCAGCTTTGGGGCGAAAGCCTCGGCAAAAGGTATGACCGCAGCGGGAAAGAGGTCTTCTTCGGCTCCACTCCTGTTCCGTCCGTGGGCGTAATCGATCAGCATTCCCTTGTTCAGCTTTTTAAGGAAGGTCCCTCGGATAAGCTTGTTACCTTCATAGAAGTGCTTAACCACGAAAGCGACAAAACACTGAAATCATCCTTCCCTGCTTATGATTACTTAAACGGACACACCATGGGCGAGCTCTGCAATGTTGAGCTTAAGGCAACGGAAGCCGCGCTGAAAAACACCGGCAAGCCTTCGCTTAAGCTTATCATTGATGTGCTTGATGAATATACTCTAGGTCAGCTTTTCATGCTTTATCAGTATGTTGTGCCTGTGATCGGTCTCGCCCACGATATAGACCCCTTCGACCAGCCCGGCGTTGAGGAGGGTAAGGAATATGCTTACGGACTCCTCGGGCGGGACGGTTTTGAGGAGAAGAAAAAGGCATTTACGGAAATTTACCGCAAACAGAATGATTTTATCCTTTGACAGATACATGGAAGAAAGCGCCGGAAGCATGGCGGGCAGGAAGGTTCTTGCCGCTTTTTCCGGCGGAAAGGATTCATGCGCTCTTCTCCACTGGCTTCATATCAATGCGGAAAGATTGAGAATCAGCTTCGAGGCTTGTCATGTCAATCACATGATAAGAGGCGAAAACGCTGATCGTGATGAGGAATTCAGCCGCTTATTCTGTGAAAGACGGGGCATAGCCTTCCGCTCAGAGAAAAGGAATGTTCCCGAACTCGCTGCGGCGCAGGGGCAGGGGCTTGAGCACGCAGCAAGAAAGCTCCGTTATGATGCGCTGGAAGAGGTTGCCGAAAGGGAAGGGTATGAACTGATACTCACCGCCCACACCAAGGACGATATGGCGGAAACCTTTTTCATCAGGGTTTTTCAGGGCGCATCACCTTATTCTCTCGGAGGGATAAGGCTCACAAGGGGCAGCATATACCGTCCCATGCTGAAAATTTCCACGGAAGATGTTCTGGAATATATAGAAAAACACGGCATAGAGACAACATTTGACGAAACGAATCTTGAACACTCATACCTGCGCAATTGGGTTCGGAGCGGGATAATCGGTGAAATAAAGCGGTATAATCCCGTGTTTCTGGATAAGGTTATACAGCTTATGGAGCAGTCAGCCGAGCTTGATTCTGAGACGGAAAAACGTCTCGGCGGTGTTTACCGCTGCGAGAACGGGGTCTGTATCATGGAAACTGACAGGCTCCTTGCCCTGACTCCTCTTGAGCAGGCATGGGTCATCCGCCGTGTGCTTTCCGGTTTCTTCCGCGCGGAGAAAAGGCATGTGGATAATGTACTTGCACTGGCTTCAGAGGGTGAGTCCGTAAGGATCGACCTGCCGGAAGGGTTCAACGCTGAATGCTCATATGGCAGGCTTAGGGTGTTTCACTCGGATCTTCTTAAGCCTGTGGAAGTCTTTAAAGCGGCGGGAGAGAAGAGACTGACGGCAGGCGGCAGGGTGCTTGAATTTTCAGGTGCTCTTGAGCAGGCGGAACTTACTGTCCGCACCAGAAGGAACGGAGACAGGATAGGCAGTAAAAAACTTAAAGATATTTTTATAAACAGTAAAACTGAACTTTTTGACAGAGACAGAGCTCTTATTGCGGAGAAAGACGGTAAAATTATCTGGACTGAAAGAGTTTTTCAGAACCCGGACATTCTTTTCCCAAAAGACAGCGGATGATTAGGCAATTACTATTAACGGATTATTTTTGTTTGACTTTATCCTTTCCGTTGACTAAAAAAGTATTTTTTCCTGAAAAGTTCCAGTGTCCTTAAATCTGTTTTTGTGTATATTTATGGACGGTTGCGGAGGGTTCGTGAACAGGCATACACTTGCAGACTACATATCAGAAGAGAGTATAAGCGAAAAAGTCGCTGAGCTGGCAGAAAAAATCAACAATGACTTCGCGGGCAGAGATCTCCTTGTCGTGGGCGTTCTCAAGGGCTCGTTCATCTTTATGGCGGATTTGGTGAGGAAGCTTGATAAGCCTGTAGTTGAAACAGCGTTCATAACAGTGTCCAGCTACAAGGGCGCCAGCACCAAGTCCAGCGGCTCTGTGCAGCTTGTCTGTGATATTGATAAACCTTTGAAAGATAAATGTGTTCTTCTTGTGGAAGATATTGTGGACACAGGCTATACTATAAATTATCTTACAAAGATGCTCAAGGTGCGTGACCCCGATTATGTCGGCGTGTGTACGCTTCTGGACAAGCCCTCAAGGCGTATAATGGACTTCACGCCCGATTACATAGGCTTTTCCATTCCTGACAAGTTCGTTGTCGGTTACGGACTTGATTATGACGGCAGATACAGAAACCTAGCGGACGTAAGGGTGGTTGAGTTTCAGTAAAGATTTGATAATATTGTATTATATATCACTTTGAATCAGCGGATTCAAGAATTAGCTGCGATACGCAGTGAAAAAATTTGGTTAAAGTATAATTCGGAGGAGAAATGAACAACAACCTCTATAAAAATATGGCTCTCTGGCTTGTTATAGCATTCATCATGGTGTTTCTGTTTAACATTATTTCAGGAACGCAGGGAGTCATCAAAAACATATCATACTCGGAGTTTCTTCAATCCGTTCAGAAGGGCGAAGTCGAATCCGTTATTATTAAGCAGGAAAAGCTTAACGGGCAGTACATGGACGGAACCCAGTTTGAGAGCTATGCTCCGAATGATCCAGAGCTCGTGAAGATGCTTGTTGAGAACAAGGTTAAGATAACTGCCCGTCCTCCCGACAAGAGCCCGTGGTATATGCAGGTTCTTATCTCATGGCTGCCTATGATACTGCTTATCGGTGTGTGGATTTTCTTCATGCGTCAGATGCAGGGCGGCGGAGGCGGGGGCAAGGCGTTCAGCTTCGGCAAAAGCAAGGCGAAACTTCTTACTCAGGATCAGCAGAAGGTTACGTTCAAGGATGTAGCCGGTATTGAAGAAGCGAAGGAAGAGCTTGAGGAAATTATAGAATTTCTCAAGGATCCCCATAAATTCCAGAAACTCGGCGGTAAAATTCCCAAGGGCGTGCTCCTCGTGGGACCTCCCGGAACAGGTAAAACCCTGTTGGCGAAGGCTGTAGCGGGCGAAGCCGGAGTTAACTTCTTCAGCATAAGCGGCTCGGACTTTGTTGAAATGTTCGTGGGCGTGGGTGCATCCCGTGTGCGTGACCTTTTTGATCAGGGCAAAAAACATGCGCCCTGCATTATATTCGTGGATGAGATAGACGCAGTCGGACGTCACAGGGGCGCAGGTCTCGGCGGCGGACACGATGAAAGGGAGCAGACCCTTAACCAGCTTCTTGTTGAAATGGACGGCTTTGAGTCCAATGAGGGAGTAATCCTGATTGCCGCCACAAACAGACCCGATGTACTTGACCCCGCTCTGCTCAGACCCGGCAGGTTCGACAGACAGGTGGTAGTCCCCAGACCGGACATGAACGGAAGATTTGAGATACTCAAAGTGCACACCAGCAAAATCCCCCTTGATCCGGATGTGGAGCTTGAAACAGTTGCTAAGGGAACTCCCGGTTTCGCCGGTGCGGAACTCGCCAACCTTGTTAACGAAGCCGCTCTCCTTGCAGCCAGACGTAACAAGGACAAGGTCGACATGAAGGACATTGAGGATTCAAAAGATAAAGTAACCATGGGCAAGGAAAGACGCAGCATGGTTATAAAGGACTCCGAAAAAGAGAACACCGCATATCACGAAGCAGGACACGCTATCGTCGCGAAGCTTGTTCCCGGTGCGGACCCTGTCCACAAGGTAAGCATTATCCCCAGAGGAATGGCGCTCGGTGTTACCCAGCAGCTTCCTGAGGATGACAGGCATATGTACACCAAAGAGTTTATGGAAGGCATGCTTGCCGTTCTCATGGCGGGAAGATGCGCCGAAGAGGTCATATACGGCAGACTGAGCACAGGCGCCGGAAACGACATTGAACGTGCCACGGACATTGCCCGTAAAATGGTTTGCGCATGGGGAATGAGCGAAAAGATGGGACCCCTTGCCTTCGGCAGGAAGGACGAGCAGGTGTTTCTAGGACGTGATTTCGGACACACCAAAGACTACAGCGAATCAACGGCTGTTATGATCGATGAGGAAGTAAAACGCTTCGTGCTCACCGGTTATAACAACGCAAAGGATATACTTAAAAACAACATGGGGCTGCTGCACGCTGTCACAAGACTTCTCCTTGAAAAAGAAACCATCGACGGACATGAAATAGATGCTCTGCTGGCAAAGATAGAATCAGGCGAAATAGACGCCTCCCTGCTCCAGCCCATCGAAAGAAAAAGCGAAGCAAAAGCTGAATCCGCCGAAGTTAAGGAAGGGGAAGAAGCGCAAGTTGAGACTGTTTGAGGTAACGCCCGAGAAAGATCGGATAATCTATGAGCTGAAAAAAGTAGGGGTAGACCCCTACGCCCTGAGAATGGCGGACAAGGCAGTTGCCAGAGCCGTTAAAATATGCGGGCTCACGCCCGCTCAGGGAAACATTATAAAGCAGGAGTCTCTTGCTTGCGGTATAGATGCCGCCGTGTGCAGAGGCACCGTAAACTGTGCGGTGGAAAGAACTGATGTTCTTATCATCGGAACCGAAAGAGGGCTGAAAGCACTGTCCGAAAGACTTGCCGTTCAGCCCTTTAATTTGCCTGAAACAGGCATAGCCTTAAAATCATTTCTCACAAAATCAAAAAAACGGTCATTCTTTTCCCGCGGAAGGGAATTTTCACTGGAAAAACCTCTCGTTATGGGTATTTTTAATGTGACTCCGGATTCCTTCAGCGACGGCGGCATGCTTGCAAACGAAGAGAGGGTGAAGGCGAAGCTCGCCTTATTTGCCTCTCAGGGTGCGGATATAACCGACATAGGCGGTGAATCCACAAGACCCGGATCTGATGCTGTTTCCCTTGAGGAGGAGCTGGCTAGAATTCTTCCCGCCGTTAAGCTTGCTAAGGAAATGGATCTTTTTGTATCCGTGGACACTTATAAAAGCAAAACAGCGCTAAAGGCTCTTGAAAAAGGAGCCGATATGATAAATGATATAAGCGGTCTTACCTTTGACAGCGATATGGCAAAAGTCTGTGCCGATTTCGGCGCCGCTGTCTGCCTGATGCACATCAAAGGCGAGCCGAAAAGCATGCAGGAAGCGCCCTCATACGCTAACCTGCTGGAAGAGGTTAAAAGCTTCCTTTACGATTCGGCGGATGCCGCGGTTAAAGCGGGCGTAAGGGAGGATTCGATAATTCTTGATCCGGGGTTCGGATTCGGAAAGACTTTGAAGGATAATCACGTTATCCTTAAATATCTGGAGGAATTCACCTCAATGGGTTTTCCGCTCCTTGCGGGGATGTCCAGAAAATCCATGATTGGCGGCATAACCGGAAAGCCGCCGCAGGAGAGGCTTATCGGAACAAAATCCCTTGAGGCGGTCGCTGTTTTCAAGGGGGCTGACATTATCCGTTCCCACGATGTGGCGGAAACCGCCGAGATGATTAAGGTGGTTGATTATTTAAGAAAGGCAGGGTGTGATGCCTGAATTTTTGAAATTTGTAACGCTTATTGACCTTTTGGACATGACTATTATCGCCGTTGTGGTGTACAGGATTCTTCTGCTCATAAAGGGCACAAGAGCCATACAGATGATTCTGGGCGTTCTTCTGCTCATTGTTATTGCCTTTGCTTCCAAATACTTAGGGCTTAAAACCACAAGCTGGGTTCTAAGCAACTTCACAGGTTATCTTTTCATAATTCTTGTTGTTCTCTTTCAGCCTGAAATCAGGAGGGCGCTGGCTGTCTTCGGTGAAACTAGGATGCTGGGCTCCGGCGGCAAATCGACACTGAAAGTTCTGGATGAAATAGTTAAGGCTGCGAGCATTCTCGCCAACAGGCAGATAGGCGCGCTTATCGTCATAGAGGGCAATACTGACCTTGAACATTATCTCGAAACGGGCGAGACGCTTAAGAGCCTTGTAACAAAGGATATACTGATAAGCATATTCATTCCCTACTCACCGCTCCATGATGGCGCTGTGATAATCAAGGACGGTGAAATTCTCAAAGCAGGGTGCATACTCCCCCTGAGCAAAAAGGTTGATATAGGCAAAAACTACGGAACCCGCCACAGGGCTGCGATAGGGATCACTGAGGAAACGGACGCGGTCAGCGTGACCGTCAGCGAGGAGAAAGGCTCCATAACTGTAGCTCACAAAGGTGTGCTGAGTGAGGAGCTTGATGCGGAAATGCTGAGGATCAGGCTGAAAGAACTCTTTGAAATTGACAAAAGAGGGGCTAAGAAAAAATGAAAAACCTTCATTTGAAAATACTTTCAGTTGTTATAGCCGTTTCTCTCTGGTTCGGACTGGTAAGCGGAGAGTATCAGGAGTTCAACGTGTATGCTCCCGTCAGGCTTAAAAACATGCAGGGTGAGCTTGTCGCCGTTTCCGCCGATACCCATGTGAATGTCACAGCGAAAACTCCCAGAGGACTCATGCGTGCTCTGGATTACAATGCCGTGACGGTAGAGATCGATGTTTCCGCTCTCGGTTACGGTGATACGTACCACAGACTTACACCAGAGGAGATCAAGCTCCCGTCAGGTGTTGAGCTTGTGCGTGTGGAGCCGGAAGGCATAAACATCACCGTGGATAAGCTTGTAAAAAAATCCACCAAGGTCGTCCCCACCTTCATAGGCGAGCCGCACCCGGGATTTAAGGTAGGCAGTGTTACTGTCTATCCCGAATATGTGGAAATTCAGGGAGCGACAAAGAAACTCGCCGGAATAAACTCCATAGAAACAAAGCCCGTTAACCTCTCCTCCAAAAAGGAGGGGCTGACCTACAGCATAGGTATAAAGGAGACCGACGGAGTTCTCACTTCAACTCCTGAACAGGTTGAAGTCTATGTAAGCTTTAAGGAAAACGTAATGGAGGACACCATCGACAATGTGTCCTTAATAGCGGTAAACCTGAACGATAACCTCACCGCTGTGATAAACGACATAGTCTCCGTCAGGGTGAAGGGTCGTAAGGATCTGCTCACACCCGAGAATATCGAAAAGAAAATCAAGTTCTACGTTGATCTTGAAAATATAGACAAGCCGGGCAGACACACGCTCAAGGTGCATTCAAGCAAAGCCGAGGGGTATCAGGTACTCAAAATAACCCCGAATAAGGTAAGGATTAGGCTCGAACGGAAAGGTGAATAAAGGTGAGAAAGTACTTCGGAACCGACGGGATCAGGGGAAAGGCAAACGTATTTCCCATGACGGCTTCATTCGCGCTGCGTCTTGGTCAGGCGGCAGCACAGCAGTTTAAAAACGGAAAGAAAACCCACCGTATTGTTGTGGGAAAGGATACTCGTGTTTCAGGCTATATGTTTGAAAACGCTCTCGTTGCGGGCATATGCTCCATGGGTGTGGACGCTGTGCAGGTGGGCGTTATCCCCACCCCCGCCATAGCCTTTATCACCCGCAGTCTCAGGGCTGACGCCGGGGTTGTAATATCAGCTTCCCACAATCCATATTATGATAACGGAATCAAGTTTTTTTCCTCCGAAGGGCTTAAGCTGCCCGATGAGGTGGAGCTTGCCATAGAGCAGAAAACCGACAGCATGGTTCACGGAGGAGAGGTTTCCATCTCCGCCGAGAACATAGGCAAGGCATACAGGATAGACACTGCGGTCGGGCGTTATGTTGAGTTTGTGAAAAGCAGTCTGGACAAGGATCTTGATCTTATGGGGATGAAGATTGTCATGGACTGCGCCCACGGCTCCGCCTACAGGGTTGCGCCTATGGCGATGATGGAGCTCGGCGCGAATGTCACCACCATAGGCGTTGAACCGAACGGAACAAACATAAACGACGGAGTGGGCTCTGTTCATCCCGAAAAAAGCGCTGAACTGGTGAAAAAACAGGGCGCGGATGTGGGCATCTCATTTGACGGTGACGCCGACAGGGTGATCTTCGTTGATGAAAAAGGCGAGGTTGTGGACGGCGACATAATCATGGGCATATGCGCCCGCCAGATGAAGCTGGAAGGCAGACTCAGCAGGGATACGCTGGTCGCTACAGTGATGAGCAACTACGGCTTTGAAAAATCCATGAACGGCATAGGGATAAATATTGAACGCTGCGCAGTGGGGGACAGGTATGTTCTCGCCAAGATGCTTGAAGGCGGCTATAACATAGGCGGAGAGCAGAGCGGACACATGATCTTCTCCGATTACAACACCACGGGCGACGGCATGATAAGCGCCATCCAGCTTCTCAAGGTTATGCGCAGAACAGGCAAGCCATTAAGCGAGCTCAAGCAGTTTATTGAGCTTTTTCCGCAGGTGCTGATCAACGAAAAGGTTGAAAAAAAGATCCCGCTGGATGAACTCACAGTGACATCAGCGCTTATAAAGTCGGTTGAGGAAAAGCTGAAGGGCAGGGGGCGTGTGCTTGTGCGCTACTCCGGCACGGAAAACAAGATAAGGGTTATGACCGAAGGCTACGATCATGATGAAATAACCTCAATGGCGCGGGACATAACCGATACAATAGTTAAAGAGATAGGTAAGAAGTGATGGTAAAACTCGGTGTAAATATAGACCACGTGGCAACGGTGAGACAGGCGAGAAGAGGTCATGAGCCCGATCCCGTTCAGGCTGCTGTTCTGGCGGAACTTGGCGGGGCGGACGGCATAACCGTTCATCTCAGGGAGGACAGAAGGCACATCAATGAGCGTGACGTAATGCTCCTTCGTGAGACGATCAATATCCCTTTGAATCTTGAAATGGCTTGCAGTGAGGAGATAATTCAGATAGCTCTCGCAGTGATGCCCGAAACCTGCACTCTGGTGCCTGAAAAGCGTGAGGAGCTCACCACTGAGGGCGGGCTTGATGTTATATCCAACTACGATATGGTTAAGTACACCGTGGAGCAGCTCATGAACGCGGGAATAGCCGTGAGCGTATTCATAGACCCCGACAACAGACAGATAGCGAAAGCCTGCGAAACCGGCGCAAAATATATTGAACTCCACACCGGCAGTTATGCCGAAGCTAAGGGCATGCAGCAGAGAGGCGAGCTTGCCAAGCTTTCCACAGCGGCGGATTTCGCCCTTGAGACAGGCTTCATAGTGAACGCCGGCCACGGACTGAACTATAAAAATGTCGGCGAGGTTGTCACTCTCCGAGGGATGCACGAGGTCAATATCGGGCATTCGATCATCGCCAGAAGCATATTCACCGGACTCACTCAGGCGGTGAAGGACATGCGGGAAGCCATGGACAGGGCTGCGCTCCATGCTGGGCTGTGACATTGTCGAGCTTTACAGAATTAAAGCGGCTTACGTGCGCTTCGGACAGAGGTTTCTGGATAAGATACTCTCAGAGCGGGAGCAGGCTGTTTTTCATAAAAGAAACAAAAACGGGATAAATTTCCTTGCCGGACGTTTCGCCGCGAAGGAATCCGTTTCAAAATCCCTCAAAACCGGAATGCGTGGAATAGGCTTTTCCGACATTGAGGTTCTGCCCGTCCGCGGCGGCGCCCCCGAGGTCTATGTCAAAGGCGTTAAGCGTCCGGATATTGAGGTTTCCATATCCCACGGCAAGGATTATGCCATTGCTGTCAGTATGATGAGGCAGGGCTGAGCCCCTTCCGCTATTAAAATCGTTTACAGATAAATAACAAAAGTTATTGTGCGGCATTGTTTTTGCTTGTTGAAAAACTTTGCCGTTCATACTATTATGTAATGTTTTGAGTGCAAATAAAGTTTGAAGATGCTTAAGGTCAGGTTTTTATGAGTGTTGTTGTTATTCCGGCACGTTACGAATCAAGCCGTCTGCCGGGCAAGCCTCTGGTTAAAATAGGCGGAGTGCCTATGATTCTGCGCACGGCGGAAAGGTGTATGAAGTCCGGAGCGGACAGAGTGATCGTTGTTACGGATGATATGCGTGTGCTTGATGCCTGCGCGGCGGTTGACGGGCTGGAAGCCTCCATGTCAGACCCTGCGATCCCATCGGGAACGGACAGGGTCGCCAAGGTTGCAAAGTTCATAGAAGACGATATAGTTATAAATGTTCAGGGGGATGAGCCTTTTATCGATCCCGAACTCATTGACGCTCTCATAGCTGAGCTCAGGGCGGACGCGGAACTTAATATGGTGACAGCCTGCACCCCCTTTGAAGAGGGTGAGGATTCACTCAATCCCAACGCCGTCAAGGTTGTTTTTGACAATGCCGGCAAAGCTCTTTACTTCTCCCGCCTGCCCATCCCTTACGACAGGGACGGAAGCGGCGCACAGAGATACAGACACATCGGAATCTACGGATTCAGAAAGAATTTTTTACTGAAATTCTCCTCCATGGAACAGGGCAGGCTTGAAAACACAGAAAAGCTCGAACAGCTCCGCGCTATGGAAACCGGAGAAAAAATCCGCGTTATAGTAACAGGTTATAAGCCCGTCTCCGTTGACACGGCAGAGGATTTAATAAAAGCAGAAGAATATTTAAAAAGGTTGGGAAATGGCTAAGTATATTTTTGTAACGGGCGGGGTTCTGTCTTCGCTGGGAAAAGGAATAACGGCGGCTTCACTTGGCGCTCTTCTTGAGTCCAGAGGCTACAGGGTAACGGTGAAAAAGCTTGATCCGTATCTTAACGTTGACCCGGGAACTATGAGCCCGATTCAGCACGGAGAGGTTTTTGTGACTGAGGACGGAGCGGAGACAGATCTTGACCTTGGTCATTACGAGCGTTTCCTTTCCTCCTATACAACAAAAGAAAGCAACTACACCACGGGAAAAATATACAAATCCGTAATAGATAAAGAAAGAAGAGGCGATTATCTGGGGGCGACCGTTCAGGTTATTCCCCACATTACCGACGAAATAAAATCGAACATCCGGGCCGGAAGCGAGAACTTCGACATAGTTCTTGTGGAGATAGGCGGCACAGTGGGCGATATAGAATCCCTGCCCTTTCTTGAGGCTATCAGGCAGTTCCGCTATGAGGACGGGGAGAACAACGTGCTGTACATCCACGTAACTCTTGTTCCGTACATGAAAAAAGCGGGCGAGCTGAAAACAAAACCCACTCAGCACTCTGTTAAGACCCTGCGCGAGATAGGTATACAGGCGGATGTGCTTGTCTGCCGCTCCGAATATCCTCTTAACGACAACTACAGGGAGAAAATAGCCCTGTTCTGCAACGTTTCCAAGGAATGTGTAATCAATGCCATAGACGCGGCTTCAATATATGAGATCCCTCACAAAATGAGCAAAGAGGGGATAGACAGGGTCGTGCTGAAAAAGCTCCGTCTTGAGGAGAGGGAATCAGACCTTTCCGTATGGGAAGACATAGTCTACAGGTTAAAACAGCCGGAAGACACGGTTGATATAGCCGTTGTAGGCAAATACATTTCACTCAAAGACGCATACATAAGCATTTCCGAAGCCCTCCTTCACGGCAGCATAGCCAACAAGCTGAAGGTGAACATCAAGTGGATAGATGCCGAAGATCTTGAGGAAAACACACCGGACAAGTTCCTTGACGATGTGGACGGAGTCCTTATCCCCGGCGGCTTCGGCGACAGAGGCGTGGAAGGCAAGATTAACGCTGTTAACTTCGCCCGCATAAAGGATATTCCGCTGTTCGGAATATGTTTGGGGCTTCAGTGCATGGTGGTGGAATACGCCCGCAACGTGCTCAAGCTTGAAAACGCCCACAGCATCGAATTTGCCGAAAACACTCCCCATCCTGTTATCCACTACATGCTGGAGCAGAAAAATATACAGAACATGGGCGGAACCATGAGGCTCGGCGCTTATGCCTGCAAGCTTGAGGAAGGCAGCACGGCGTATGCCGCTTACGGTGAGCCGCTCATAAGCGAAAGACACAGGCACAGACTTGAGGTAAACAACGAATACAGGGAAGCTTTGAAAAAAGGCGGTCTTCATATAACGGGAATTAACCCCGAAAAGGATCTGGTTGAGATACTTGAACTTAAAACCCACAGGTGGTTTCTCGGGTGTCAGTTCCATCCGGAGTTTAAGTCCAAACCCACGAAACCCCACCCTCTGTTCTCAAGCTTCATAGCCGCTTCCTACAAGTTCAAGAAGGAGCGCGAGGAGCTGGAAGGCGAGGGGGAATAGATTGGATATTCTTGAAGCGGGCAAAAAGACCCTTGATGTTGAGATAGATGCCCTTCACAGAGTGAAGGATGCTCTCGGCGCCGGATTTGTGGACGCGGTTGAGCTTATTTTCTCATGCAGAGGACGTGTTGTAGTTACCGGAATGGGTAAATCCGGTCACATAGGCAAGAAAATCGCCGCCACCTTCGCCAGCACAGGCACTCCCGCTCTGTTCCTCCATCCGGCGGAAGGAGTTCACGGAGACTTGGGCATGCTTGTGAAGGGGGATGTGATGATAGCTCTCTCCAACAGCGGCGAGACGAAGGAGATTCTTGAGATTCTCCCTGTTATAAAGAGATTCAGCATTCCGCTTATCTGCATAGTGGGCAAGACAAATTCGATGCTCGCCAAAAAGAGCGACTGCGTTCTGGACGCATCCGTTGAGAAGGAGGCATGCCCCCTGAACCTTGCGCCGACAGCCAGCACAACCGCTGCGCTTGCCATGGGCGACGCTCTGGCTGTTGCCCTCCTTGAAAAGAGAGGCTTCAAAAAGGAGGATTTCGCGATCTTCCATCCGTCGGGCTCACTGGGCAAGCAGCTTCTCCTGAAGGTGGCGGATGTATACAATACAGGCGAGGCGCTGCCTGTGGTTAAAGAAGGCACTCCGGTTTCCGATGCCGTTTTTGTCATAAGCTCCAAAGGCTTCGGCTGCACAACGGTAATTGACGGGCAGGGCGCGCTGAAAGGCATACTCACCGACGGCGACTTAAGACGGGCTATGGAAAAGCACAGGGACAAGGTTTTTTCCATGAAAGTTGAGGAGGTCTGCACCAAGACTCCGAAGACAATTCCGGATGACGCCCTTGCCGCCAAGGCGCTTTCCGTTATGGAGACTTACTCCATAACATCGCTCATCACTGTTGATTCACAGGGCGTACCCACGGGAATAATCCATCTTCATGACCTGCTGAGAGCGGGGCTTGCATGAAGAAAGACATAAAGGTCCTCTTCCTCGATGTCGACGGTGTAATGACCGACGGCAAAATCATTTACAATGAAAGAGGGGAGGAAACTAAACATTTTAACGTCCACGATGGTCTTGGTATTAAGCTCGCTATGCGTGCGGGGCTTGAGATTATCATAATCTCCGGCAGAAAGTCCGTTGTCACCGATTACAGGGCGGCGGAGCTGGGCATAGAGGCGCACACGGGCATAGCGGACAAGGCTGCCCTCTACAGAGAGATCAGGGACGCTAAAGGTTACGCTGACTGCAACTGCGCAGCCATAGGCGATGATATAAACGACATAGGCATGCTGAGAGCGGCGGGTACCTCCGCCACTGTTGCGGACGCGCCGGAATATGTAAAGAGCGAAGCGGACTACATCACCTTTGCCAAAGGCGGAGAGGGTGCGGTCAGGGAGTTTATAGAATATATACTGAAAAAATGCGGAACATGGGAAGACGTTTTAAGATCATATTAGCCGCCGCGGGCGGAGTTGTTCTCCTGTTAGCTCTCTTCTCCTGCTCCGGCAGCGATAAGAGGGTGAAGGGCTATGTGCCGCCCTCAAACGTTTTTGAGATAACGGATTTTGAAATGCTCACCGGCAGGGAAGGGGCAAACTACCGCCTTACCGCCGTTAAAGCGTCATTCAACAGGATAGAAAATATAGCCGAACTCACCGATATTACAGTCGAGTTTGAAGACGGTGAGGAAAAGATAACCGCCAGAGCCGACAGAGGATATTATCTACAGAACCGTTATCTGGTCGCTGAGGGTAATATCAGGGGCAAAACAGACGATCTCAGCTTTGAAACCTCTGAAAGCGGCATAATGAATTATGATTTTGAAAGCTACACAGGAACCATTGAGAACGATGTCGTCTGCATGCAGGGCTCTAACACTATCAGAGCGGACAGGGCGGAAATGGACTTTAAAACTAAAATTACGGAGTTTAAAGGCAATGTATCGATTAGTTATTTTATGTAGCGTTATTCTGCTTGCCGCTTTTTCGGCATATGCGGTCGAAGGCTTTAATATGGGTTCTTCCGGTCCTATTCATATAGAAATGGATAATATGACCGTGCTTAAAGATAAAAATATCCTCAGAGGCAATGTATTCGTTAAGCGGGGTGTGCTTGAGGCTCGTTCCGAGGAGCTTGACGTCTATCTTAAAGGCAGTAAGGATGTCGAGAAGCTTATCTTCAAGGGCAATGTAAGGATAAACAAAGAGGACATGCGCGCGATCTCCGACAGGGCAGAGTTTTATGTCACGGAAGACAGAGCTGTGCTCAGCGGTTCAGTGAGAGTCTGGCAGGGGATCAACTACCTTGAGGGCGAAACCGTAACCATAAACAATAAGACCGGCGAAGCGAAGGTATTCAGAGGAAAAGATAAACGGGTAAAAATCATACTCAACCCCGAGGAAGGTAAATAGATTGGGACTTTCTGCGGAAAACCTGCGTAAGGTTTATAAAAAGCGTGCCGTTGTGGACGGAATCTCGCTTAAGGTTTCCAAAGGCGAGGTAGTGGGGCTTCTCGGTCCGAACGGAGCCGGGAAAACCACCACCTTCTACATGCTCACCGGCATAGTCAAGCCGGACGGCGGAAGTGTGCACCTCAACGGCAAGGACATAACAAGAAGCCCCATACACGAGCGCAGCAGGGCGGGCATAGGCTATCTTCCGCAGGAACCTTCTGTTTTCAGAAAGCTCAGTGTTTATGAAAACATATACGCAGCGCTTGAACTGAAAAACAGTGATAAATCTCTGATAAAAGAGACAACAGAAAGACTGATCCGCGAGTTCGGGCTTGAGAAAGTGCGGGATTCGCAGGGCTATTCCCTTTCCGGAGGAGAGAGAAGAAGGGTGGAGATAGCGCGCTGCATATCCGCTGAACCCGATGTTATAATGCTTGATGAGCCTTTTTCGGGTATAGATCCTATATCCGTATCGGATATACAGAAGATGATTTTTGCTCTGAAGGAGATGGGTCTCGGCGTTCTGATAACTGATCACAACGTGCGTGAGACTCTTAAGATAACCGACAGGGCTTATATTGTAGCGGACGGAAAAATACTCTGCCACGGCTCCCCACAGGAGATTGTGAACAATGAAGAGGTTATCAGCCGCTACCTTGGTGAGGGCTTTGAAATCTGATGGTATCCGGAAAGCTTAATATCGGTCTTCAGACAAAACTTTCACAGAAGCTTCTGATCACTCCTCAGATGAAGCAGTCTCTGAACATCCTTCAGATGCCTATTACCGAACTGGTGCAGGAGCTTAACACATATCTTGAGGAAAACCCCGTGCTTGAGGAGATTCAGGAAGGGGAGGAAAAATCCGCTGAGGAGCTTAAGAACGAGGAAAACTTCGAGGATGATCTCCTTAAGGTTGACTGGGATGAGCTTTACCGTGATAACGAGGAGCTCCAGTATAATCCGTCAAGCGATGAAGGCTACGATTTTGAAAAATTCATCGGCAGAACGGACAACCTCTGTGACCACCTGATGTTTCAGCTTAAGATCATGGGACTGGGAACGGAAGCGGAGAATATAGGCGAATACATTATAGGGAACCTGTCCGAGGACGGTTTTTTCAGGCTGCCCTGTTCGGAGGTCGCCGAGCATTTCGGCTGTCCGGAGAAACAGGTTGAGGCTGTTTTGGAGATCATCAAGGGGTTTGAGCCTTCTGGAATAGCCAGCTCAAACCTGCGTGAATGTATCTGCCGCCAGCTTGAGGATTTCGGAACGGAAGAAGTTTATATGGAGCTTGTCGCCGAACTCCTTGAAAACTACGAAGAAGAACTGATAAACTTTAAGTATGCCGATATAATGAAGAGTATCGGCATCGAACAGGACACTTTTGAGTATCTCCTTTTTTTAATAAGAAAGACAGACCCCAAACCCGGGCTTTCTTTTCAGAAAGGGGAGAACAGACATGTTACCCCCGATGTGTACATAGCCCGTAAGGGCGATGATTTTGACGTTGTCCTCAATGAGGACGGAATGCCCTCACTGCGCACAAGCGCCTACTACATGCGCCTGCTGAAAAGCGCCAATGTGGATGAAAAAGCGAAGGCGTACCTTGAGGAGAAGATTAAAGGCGCCGTATGGCTGATAAAAAGCCTTAACAAGCGCCAGAAAGCCATATACCGTGTGGTGAAGGCGATAATCGATGCGCAGAAGCCGTTCTTTCTCGGTTCGGTGAGGCATCTCAGCCCGCTGAAGCTGAAAGACATTGCGGAGGTCACCGAGCTTCACGAATCCACAGTGAGCAGAGTTACTTCCGGCAAGTACGCCATGACGGAGCACGGGGTCATGGAGCTGAAGTCCTTCTTCGTGAAAGGGCTGGACACGGCAGACGGCGACATGTCCACCGACAGGGTGAAGGATATGATTAAAGGGATCATTGATGAAGAGCCCGCTGACAGTCCCCACAGCGATCAGAAAATTGTGGAAATTTTGCAGAAAAAAGGTATAAAAATTGCACGGCGAACCGTTGCGAAATATAGAGATGAGTTAAATATACCCACCAAATCTCAGAGAAAAAAAACCGGGAGGTAGCATGAACGTCCAGATTACTGCAAGAAACATTGAAATTACGGATGCAATAAGAAGCTACGCAGAAAAGAAAGTAGCCAAACTCGAAAAATACTTCGATCACATTACCGAAGCAAACGTTCTTCTGGAGGTTCAGAAAAATCTTCATATAGTGGAAGTGCTTATCACTGCAAAAGGCGTGTTTATGAAAGGGCTGGAGAAGTCCGAGGATCTTTACGCGTCCATAGACCTCTCGGTGGATAAGATAGAAAAGCAGCTTATAAAATATAAAGAAAAACTGAAAAGCAAAAAGCTTATGGATAAAGAGTTCAGGGCTCCCCTCAAGCTTAATGTTCTTGATGTTGACAGCTTTGACAGTAACGAGCCCCGTGTGGTTGTCTCCAAGGACATGCCGGTAAAACCCATGGATGTTGAAGAAGCCGTTATGCAGATGGATCTCCTGAACAAGACCTTTTTTGTTTTCCGCAACGCTGAAAGCGGTGAACTGAGTGTTGTCTACAGAAGGGACGACGGCAATATCGGTCTGATAGACTCCTAGGCATATTTGATGAATCTTTCCGATTACATAGACGGGGAGAGGGTAATCCTCTCCCTTTCTTCTCAGGATAAGGATTCCGCAATCAGAGAAATGGTGAGCTTTCTGGACGGAAAGAATGCCCTTAGCGATGCGGAATCGGCTCTTAAGGCACTTTTTGAAAGAGAAAAGCTCGGAAGCACAGGGGTAGGGGAGGAGATAGCCATCCCCCACGCCAAGCTTGCCATTGACGATCTTGTAATGCTTATGGCTTTCAGCGAAGGCTTGCCCTTTCAGTCCGCTGACGGTAAAGATGTGAAGATACTCTTTCTCGTTCTCGCTCCGGAAAAGCAGATGAACCTCCACCTGAAAACGCTGGCGAAAATCAGCAGACTGGTGAAAGCCACCGATTTCAGGGACAGGGTGCTCGGGGCGAAAAGCGCTCAAGAGGTCTGCCTCATTCTCCGTGAAGAGGAACAGAAGCTTTAAGAGGATATAATTCCGGATGGATCTGCATGGATAAAATGCCTGTTTCCGATCTGCTTTCTGCCGGAGCAAAGCACATAGGGCTCAGGCTCCTCCACGGCAAAAAGCAGACTCACGAACACTTCATAACCAGCCACCGCATTCAAAAGCCCGGGCTGGCTCTGGCTGGTTTTACCGAATACCTCCACGAGGGTCGGATACAGATTCTCGGCAATACTGAAATAACCTATCTCTGGACACTGCCGCCGAAGCAGCGAAAAGCCGCGGCGGATAACCTTATGCAGCATGAAATCTGCTGCTTCATCGTTACTAAAAACTTAAAAATACCGAAAGAGTTCCTCGCCGCAGTGCAGGAATGCGGTGTACCGCTGTTTAAGACCAAGCTTCTCAGCTCCAAGGCAATAGAGCTCATAACCGATTTCCTTGAGGAAAGATTAGCGCCGGAAACAAATGTCCACGGGGTTCTTATGGATGTTTACGGAATAGGCGTGCTTATCATGGGCAGAAGCGGCATAGGCAAGAGCGAGTGCGCCGTGGAGCTTGTCAAACGGGGGCACAGGCTCGTTGCGGACGATATTGTCACCATAAAGAAGCGTTACGACACCCTTGTGGGCATGAGCAACGACATACTCCGTCACCATATTGAAGTCCGCGGGCTGGGCATACTCAACATAAAAGACATGTTCGGCGTGACTGCTATCCGCATGCGCAAAAAGATTGAGCTTGTGATAGAGTTTGTGGACTGGGATCAGGTGGGAAGCTGCGACCGCATAGGGCTTGAAAAGAAATTCTATGAAACCCTCGATATAAAAACACCCATGACGGTTCTGCCCATAACTGCGGGAAGAAATATGGCGGTGATTGTCGAAGTGGCGGCGAGAAACCAGCTTCTTAAGGTTATGGGATATGATTCCGCCAAGGATTTTTCGGATAATCTGCTCAATAAAATGAACCCTAAAAGAAAAAAGAATGGCGCCGCTGCCGGCGATATATTATCCTTTAAGAATATTCCTAAAAAGGGGGAAGAGTAGTGCAGAGAGTTTCTCTGGTTGTTCTGACCGGACTTTCCGGCGCGGGTAAGTCGCGTGCGGCGGATGTTCTGGAAGATCTCGGCTATTACACAGTGGACAATTTTCCTCCTCAGCTTCTTGAAAAATTCCTTGAGCTTATCTTTAATTTTAACATGGATGTTTCCAAGGTTGCCCTTGTAATAGACATACGCAGCAGAAACAGCGTTAAGGCTTCCGAGGTTATTTCGCTCCTTAAAAACAATTACGGGGCAAAGGTGCTTTTCATAGAGGCGGACAACGCAACGCTTATCAAACGCTACAAAGAGACAAGACGCACCCATCCGCTGGGCTCAAATCTGCCCGAAGCGATTGACACCGAGAGGGAAAGTCTCAGGGAGATAAGGGAAACAGCGGATATTGTCATAGATACCTCACGCAAAACAGTGCATGAGCTTGCCCGTCAGGTGGAGTCCTACTTCATGGACGATGATTCCGCGCAGCTCAGCATAACTGTTCAGTCCTTCGGTTTTAAATACGGTGTGCCTGAGGATTCCGACCTGCTTTTTGATGTCCGTTTCCTGAAAAACCCTCACTTCGAGGATGACCTCAGGGAAAAGACAGGACGGGAAAAAGTGGTTCAGGATTATGTGTTTTCAGATGAAAAAACTGGAATTTATATTGAAAAAATTAAAGATATGCTGAATTTTCTCATTCCAAACTATCTTACAGAAGGAAAAAGATTCTTAACCGTATCAGTAGGGTGCACAGGCGGTAAACACAGATCCGTGGCTATTGCCGAAAATCTATCGAAATATCTGAAAGAAACGACTAAATTTAAAATTATAACTAAGCACAGAGATATGGACAGGTGACAATGATGGTCGGAATAGTTCTTGTAACACACGGCAGGTTCGGTGAAGAGCTTAAAAAAAGCGCGGAAATGATTTTGGGCTCTCAGGAAGGTGTTGAGACGATTTCCATGGAGTACGGTTCCTCTCTGGCGGATGTAGCCGATGAAATAGAAAAAATGATCGCCAGATATGAGGATTCGGGCGCCATAGTGTTCACCGATATGTTCGGCGGCAGCCCCTCCAATGTGGCTATGGCTTATCTCGGCTCAAAAAATGTCGAGGTGGTTTCGGGCGTTAATCTCCCCATGCTTATCAAGGCTCTGGGGCTGAGACGCGAGAATAAATCGATCAGGGTAATGTGCAACGAATGCGCGGATTCCGCGAGACAGAGCATAATCGTTGCCGGAGAGCTTTTAAAAGAGACATCATGAAGAAAATAATTTTTCGTGTTGATGACAGACTTATACACGGTCAGGTGATTGAAGGCTGGGTCAAGTATTACAAAATCCACCGGATTATGGTTGTCAGCGACCGCATAGCCGGAGACAGCCTTCAGCGCATGATTTATCAGAGTGCGCTCCCTTCGGGCTGCACCCTTGAGATTATGAATGTGGAACAGTTCATCTCTTCATTTGAAAAACTGAAAGCTGTGAAGGACTACACCCTCGTTCTCATGGAATCGGTGGAGGATCTGGCACGCTGTACCGACTTAATAGACAATGATGTTTATGTGAATATAGGCTGCGTCGCCTGTCGTGAGCACAAGGTGGAGGTCTCCAACACCGTGTTTCTCGATCTGGACGAGATTGAGCAGGTCTGTTCCATCCGTGACACGGTGGAAGTGTATATTCACAAGGTTCCTTGGGAACCAAGCGTTGAAATAAGAAACTTTTCAAAACTCCTGAAAGGCGGGTTATGACCCAACAGATTCTGCTGTTAGCGTTTTCGGGGATAATCACTGTGGACAGAGCCGCAGGCTTCAACACTATGGTATCCCGCCCTCTTGTTGTGTCCGTGATCATAGGTATGATATTCGGAACGGTGGAGTTGTGCTTTCTTGGCGGGTTGATCTTTGAAATAATCGGACTGGTGGATGTTCCTGTAGGCACAAGGATTTCCAGAGACGACAGCTTCGGGGCATACGCTTTTTCTCTCGTTTTGTCCTACCACGCCGTGACGGGGATGAGCAGCTTTATCCTTGCTCTGATGCTTGTTATAGTGTTTACATACCCTGTTACAATGTCGCTGCATATATGCAGAAAGCTCAACAAGAGACTTTATCTCAGAGAGCTTGGCATGGGGGATAAATTCAACGCCTCCAAGCTGGTTAGGCTGGGGCTTCTGTTTCACTTCGGACAGGGGGTTATGGTTTATAATCTCGCCTTTGTTGTTATCTACACACTTTACCAGTGGTTTGCCTCGTATCTTCCCGGTAATGACAACTTTATCCCCTATGTAATTTTTACAATCATATTCCTCTCGGGCTTTCTGCTCCGCTTTCTTTCCGGCAACAGTTATGTGAAATACCTGCTGTTTCTCGGCGGGATTCTGGTCGGCTGGGCGGTCTTATGAAAAGTCTGGTTACTCTTTTCAAAAGTCTTTTTTACCATGCCGGACTTAACCACGAAAATATGCAGGGGACAGGCTTCTATTACCTGCTGAAAGACGCGGCAAAACGCAACGGTATGGAGATTGACGAAAAATGTCTTGAAAGCCAGCGCAAATATTTTAATACTCATCCGTTTCTGGTAAACTTCATTCTCGGCATGTGGCTGACGGAATATAAAAACGGTTCGGATCCGGAGACTTTCAAAAAGGCGTATTCCTCCGCTTTCGGTGCACTGGGCGACAGCTTCTTCTGGCATTCTCTGCGTCCGTTTTCTTTTGTATTCGCCGCTATCACGGGTACATTTGATCCGTTTCTGGGAGTAATGGTTTACCTGCTTACTTTCAATCTGTTCCACCTTACATTTCTTTTCACGGGCTACAGCCTCGGCATGGAGCTGGGGCGTGATGTAATAGTGTGGTTCAACCGTATAGGCTTCAATAAGTGGCCTGAACATTTTGATCTTATAAGCGTCTTTTTTTTAGGCGTTTTTCTTTCGTATATGTTTAAAACCGGCGCTGAAATAAGCGTGGATATTTTCTTTATTGCCGCCGGCTATCTCGCTATGGGGCTTATTCTGGCAAAAAAGCTGGATATAACCCTAGGGCTCATGATCAATCTGATTCTGAGCGGCATAATATTTTTTCAATTGGGAGTCTAAATGCAGTTACTTAACAAAAAGCTGGAAATTGTAAATGAACTCGGACTGCATGCCAGAGCGGCAGCGAACCTTGTTAAGGTTGCGGAGAAGTTTTCCTGCGATATTAAAGTGAAGAAGGACGGCTTTGAGGTAAACGGAAAAAGCATCATGGGGCTTATGATGCTTGCGGCGCAGAAGGGCAGCTTTATCGAGATCATCGCAAACGGCACCGACGCTGACGAAGCGGTATGCGCCATTGAGAATCTTGTCGCAGACAGGTTCGGTGAGGGGAAATGAAGATCTACAAGGGCATAGGCTCGTCCGAAGGGGTATCCATAGGCAAATGTTACCTCCTTGACCGCCTGAAGGTCAGCTTTCAGAAACGCAGGATAGAGCCGCACGAGACAGACGGCGAATGCGCGCGGCTTGACTCAGCCGTGGCTGACGCTACCGCTTATATTGAAAAAGTGCGTGAAATGGGCAAGGACAGCTATTCCGAAAGCCATTCCATGATTTTCGACGTTTACCTGATGCTCCTTCGCGATGAAATGCTCATCGGCAAAAGCAAAGAGCTTGTCAGGAACAGTCTGGTAAATGCCGAACAGGCTCTGCACTCAACTGGAAGAGAACTCAGCAGAGTTTTTCAGCGTGCTGACGATGAATATCTCCGTGAGCGGGGGAACGATGTTGTCCACATAGTGCAGAAGCTCATGCGCTTTCTCACAGGTGAAGGGTACGACATTCTTGAACAGGTTGAGGAAAATTCCGTGGTTGTTTCCCACGACCTTTCCCCGTCTGACACTACGCATATTCTCAAGAAAAAAATAAAGGGATTCGCCACGGATCTGGGCAGCAAGATCTCCCATACCTCAATCCTTGCCCGCTCTCTCGGACTGCCCGCCGTTGTCGGGCTTGAGGACATATCAAAGGTTGCCGAAAGCGGCGATATAATCATCCTAGACGGCTTTGAAGGGGTGGTGATAATCGACCCTGACGCCGAAACCCTTGAAAAATACACTGTAAAGGAAAAACGCTACCGTGATTACATCACCTCTCTTGAAAATCTCCGTGATACAGAGGTCCGCACTGCTGACGGAGTGGATGTCTACCTCTATTCAAATGTTGAGCTTAATGACGAAATCCATCTTTCCAACCTGAACAACGCCTCCGGTGTGGGACTTTACAGAACGGAGTATATCTATCTCCAGCACGGGGACGTTTCAGAGGAGCAGCAGTTTCAGATATTGAAAGAGGCCGTGGAGCTCAACGGGGGGAAGCCGACAACTATCAGGACATTTGATCTCGGCGGGGAAAAGCTCTCCGAGGAGATGCCCCACCCGAAGGAGCAGAACCCTGTAATGGGGCTGCGCGCCGTGCGTTATTCCCTCCGTTTCAGGGAATTTTTTATCAGGCAGCTCAGGGCGATTCTGCGTGCCTCAGTGTACGGAGAGATAAAGATAATGTTCCCCATGATCTCCGGTCTGCACGAATACCGCAAGGTGCGTGAGGTTTACGAATCAGCCAAAAAATCACTCAGAGCCGAAGGCGTGCCGTTTGCGGAGAATATAAAGCTCGGCATAATGGTTGAACTTCCCTCCATAGCCATAATCAGCGGTCTGATAGCCCGTGAGGTGGATTTCATGAGTGTGGGCACCAATGACCTCATCCAGTACACCCTCGGAATAGACCGCAACAACGAATACGTGGCTTATTTGTATAAGCCTGCGCATCCGGCTATACTCACTCTTCTGAACACGATAATAACCGCCGCCAGAAAAGAGGGGATAGACTGCTCTGTCTGCGGCGAGATAGCCGGCGAACCGAGATATATTCCTATACTCTTGGGACTGGGCTACAGACAGCTCAGCATGAGCCCCGCCCATATACTCAGGGCTAAGAAGCTGATTAAGCAGCTTAAGGCTCATGACTGCGAGCATCTCGTGGCTGATCTTATGAAGTGCGATACCTCTATATTGGCGGAAGAGAAGGTCACCTCCTTTGTCGAAAGGCAGGGAGAGGGTATTTTCTTCTCCTGAAAAATTGGTTTGTAAAAAACACCTGAACGTATATAATTCACCCTGTTACTAAAAAATAACGGAAGTTTTTATGAATAAAGCCCAGCGTGAGCTGAACCCCGCTAACCTTCTTACGGCACTGAGAATTATCTCAGTTCCTGTTTTTCTCGCTTTTCTCTATTTTGATAAGCCGCTGCTGAACGTGATCGCATGCGCGGTGTATACTGTTTTCGCCGCGACTGACTATGTGGACGGCTACATAGCCAGAAAATACAACATGGTTACTGACCTCGGTAAAATCCTTGATCCTGTGGCGGATAAGATTTTTGTCGCAGCCACCATGATCGCTCTCGTAGAGATGGGCAGGCTTGAGGGCTTCATACTGATGATAATCCTCACCCGTGATTTTGCCGTGGGCGCTCTGCGTAACCTCGCAGCCAGCAAAGGGATTATAATAGCCGCGGGCGGCGCCGGAAAATGGAAAACAGGCTTCCAGATGACAGGTGTGGGCTGTATCATATTCAAAAACAGTCTTTTCGGCTTGAACGTGCATCTCGTGGGAACAATACTGGTCTATATATCACTGATATTCTCGCTGTATTCAGCATGGGAATATTTCAGAGGTTATTACAAACCGTCTGATGAAAAAAGTAAGCCTTAGCACGGCAGCGGAGTATTCCGACCCCGCCGTTCTTTCATTTATCGATTCATTTTTCTCCCTCCATGCAGGAAGGCTGGCGGAGGCGGGAAAAGTTCTGCTCAAACCGAATCTTCTCCTTGCGGCACCGCCTGAAAGAGGAATCACCACGCACCCGCTTTTTGCTGATGCCGTGATAACCGCTCTGCGTAAATACACAAGGGCGGATCTTTTTCTCGGTGACAGCCCGGGAGCGAACTTCGGCAAATATGAAACTGTCCTGAAAAAGACGGGCATGACTGAAATATGTGAAAAACACAGCATAAGGACAGTCCGCATGGAGGCTTCCGCTCCGAGGATGAAAAACGGGCGTGTTTATGCCACCGCTGCCGATGAGGCTGATATAATAATAAATATAGCCAAGCTCAAAACCCACTCCCTCACAGGGCTGACACTGTGCGTAAAGAACATGTTCGGGCTTGTTCCCGGCAGCGCCAAGGTCGGTTACCACAGGGAGCATCCGGATGATAAGGAACTGGCTTATAATATTTACGATTTCTTTTCGATGTTTGAAGGGAAGATTATGAATCTCCTTGACGGCATAACAGCCCATGAAGGCGACGGTCCCTCAAGGGGCAGACCTGTTCATCTGGGGCTTATGGCTGCATCAGACGATGCCGTGGCGCTGGACGCGGCTGTGACCCGTCTTCTGGGGTTTGATGAGGACTTCTGTCTTACCACCCTTGGCGCCAAGCGGGCAGGCTACGACACGTCAGATATTCAGGCGGATTTGCCGGAGGGTATATTCAGGGTGAAAATACCTGTTTCCAAGAAGGTTCCCGTGCTGCCTGAGTTTATTAAGTCGTGGGTATCTGACAGAGTGTTTGTTAAGCCTTTCATTATAACGGAAAAATGTATAAAATGCCGTCTGTGCGTAACAAGCTGTCCGGTGGAGGTGATTCGCACGGACGGGGAATTTTTCATAGAAACAGATAAATGTATAGAATGCTTCTGCTGTCACGAGGTCTGCGAATCGGACGCTGTGGGCATGAAGCGTTCACTTCTTCATAAGGTGTTTGTAAAATGAAATTTGTTTTACTTATTATTTGTTATCTCATCGGCTCCATCCCCACCGGCTATCTTTTGGTGAAGAAGGTGAAGGGTATAGACATCAGAACGGTCGGCAGCGGAAACGTGGGCGCTACTAACGCCGCCAGAATCCTTGGCAAATGGGGCTTTGCCGCTGTTTTTGCCGTAGATATGCTCAAGGGCTTCATCCCCGTGTGGATCACGGGCATGCTTTATCCGGATGTTGTGCTTATCGCCGCGGTGCTTGTGGTTCTGGGGCATACATACACCGTATTTCTCAACTTCAAGGGCGGAAAAGGCGTGGCGACAGCCGTGGGTGTTTTTCTCGCTCTGGCTCCGATTCCTCTGGGCGTGGCGGCGGTGGCTTTCGGCGTGGTGATTTACATTTCCCGCATGGTGTCCTTAAGCTCCATCACAGCTGCGGCAGTGCTCGCCGCTTCTGTTGTTCTCATGGACACGGAAGTATCTTTGAAAATATTTACAGTGGTTATCGCCGCTTTTGTGATCTATAAACACAGAACAAACATCAGCAGAATTATGAAAGGCGAGGAAAGCAGAATTGAGTTTAAGCGTAAATCCTCTTGATATAATGGATGAGTGCGCCTCTCTCGCTCTGGCGGGAAAGGGCTTTACGAAGACCAACCCGATAGTCGGCGCCGTCATTGTCAGGGACGGAAAAATAATCGGACGCGGCTGGCACACTGAATACGGCAAGGCACACGCCGAAGTCATGGCGATTGCCGATGCCGGAGAAGTGCGCGGTGCGGATCTGTATGTTACACTCGAGCCTTGCAGCCATCACGGTAAAACGCCTCCCTGCGTCAATAAAATCATTGAAACAGGGATAAAACGTGTCTTTGTGGGTGTTGTGGATCCGAATCCGGTAAATGCCGGAAACGGTCTTGATATTCTCATGGAGCACGGGGTTGAGGTTTTTCTCGGTTACCGTGAAGAGCTATGCGCGGCGCTCATTGAGGATTTTACAAAACGCATTCTTATCGGTCTGCCTTATTATTCGCTGAAAACAGCCACATCCATAGACGGCAAGCTCGCCACCAGAACAAAAGACTCCAAATGGATCTCATCTTCTTCATCAAGGGCCTATGCCCATTATCTCCGGAGTGTTTCCGACGCTGTGCTGGTTGGGGTGAATACAGTGATAAAGGACGATCCGCAGCTTACAGTGAGAGATGTTCATTCCGAAAACGATCCCTATAAAATAGTGCTGGATCCTCACGGCAGAATGCCCGAAGGGAGCAAACTAGAGGAAAACCCCGATAAGCTTATTTATGTGACTGAGAAGGGCGCAGAAACCTCCGCTTCCTCCCGACTGCGTGCTAAAGGCGCTAATGTGCTTGGGATTTCCTGCATCAACGGGAGTCTTGACCTGCGTGAGCTTTCAGGAAAACTTATTGAAATGAAAATAATGAACATACTTATCGAAGGCGGCGGGGAGACTGCGGGCTCTTTTTTTGATGCGGATCTTGTGGATAAAGGCTATTTTGTCATAGCGCCGAAAATAATCGGCGGGCGTGATGCTGTTATGACCGTAACCGGAAAAGGTGTCGAACTTGTCAGCGGCGCAAAAGAGATGCTGGAGACGGACATAAGACACTTTGAAAACGATATACTCATCAGCGGACGCTTTGCGGACTACCGCAGGCATGTGCTGGATTTAACCGAAAAACTGAGGAACAGATGTTCACGGGGATTATAGAGGAAACAGGGAAGATCGATGCCCTGAACATAAAAGGAAATTCCGCCGTAATCAGAATCAGGTGCTCTAAGGTGCTTGACGGCTCGAAAATCGGCGATTCCATAGCGGTAAACGGTGTATGCCTCACCGCGACTGAGATCGATGGCGGCAGCTTCAGTGCGGATATATCGTATGAAACGCTGAAACGCACTTCTCTGGCGGGGGTCTCCGCCGGAACCCGTGTTAATCTTGAGCGGGCACTCACTCTTTCCACCCGTCTCGGCGGGCATATAGTCAGCGGACATGTGGACGGGCTCGGAACAGTGGATTCAGTGACTCCGAAAGGTGATTCCTATGTGCTGCGGATAAGGTTCCCCGAAGCGATGGATAAATATATAGCCGAAAAGGGCTCCGTTTCCGTGGACGGGATAAGCCTTACTGTAGCGTGGGTTAACGGGCTTACGTTTGATGTGGCGGTGATTCCGCACACCTTTAAGGAGACTGTCCTCTCTGATAAACGAAGGGGCGACAAAGTAAACCTTGAAGCGGACGTTATAGCACGCTATCTTGAGAAGCTGATGAAAAAAGAAGCCAAAGGAATAACTTCGCTTTTGGATATGCTGTAAAATAAAGATTACCAAGGCAAACACGAACAATAAAATAGAGATTTCCATGGAAGGAAATCCGCCGTGCGGAGCGAAGCCTTGTTTGACAAGGCGCGAGCGTGTGGTGAGTGTTTCCATGGACGGCAAACACGAACAATAGAATAGAGATTTCCATGGAAGGAAATCCGCCGTGCGGAGCGAAGCCTTGTTTGACAAGGCGCGAGCGTGTGGTGAGTGTTTCCATGGACGGCAAACACGAACAATAAAGTCTCAGGTGCTGAAAATGAAATATAAAAACTTAGCTACAATAGACGCGGCTATTGAAGATCTCAAACAGGGTAAAATGATTATCCTTGTGGATGATGAGGACAGGGAGAACGAAGGCGACCTTGTTCTGGCTGCGGAATATGTGACTCCGGAAGCCATAAACTTTATGGCGAAATTCGGACGCGGGCTCATCTGCCTCGCCATGACAGAAGACCGCTGCGACAGACTGGGGCTTAACCTTATGGTGGGCGGTGACGGCAATACAGCCCGTTTCGGAACGGCGTTCACCGTGTCAATCGAAGCGAAGGAAGGCTTAACCACAGGTATTTCCGCTTTCGACAGGTCACACACTGTAAAAGTCGCAATAGATGATAAGTCCACATCAAAAGACCTCGCCAGACCCGGTCATGTTTTCCCTCTGAGGGCAAGGCAGGGGGGCGTGCTTGTCCGTGCCGGACAGACGGAAGGCTCCGTTGACCTGATGAAGGCGGCTGGACTTAAGCCCGCAGGCGTGATCTGCGAGATAATGAACGATGACGGCACAATGGCAAGAATGCCTCAGCTTGACGAATTTGCCGGAGTACACGGACTTAAGATAATCACTATAGCCGATCTCATATCATACAGAATGGAGCACGAAAAGCTTATCGAAGAAACAAATGTCGCAAGGCTTCCCACCCATGCCGGCGAATTTAATATTCTCGGCTTCAGGAGCGTTGCCGACGGTCAGGAGGCGGTTGTCCTTATGAAAGGGGATGTAACCACCGATGAGCCCGTGCTCGTGCGTGTGCATTCACAGTGCCTTACTGGGGATGTTTTCGGCTCCAGAAGATGCGACTGCGCCTCACAGCTTCATGAGGCTATGGATCTTGTGGAAGAAAAAGGGCGCGGCGTTGTTCTCTACCTGTTTCAGGAAGGACGGGGGATAGGCATCCTTAACAAAATCAACGCTTACCATCTTCAGGATGAAGGGCTTGACACCATAGAGGCAAATATTCATCTGGGCTTCAATGAAGATTTGCGTGACTACGGTTTCGGCGCACAGATTCTCAGACATCTGGGAATCAAGGAGATCCGTCTGATCACCAACAATCCCAAGAAGATGCGCTGCCTCTCCGGTTACGGGCTTGAAGTGGTGGAAAGGGTGGGCACCCACAGCGACCTCAACCCCGAAAACGAAAAATATCTGTTTACTAAAAAGGATAAAATGGGGCATAAACTGGATTTGTGATGCCGTGCGGAGCGAAGAGTCTCATATTTTGCAACGTTTGAATTTAGAATAAAATATAATTAACATCTAAGGAGTTCCCTATGATCAAACCGATAGAAGGAAAATATGACGGCAAAGGATTAAAATTTGCCATAGTCGCTTCCCGTTTCAATGATTTCATCACTCAGGCGCTCATAGGCGGCGCTGTTGACGCTCTTGTGAGGCACAACACAGCCGAAAGCGACATTGCTGTGTTCAAAGTTCCCGGCGCTTTTGAGATCCCCTTTGTGGCTCAGAAGCTTGCGCTCACCAAAAAGTATGACGCTGTTATCACTCTCGGAGCTGTTATCAGGGGCGCTACGCCTCATTTTGACTTTGTTGCGGCAGAAGTTTCCAAGGGTGTTGCCAAGGTTTCTCTTGATACGGGTGTGCCTGTTATCTTCGGTGTACTTACGACAGATACCATAGAGCAGGCTGTGGAAAGAGCCGGAACAAAAAGCGGCAACAAAGGCGCTGACTGTGCCATGGGAGCCCTTGAGCTTGTTAATCTCATAAAGGACAACCAACTTGGCTGATAAATCAGGACGTACAAAGGCGCGCGAATACGCATTTCAGATGATGTACCGCTACAGCATGACAGGCGAAGCCCCCACTCAGATACCGCTGACCTTCTGGCAGCCTCTGGGAATAATCGAAACCGATGTGAAGGAATTTGCCGAGTCCTTGTTCCGCGGTGCCGCCTCAAAAGCGGCGGACAGCGACGCCATGATTGTAAAATTTCTCAAAAACGGCTGGACATTCGATCGCATGGGCGAAATAGAGAAGAACATAATGCGTGTCGCCATGTTTGAGCTTCTGGACGGCAAATCCCCGTATTTCGCGATTCTGGATGATTTTGTCACCCTCACCAAGAAATTCGGTGATGAAACGGCGGCAGGTCTTGTTAACGGTATTCTGGACAATGTTAGAAAAACCTACAGTCTCTCGGCGGGTGAAAATGAATAAAGCTAAGGTCGGTCTGCATAACAAAGGGCTTTTCCCCGCTTTTCTGGATTATAACGTTACGGAGCTCAGATGCAGGGGCATGTCCTCCAAACTTGATCTTTTCTACTATGGCGGGCTGAACAGGGTTCTTTCCGCTCTGAACCCAAAGGAGAGATCATTTATAAAGGAGGAATGGCTTTTTCTGAGGAGCACCGGCTTCTTTGAGGAGAGCGGTTTTTTTGTTACAGATTTTCAGTCCATAGCACCCGCAAAATTTGCCGAGAAAGTGATGGATGCGGGATTTAAAAAGATATATCTGGAAAACGCCCTTAACTTTGATGTGAAAGAACTTCAGGACGAGCTTAAGGGTGTTGAAATAGTTTTTATGGAATTTGCGGATGACCCGTACCGTAAAAGTTAAGTGTCATATTGATAAGCACAACATCCTGCTGGTGAACAGCCTTGTGGATTCTTACGAGGGGCTGGGAATTGTCCGCACTCTGGACAGCGCCAAGGGGAATGTGGTTATCTATTCTACTGACACTGTTTATGAAAAACTGCTCAGGGTACTGGAAGAACTGAACAAATCAGGCATCGGCATTACCGATGTCAGGACTGAATTCAGTGAGGATGTTGATAATTGGTAAAAACTCCGGACTACACCCGCATACTTAAAAAACTCGCTTCATGCGGGGATTATGCGGATATTTTCATAGAAAGCTCCTTCAGACGCATAATCGTATTTGAGGACGGCAAGATAGACACGCTCTCCTCTGAAGATGATTCAGGCGTGGGGCTCAGGCTGATCAGAAACGGCAGAACATTCTACGGATACACCAACTCATCCGATCCCGCCGTGCTGAATGAGATTGCAGACGGGCTTACCGCTCTGGGCGCAAAAGGCGCAGAGCGCACGCTGGACTTTACCTGCTCTGCCCCTGTTTACGCATTTGAGAGACCATGCGAGACTATAGCCTTGCAGGATAAGATAAAAATAGCCGAAACCGTAAGCAGGTCCGCTTACGGGGACAAGAGAGTCGTTCAGGTGCGCGCTTTCTACGGCGATGTTTTCAGGGACGTGCGGATCATCAACTCTATCGGTGATGATAAAACCAAAAAGCTTTCATACATAACTATATACGCAAACGCAGTCGCCAAGGACGGAGACGATCTTCAAACGGGATACGAATCTTTCGGCGGTGTTTTCGGTGCTGAGGGTCTGGACTGTTTTGATGCGGAGACAGTAGGGAAGGAAGCTCTGAGAAAAGCCATGAACAACCTTGAGGCTGATTACGCTCCGGCAGGGAGAATGCCCGTTGTGCTTGCTTCAAAGGCGGGCGGAACGATGGTTCATGAGGCTGTGGGGCACGGGCTTGAGGCTGATCTGGCGGAAGAGGGCATGAGCGTTTACGAAGATAAAACAGGCACTCAGGTGGCGAATCGGATCATCAGCGTGATAGACGACGGAACCCTCAAGCCTAAACGGGGCTATATTCCCTTTGATGATGAAGGAACTGATGCCCGCAGGAATGTACTCATCGAAAACGGCATACTGAAAAGCTATATGCGTGACAGGCTGTACGCTCTCAAAAACGGCGGAACTCCCACAGGAAACGGCAGGCGTGAAAGTTACAGACATAAACCCATAGTGCGCATGACAAACACATTCATTTCTTCCGGAAGCACCAAGCCGGAAGAGATAATAAAATCCGTGGACAACGGAATTTATGTGGCGGATATGGGCGGCGGACAGGTAAACACAGTCAACGGGGACTTCGTTTTTGAGGTAACCGAAGGCTATATTATAAAAAACGGACAAATAGACAGACCGGTCAAAAACGCCACTCTCATGGGCAACGGACCGGAAGTGATGCAGAGTATCGATATGACGGGAAGCGACCTCGGCTTCGGGATCGGAACCTGCGGCAAGGGCGGGCAGGGCGTACCTGTTTCCGATGCTCAGCCGACTCTGCGTATTCCTTTGATAACTGTAGGCGGTAAATAATGGAACTTACTCTTAAGAAAGACTTTATGCTCACTGACATAAACAAGAATGTGACAAGAGACGGCAAACCCTTCCTTCGTCTTGTGCTGAACGACAGTGAAGGAACGAGACACAACGGTATCATGTTTGACAGCAGCAGACTGGCTTTTGAGCCGTCAGGCGGTGACGTGGTTACTGTGGAGGGCGTTCTTCAGCAGTACGCAGGGCAGACTCAGCTTAAAATCACCATGATGGAAAAAAAGGAGAATGCTGATCCGTCACTCTTTCTTCCCACAAGCGGGCTTGATGCTGACAAGCTGCTGAAGGAACTTAAGGATCTTCTTGACGAGAGGGTTAAGACCGATTATCTGAAAACCTTTATTAATTTGTTTTTCTCAGATGAAAAAGTTGTTGATAAATTTAAGAAAAGTCCTGCCGCGAAGGCGGTTCACCATGCGTATGTCAACGGCTTGCTCGAACACACTCTGAGTGTCGCCAAGCTTGCCGTACTGATGGGCGATTATTACGGTGAAAAGGCAAACACTGAGCATCTGCTTTTCGGGGCGCTTTTTCATGACATGGGTAAAATAGTTGAGCTTGATTCCAAGCTTGGCTTCGACTATACGGACAGCGGGAAACTTCTCGGGCATCTTATTCAGGGAATTATGCTTTTCAGAAACCTTGCCGATAAGATTGAGGGCTTTCCCGAAGAGGTTAAGGATCTCGTGTGTCACATGATAGCAAGCCATCACGGTTTCCTTGAATTCGGATCCCCAAAAAAGCCCAAGACTATCGAAGCACTTATTCTTCATCACATTGATGATATAGATGCCAAAATAAACACCTTCTCCTCAATCTTCAACAAGGACGAGGTTCAGGAGGCAGGCTGGAGCGGTTACGACAGGCTGCTTGAACGTCAGATTTTTAAGCACGGCTATAAAGAGGAACAATAGGCAAAGGCGCAGGACGCGCCGCCTGCCGTGCGCAGCGAAGCCGAAAAAGATACACGGATGTATCCGCAGAGTGCGTACCGCAACGTATGTGAGGAACGCAAACGGAGCGAGAGCAGCAAGCGGCTTTGCCGTGCAGGCTGCGAGTGAGAAAAAACTACATGGATGTAGGTTTTTACGAACTATAATAGGTCTAGACAAGTTTTATTTCCTGTCGTATGCTTTTTTATGAAAAAATTCAGAATATTTTTGCGCAACGCCTTCATAGCGGGTATTTTATCATGCTTACCCATAGTGGTAACCGTATGGTTTCTTCGCTTCGTATTTGAGAAGTTCTCAGGTTTTCTTCTGCCTTACTTCGATATGTTCGTGGTTAGGTATGATCTGATAATCCCAAGATACATAATGGAATCGTTCTCGTTTGTGGTCATTCTCCTTGCCATTTTGTGCATAGGGTTTGTGGCAAAGCATTATGTCGGTAAAAAGTTTTTTAACCTGCTTGAGGCTTTTGTATCCAAAATTCCTTTCGCAAAAAGCGTGTACGGAATTATGCGTCAGATTGTGGATACTTTCCAGAATGCGGGCGGGAACAACTTCAAGAAAGTCGTACTTGTGGAATATCCCCGTAAAGGGATATACAGCATGGGTTTTATCACCAAAGACGCTTCCGATTTTTTCACAAAGGCAACAGGGCAGGACTGTGTGAGCGTGTTCATCCCCACCACTCCGAACCCTACTTCCGGTTTTGTGCTTATTATTCCTAAATGTGAGCTTATCGAACTGAAAATTCCCGTTGAAGAAGGTGTAAAATATATTATTTCCGCCGGAATACTGGAACCCTTTGACAAAGATTACAGACCGGATTCTGAAAATGTATCTTAATCTGGGTTTGATCGGAAATCCTTTATCACACTCCCTTTCGCCCTCCCTCCACTCCCGATTTCTTGTATCCGCCGGAATAAACGGCGGATATGTCTGCCTTGAGACACCTTCGAGGGATAATCTTGCAGAGGTCTTTGAAACTCTGAAACAGTTCAAATTCAGGGGAGTCAATGTCACTGTTCCGTACAAAGAGGACGTCATAAGCTTTATGGATGAGCTTGATCCGCTTGCGGACGAACTCGGAGCCGTGAATACGATCCTTTTTGATAACGGACAAAAAAAAGGGTTCAATACCGATGTTTACGGTTTTTCGGAAACCCTGACAGAAAACGGACTTGATTTTACAGACTCAAAAGTGCTCATGCTGGGCTGCGGTGGTGCTGCGAAGGCTGTTCTCTGCTGTTTAAAAGATTTCAGAAACATTAAACTTACCGTTGTTAACAGAGACACGGCAAAAGCGGAAAGAATTTTGAAATTTCTTAATTTTGACAATGCAGAAATATGTGATTATAATTACATCAGCAGGGAAGCCGTATACGATGCAGTCATTAACGCCACTTCCCTCGGACTGGACGGTTCGTCTTTCACCGACATGAGCAGGATAAAATGCGCATCGGCGGCAATTGACCTCCAGTACAAACCGTGGGTTACCCCGTTTCTGAAATGTTATGAAACCAGCGGGTGTAAAAAGATAAACGGGTTTTCCATGCTGGTGCATCAGGCGCATAAGGCGTTTGAGATATGGACGGGCAAAAAAGCCTTTATAGATATGAAGGAACTAATAAAACTGAGCGGAGCCGCTAATTGAACACCGTCAGGAAAAGTACCAAGCTTGGCAGCATGCTAATTCAGGAAAATCTGATTACTCAGGAGCAGCTTGAGAAGGCTCTTGAGCATCAGGTCAGCAGAGGCGGCAGGCTCGGTACAATCCTTATTGAATTCGGCTATGTGGACGAGCTCTCCATAGCAAAGCTTCTCAGCCGGCAATACGGTGTTCCTTATGTAGACATTTCCGAAATAGAAATAGATCAGTCCGCTTCGGACGCTCTCTCAACAGACCTCTGCAAAAAATACAATGTCGTGCCCTTTTCCAGACAGGGCAAAACTCTCAAAGTTGCCATAACCGACCCTTCCAACGCATACGCCCTTGAGGAGCTGCGTTTTGTCTCCGGCTTCAACATGGAACCTTACGTAACTGTGGAATCCATGATGAACGAGTTCATCCGCAGGCGTCAGGAGAAGGATGAGGAGAGCAGAACCGACCTGATGAAGGAGATCGGCGATTTTGATATGGACGATCTCGAAATTGAGACTGTGGAGGAGAACAGCGTAGCCCTTGAGCAGCTCCGCAGAGATATAGAAGACACCCCCATAGTCAAGCTTGTAAACCACATCATGCACGAGGCTGTGAAAAAGGGCGCTTCGGATATTCACATAGAGCCTTACGAGAAGGAGTTCCGTGTCCGGCTCAGGGTGGACGGTGTTCTTCAGGAGCTGCTGAACCCGCCGAAGAGCATTAAGGACGCTGTGATTTCCCGTATCAAAATTCTCGCCGACCTTGACATAGCCGAACGCAGACTTCCGCAGGACGGACGTATCAAGCTGAAATTAGGTAAAGCCTCTATCGATATGAGGGTTTCGACCCTGCCTGTTCTCTTCGGTGAGAAGGTGGTTATACGTCTTCTGGATAAAAGCAATCTTCAGCTTGATATGGAGAAGCTCGGTTTTGAAAGGGAATCTCTGGACAGGCTGATAAAAGCCATAGAAAGCCCATACGGTATGGTTCTGGTGACAGGACCCACGGGCAGCGGCAAGTCAACCACGCTTTATTCGGCACTGAGCCGGCTTAACAAGGAAGATGTTAATATCATGACTGCGGAAGATCCGGTGGAATATAACCTTTTCGGCGTGAATCAGGTTCAGATGAAGGATGAGATAGGACTCAACTTCGCCGCGTCCCTGCGATCTTTCCTCCGTCAGGACCCCGACATAATCATGGTTGGTGAGATAAGGGACTATGAAACAGGTGAGATAGCTATCAAGGCGGCGCTCACCGGTCACCTCGTTCTCTCCACGCTCCACACGAATGATGCTCCCAGCACGATAAACAGACTGCTCAACATGGGTATAGAGCCCTTCCTTGTGGCTTCATCCACAAACCTTATACTTGCGCAGAGGCTTGCCAGAAGGATATGCCAGTCATGCTCAGAGGAGATCGATCTGCCTGCGGAAGCGCTCCTCAGCATAGGATTCAGAAAGGAAGAGATAGGAACCTTTAAACCGCACAAGGGCAAAGGCTGTGAAAAATGCGGCGGAACAGGCTACAAGGGCAGGGTGGCGTTTTACGAGGTCATGGAAATTACCGAGAATATCCGTGAATGTATTCTCCGCGGAGCAAATGCGGGCGAAATTAAACGGGCGGCGCTTAATGACGGTATGATATCATTAAGACGCAGCGGTCTTGAAAAGATAAAGAGCGGCATAACCACGGTGGAAGAGGTGGTGCGAGTCACCTTCACCGACTGATTCGGAGGATAGGAAATGTACAGCCTTCAGGAACTTCTTTCCAAAATGGTGGAGCTTGACGCCAGCGATATGCACATAACAGTGGGCACTCCGCCCACATACCGTGTCAGCGGTGACCTTGTCAGAATCGAAGGCGAGCCAATGAAGCCGAATGAGACAAAGCAGCTCTGCTACAGCATCCTCACCGAAGCGCAGAAGCAGAGACTTGAGGAAGACTGGGAGCTTGACTTATCCTTCGGGCTCAAGGGTGTCAGCCGCTTCAGAGCGAATTTTTTCATGCAGAGGGGCGCGATAGCCGCCGCTTTCCGCCGGATTCCATATAAAATACTCACATTTGAAGACCTTCATCTCCCCGCTGTGGTGAAATCTCTCTGCGATAAGCCCAGAGGGATGATTCTTGTTACAGGTCCCACGGGCAGCGGTAAATCAACCACTCTGGCATCAATGGTCGACAAGATAAACACGGAAGAGCCCGTGCATATAGTGACAGTGGAAGACCCTATAGAGTATGTGCATGTCCATAAAAAGGCAACTGTGAACCAGAGGGAGCTTCATGCGGATACGAAATCCTTCCGCAATGCCCTTAAGTATATTCTCCGTCAGGATCCGGACGTTGTTCTCATAGGTGAGATGAGAGACCTTGAAACCATCGAAGCCGCTCTCACCGTTTCGGAGACAGGTCACCTCACCTTCGGAACGCTCCACACCAACAGTGCCGTACAGACAATCAACCGTATTATAGATGTTTTCCCGCCGCATCAGCAGCCGCAGATAAGGGCGCAGCTCTCTTTCGTTCTTGAGGGGGTTATTTCCCAACAGCTTATTCAGAGGGCAGACGGCAAAGGGCGTGTCATGTGCTGCGAGGTTATGGTTCCCAACTCCGCCATACGCAACCTGATAAGGGAGGACAAGCTTCATCAGGTTTACTCCATGATGCAGTCCGGTCAGTCCGAACACGGCATGCAGACCATGAGTCAGTCGCTGTTTGACAACTACAGCAGAGGGCTTATCACATATGAAGACGCGGTTAACCGCGCCGTTTACCCTGATGAGGTAAGGCAGCTTATCGACAGGGCAGGCGGACCCAGAAAGAGAAGGTAGGGCTCATGGCTGTTTACAAATACAGAGGCACAGACCCCGGCGGTCAGCCCATTCAAAGTATAATAGAAGCTGATAACAAGCAGCAGGCTACAGAGATACTGAAAAACCGCAGAATAGCCGTGCGTGAGATCAAGCGTGATCTCAGCAAGGTTGAAATCGGTCTGCCGGAAAAGATAAATGACGAAGACGTGCTCATATCCACCAGACAGCTCAGCGTTATGGTTGATGCGGGTCTGCCCATAGTTAAGGCGCTGGATATTATAGCCACTCAGGCATCCAAAAAGCGCATGCGCAAGATATTTATGGATGTCAAAGGCGGTATTGAGACAGGTTCAGAGTTTAACAAGGCTCTGGGCAGGTATAAAAACGACTTCGGTGAGCTGTACGTGAATATGATCGCCGCAGGCGAGGCGGGCGGTCTGCTGGACTCTATCCTTGAAAGGCTTGCGAACTATCTGGAAAAATCCATATCACTCAAAAGAAAAGTAAAAGCCGCTATGACATACCCCACAGTGGTGCTGATAGTTGCTGTTGCGGTTGTTTACGGACTTATGGTTTTTATTATTCCGAAGTTCAAGGAAATGTACGAGGGCTTCGGCGGCGAGCTTCCCGCACTTACTCAGCTTGCCATATCAATAAGCGATTTTTTAAGCAAGTGGTATGGCGGCGGACTTATCTTTGCGAGTATAATTGTATCTTTCACGGTGTTGAAGCTTACATATAAACGCTCCCCCGCGGGACGCTACAAAATGGATCAGATCTTCCTGCGCATACCGAAAATAGGAGACCTGATACGCAAGGTTGCCGTGGCGAAATTCTCACGCACATTCGGCACCCTTCTCTCAAGCGGCGTTTCAATCCTTGATGCCCTTGATATTGTTGCGAAAACCAGCGGGAATAAGGTTATAGAAAAGGCGCTTCTGGACAGTAAGAGAGATATAGAGTCAGGGAAAACAATCGTTGAACCCCTTGAAAAATCCGGTGTTTTCCCGTCAATGGTTATCCAGATGATCTCCGTGGGCGAGGAGACAGGCTCTCTTGATTTGATGCTTCAGAAAATTGCCGACTTTTACGACGATGAGGTGGACAGGTCTGTTGAAGGGCTTACCAAACTTATCGAACCGTTCCTTATGCTCTTTGTGGGCGGAGCCGTGGGCTTCGTTATTATCGCAATGTATCTGCCGATCTTCAAGCTCGGGGATGTTATACAGTAAGGGTATTCCGGTCATTCTGAGGCTTTAGCCGAAGAATCCCGATTTATTGCTGGATGAGAGATTCTTCACTGTGTTCAGAATGACCTGTCCTGATGAAGAATCTTTTAAAACACCTTCTGTTCCACAACTCTTTCTATCTCAGCCATGGCTTTGTAAATATCGTACAGTGCCTTGTTGTAGTTGTTTCTCGCTCTGGTGAGCATCACACGGGCATCAAGAAGGTCTGTGGCGGTGGCTACACGCTGTTTGTACTGGTTTTCCGTGATGCGGTAGTTCTCTTCAGCGGATTCCACCTCTTTTTCGGCGACTGTGAGGCTGCCAGTGGCGAGGGAATACTGCTCAAGAGCGTTTTCAAGCTGATATTTCATCTGGGCTGTCGTTTTAAGCTCCTGATGCTTCAGTGACATTGCGTAAGCTTTTTCGGCTGCCGCGGTGCTTCTGCGGGCATTGCCGTCAAAAATGCTCCACGTGGCGGAAGCGCCGAAGATAACTTCGTCATCGTATGAGGTTTCCCTGTCTGCGGGTTTGGCATCATCACCGTATGAATTGTACGATGCCGACACGCTCACGGAGGGCAGTCCGCCCCGTCTTGTGGCATCTGCTGTATAATTCTGCGCTTTTACAAGCTCACGGACGTATTTCAGTTCGCTTCTGTTGGCTTTCAGGCTGTCAAACAGTGACAGGGAGTTCATCTCCTGATTGGCGGGAACCGCAAAATCCTGATAAGTTTCATCAGCGGGGATATTTTCGTTTACAAGCCTTTCAAGCTCGAAAACAGCAGTGTTTTCCGTGCTCTGAGCCTGCAAAAGCGCCTGCCTCTGTGAGGCAAGCTCCGCCTCAACCCTAAGCACTTCATTCTTCGGTGAAATACCGACTTCATAATTAAGCTGAGCGTCCTTAAGCTGGCTTTCAAGCAGGGCAACGCTCTCCTTTGCCGCTTCCACATCCTTCTTTGCCTGAAGAATATTGAAAAAAGCCTTTTTTACATCAAGAACCACATCGGACTTAATGCTTTCTTCCATAAACTTCTGAGCCTCAAGGGATGATTTCGCCGCTCTGAGGTTAAGGGTGTCCGCTCCTCCTCTGAAGAGGTTGTAGCCGACTGTAACATCAGCGCTCGAAGCCTGATTTTTATCCAGACCGTATTTATTATCCTCGTTAGAGCGCTGGTAGCCGTATGTGGCGTCAAGCTGAGGGAGGAAAGGTGAGCGCGCCGTGCCGACCTGATTCTCCTTCTGTTCGGTGAGGTATCTGTATTCTGTTATTTCATGGTTGTTCGCAAGCGCCTTGTTCACCGCCTCATCCAGAGTGAGGGCATGGGCGGAAACGGCGAAGGTAAGACAGAAAGCGGCTGCCGCAGTCTTTTTTATCATGGTTACGCACCTTTTTGTCAGTAATTAAAGCATCTTAACATAAACAGAACGCACGGGGAAACAGGAAAGAAAAAATCCTCCGCCCGCGTGCCGCATGTGAATGACATGCTGACGGCAATAAAGTTTACCTGATACTGATAAAAACTGGCTGCTTATTTGTCAGGTCATGAACGGGAAATGTTTTTCTTTGAAGCTTTTGCAAAAATGAATTATTATATTTTTCTTATCGGTCAAAAACAGTACGGTTTACAAAAATTAAAAGGGTGATTGAATTGAATAACGGCGAACTTAATCTCAACGGGCTGCAATACCTCATAGATGATATGAAGGTTGGTGATACATGGCGTGTGTTCAAAATACTCGCTGAATTTGTGGAAGGGTTTGAAACCCTGTCAAAAGCCGGCAGCTGCGCTACGGTCTTCGGTTCCGCACGTGTCAGGGAAGGCGACTACGACTATGAGCTTGCCCGCAAGGTAGGGCGTCTGCTGGCTGATGAGGGGATCGGAGTCATGACGGGCGGCGGTCCCGGAATCATGGAGGCGGCGAACAGAGGCGCCTTTGAAAAAGGCGGGCGCTCTGTTGGCTGCAACATTGAGCTTCCATACGAGCAGAAGCCGAATCCCTACACTAATATAAGCATATCCTTCAATTATTTTTTCGTCCGCAAGGTAATGCTGGTTAAATATTCCAGCGCGTTTATAATAATGCCCGGCGGATTCGGCACGCTGGATGAGCTTTTCGAGGCGATAACGCTCATACAGACCCGCAAGATAAAGCCTTTCCCTATCATAATGATGGGCAGCGATTACTGGAAGGGCATGCTGGACTGGGTTAAGGAGAGTATGATTTCTAAAGGGTTTATCCATACCTCTGACCTTGATCTGATCCAGATGCAGGACGATCCCTACGAGGCGGTCGAAGCTGTTAAGCGTTTCCTTGCAAAGTAAAGTTTTGTGATATAAAACAGGGGGCACACTATGCGGATGTATGATCTGCACACTCATACGGTTTTCAGCGACGGAGTCCTAGTTCCCGCCGAATCCGCCCGCAGGGCAGATAAAGCAGGCTACGGCGGAATGGCGTTTACTGACCATGCGGATGATTCCAACCTGCTTCTGGTGTTGGAGAATCTGCTCCGTTTCAAGGAGCGTTTCAACAGAGAATCGCCGGAGTTTAAGGTTCTTGCAGGAGTGGAGCTTACCCATGTTCTGCCTTCGTCAGTGGCAAGGCTTGTTGATGAGGCAAGGCGCTTCGGGGCGGATTTAGTCATTGTTCACGGCGAAACACTCACCGAACCGGTGGCGGAAGGCACGAATAAAGCGGCGATAGAAGCGGGGGCGGACATTCTGGCGCATCCCGGACTTATCTCCGCAGAGCTTTGCAGGCTGGCTGCGGAAAAAGGCGTTCATCTTGAGATAACCACAAGAAAAGGACATTCCCTTTCAAACGGTTATGTGGCGAAGACAGCTCTTGAAAACGGCGCGTCCCTTATCATTAACAACGATTTCCACGCTCCCGGGGACGCGGTGAGTGCGGAACAGGCGGAAAAAATACTTCTCGGCGCGGGGCTCAGCAGCCTTCAGGCGGCGGAAGTTTTTGAAAATAATAAGAAACTTTTTTTAAAAAAACTGGGAGGCTAAGGTGGTCAGGAAGAAGAAACAGCCCGTTCAGGAAGTGCCGATTGATAAAGTCGAAGACTTTATGTTGCAGAACTACAAAAAGATAGTAATGGTAGTGGGCGCATGCCTGCTTGTTTTTGTAGCGGTCTACACAGTGCGCCAGATTATGGCTGTCAGCTCCGCCAAAGCGGACAGTGAAATAGGGACAACGGAAACAAAAATGGCATTAGGCAGCGCAAATGCTGAAAGCCTTGCGGCTTTTAAAGCACTTGCCGACAAAAAATCCGCCTCAAAAAACTATATATACCTTAAAGCCGGAATAATCGAGGCGAACAACAACCTGCCCGACGCGCAGAAGACTCTCTCCGCAGTTAACGGGGAACTGGGTGAGCTCGCTAAGGGACTTGCCTACGATCTCGGTGCGAGAGAAACTGATCCTAAAACATACATAACCTCAGGCAATATGAAGCCTCTCTGGTACTACAGAGCTGTTCTTGCCTCTCAGGGCGAGGAAAAAGCGAAGCTTCTTGAGGAGTTCGGAGCGAAATATCCCGAAAACGAGCTTTATGATATGGTTAAAAGGTGGGAAAGCTAAATGAAGGAAGTTTTAAGCGGAAACGAGGCGTTTGCCAGAGGAGCGTATGAACACGGGGTAAAAGTTGTCAGCTCCTACCCCGGAACGCCCAGTACCGAGATTACCGAGCATGTGGCTCAGTATGAACAAATATACAGCGAATGGGCAACCAATGAGAAGGTTGCCCTTGAGACGGTCATAGGCGCATCCCTTGCGGGCAGACGCGCCATGACCTGTATGAAGCATGTGGGGCTCAACGTTGCGGCGGATCCGCTTATGACTGTGTCCTACACAGGTGTGAACGGCGGTCTTGTTATTGTCGTGGCGGATGATCCTAACATGTTCAGCTCGCAGAATGAGCAGGACAGCAGGCATTATGCCCGCCTTGCCAAGGTTCCCATGCTTGAGCCCGCAGACAGTCAGGAAGCCAAGGATTTTATCGGCATAGCCCTTGAAATGTCTGAAAAGTACTGCACACCTGTTCTTGTACGTTCATGTACAAGAATTTCACACAGCAAATCGGTTGTTACCCTTAAAGCGAGAAACACACCTCCGACATTTGAGCCGGAGAATGACATAAAAAAATGGGTTATGGTTCCCGCCAACGCCAGAGTGCGGCACAAGATTGTTGAAAACAGGCTTGAAAAGCTTGCCGACTGCGCCGACACAGGCAGGCTCACAATAAACCCCGTTGAGTTCCGCAGCGAGGAGATAGGCATAATATGCGCCGGAGTGACATATCACTATGTCAAGGAAGCCATGCCCGAAGCATCGATCCTCAAACTTGAGATGGTTTATCCGATCTGTTTCGAGAAGATAAAGCGCTTCTGCGAAAGAGTCAAAAAGCTTTATGTAGTCGAAGAGCTTGACAGGTTCATAGAAAACGAGCTTAAAGCCGCCGGAATTGAGATTCAGCCGCTGAACAGGAGTGTCTGCGGTGAGCTTTCCGTGGATGAGGTGAGAAAGCTTTTCGGAAAAAGCGTCAAAGAGCCTGCTTTCGATCCCAAGCAGCTCCCCGCCCGTCCGCCGAACATGTGTCCGGGCTGCTCACACAGGGGTATGTTTTACGCCATAGCCAAGCTTAAGCTTTTCGCAGCAGGAGACATCGGCTGCTATACCCTTGGTCTTCTGCCGCCTCTCAGCGCCATCAACTCCACAGTGTGTATGGGAGCAAGCATACCAATGGCGCACGGCATGGACAAGGCGACTGACGGCGCACTGGCGAGGAAATCCGTTGCGGTTATAGGCGATTCGACCTTCTTTCACACAGGGATCAACGGTCTCTTGAATTCCGTTTATAATGCCGGAACATCAACTGTTATTATTCTGGACAACAGCATTACAGGCATGACAGGTCACCAGCCCAATCCGGGTACAGGCTGCACCATAAAGGGCGCCCCGACACAGAAGATAAACTTTCCCAAGCTCCTTGAGGCTATGGGAGTAAAAAATATCAGGACAGTCAACCCCTTTGACCCCGATGAGTGCATTAAAGTGCTTAAAGAGGAAACAGCGAGAGAGGAACTCAGCGTGATAGTGACGGACAAGCCCTGCATCTTTGCGGACAGAAGCGTTATCAAGCCGCCTTTCTATGTGGATGTGAAAAACTGCTCCGGCTGTACTATCTGTACAAGGCTGGGATGCCCCGCCATACTCTGGAACAAGGAAGATAAAAGGGCGTTCATAGACGAATCCCTCTGCACAGGCTGCGAACTCTGCGTTAAGGTATGCAGGTTTGACGCAATTCATCAAAGGGGGTAATTATGAAAGATATTAATATATTAATGATAGGCGTGGGAGGGCAGGGGACTGTTCTCTCCAGCGATATAGTCTGCGATGTTGCCCTTGCCGGTGACGCGGATGTTAAAAAAAGCGAAATCCACGGCATGGCGCAGAGAGGGGGCAGTGTTGTTTCCCATGTGCGCATAGGGGCTAAGGTGCTTTCGCCCGTTATCCCCATCGGCGAGGCGGATATAGTTATCTCATTTGAAAACATGGAGTTTCTGCGCTATCCTGAGTATGCGGGAAAGAATACTTCTCTGGTGGTCAGCACACACCGCATTTATCCCCCTTCTGTTGCCGGCGGACAGGAAGCTTATCCGGCTGAGCAAACAGAGGATACAAAAAAGGCTTTTAAGGAGGTCTTTGAGATAGATGCCATGAAAACCGCGACTGCCATAGGCAACTCAAAAGTTGCCGGAATGGTGATGCTGGGCAAACTTGCCGCTCTGCTTCCCTTTGACGCGGATCTCTGGCGTGCCGTGATCTCCAAAAAGGTTCCGCCCAAAACAGTTGACATGAACCTTGCTGCCTTTAATGCGGGTTATCAGTTTTAATATTCTTACATGCAGCCCCAAGGAAGGGGCTGCGCCGTGCGCAGCGAAGGCGCTTTCCAAGCGGCGCGAGCGTGTGAGCAGCCGGACAGGACGTACCGATCTGCGAACTATTCATCAGATTCATCATGCCAGCAGTTTTTTCAACCCCAAGGAAGGGGTTGCGCCGTGCGGAGCGAAGCCGCTTTCCAAGCGGCGCGAGCGTGTGAGCAGCCGGACAGGACGTACCGATCTGCGAACTATTCATCAGTTCGATCTGCATATACACTCAAACCACAGCTCGGACGGCATTTTGTCACCAACAGACATATATACCGTTCTGCGTTCACGTGATTACTCTCTTTTTTCCATAACCGATCACAACACTGTTTCCTCCGTGCGGGAGATTCTTTCTTTCAGGAACGGTGACGGCAGCGTGGTGTATATTCCCGCTGTCGAACTTTCCACATACCACGACGATACGGAGATACATCTCATCCCTTACGGGATAGACCCTGATGATGCTGATCTTACTTATCTTCTTGAGGAGTTTGCGGCAAACCGGCTTAATCAGGCAAGACTTCGTACCGACAAGCTTAAAAGCATAGGGTTCAGAGTGGATTTTGACAGGGTCATTGAGGCGGCGGACGGGAAAACACCTTCCGGAGTGACTTTCCTGAAAGTTCTGGCGGAGTATGATGATAATCTGGCAGAGCTTCAGCCCTATCTTAATGGCGAAAAATCCGGCTCTCCGTATACCAACTTCTATTTCGACTACTTCTTCAGGGGCGGCAGAGCGTATGTTGACGTGAGTCTGCTGGATTACCGCAGAACCGTCGCCGCGCTTGCACATAAATCCGTCCTTGTTGTGGCGCATCCGGGTCTTTATCCGCAGAATAAAACGAGAGAGCTTTTCATTGACGGGGTGGAAGGAATTGAAGTTTATTCATCCTATCATAATGAATGCCAGAGGGCTGAATATCTTTCATTCGCAGCGGAAAAGGGTTTGCTGGTTACCGCAGGGAGCGATTTCCACGGTGAAAGGATCAAGCCTTCTATTCATATGGGCGGACACGGCTGTGAGGATTTATCGGTGCCGACCCGCCTTCTGGAAAAATTGGCTGAAAAAAACTGCTCCGTTTACAGAATATAAACATAAATTCATTCGGGAACCCGCGCAGAATCAAAATATCTTGCATTGCAATTTAAATTGTGGTAGTTAAATTAGCGGTGGGAGTTATCCCACCAATTTTTTTGTAGCTGTTCATATGGGTAATTTTATAGAGAAAGACATTTCGTCCAAAGTCAGAAACGCACTGGGTCCTATCGTTAAAGAGATAGGAGTAGATATTTTTGATGTAACTTTCAGGCGGGAAAAAACAGGCAGAACCCTGCGTATCGTAATCGACAGGGAAGAGAGCCTGCCCGGGCTTGAGGAATGCGCTGAAGTAAGCAGGCGTATTTCCAAATGGCTGGACGAAGCAGATCTTATACCTTACGACGGCTACAGCCTCGAAGTCTCCACCCCCGGACTTGAAAGGCCGCTCCGCAGCGAGAAGGACTTTCTCAAGTTCTCCGGAAAAATCTGCAAAGTCACAGCCAAAGAAAAGGATGATACGGGGCGTAAAAGCTATACCGGAGCTATTCTCGGTGTAGAGAACGGCTCTTTAAAGCTGTTTGTTGAAAAAGAAAACAAAGAATTCTGCATAAAGCTGGACAATATCGCTAAAGCGGTCTTACAGCTCGATTTTTAGGAGGAACAATGATAAGGGAACTTGCTAAGGTTGCCGATGAACTTGGTCGTGAAAAAGGGGTTTCCAGAGAAATTCTCGCCGAAGCCCTGAAAGAGGCGATAGTTGCGGCTGTTGGCAGAAAAATAGGAAAATACCTTGAGCCTGAAGTGGTTGTGGATCTTGATAAAGGCAACATAGAAATTCTTGTGCCCAAAGAGGTCAGCGAAGACGTGACCAACAAATGGTTTGAAATAGATATGGACGAAGCCTCAAGATACAAGGAAAACCCTCAGCTCGGTGACGTACTTATGGTTTCCGTCACTCTGGACGACCTCGGCAGGCAGGCGGCTCTTGTCGCCAAACAGAAGCTTTTTGAAAAGCTCCGTGATGCAGAGCGTCAGGTTGTTTTTGATCAGTTCAACAATAAAAAAGGCGAGATAGTCAACGGAACCCTCCTTAAAGCCGACAGAGACCTGCTTACCGTGAATATAGGCAAGACCGAAGCAATACTTCCCCGCAGAGAGATGATGGCGGGAGATTATTTCAACAGGGGCGACTATGTGCGCGCTCTTCTGCTTGATATTAAAACCCACAAGGGCTGGCCTCAGCTTGTGCTCTCCAGAACTCACCCCGAGTTTATGAAAAAGCTTTTTGAAACAGAAATTCCCGAAGTTTTTGAGGGGATAATAGATGTGAAATCTGTTGCGAGAGAACCCGGCGACAGAGCTAAAGTAGCCGTATACAGCCAGAACAGCAACATCGACCCCGTAGGTGCGTGCATCGGACTTAAGGGTTCAAGAATCAACTCCATCAGCCATGAACTCAGGGGCGAGAAGATCGATGTTGTGGAATGGTCTCCGGATCCCGTAAGGTTCGTGTGCAATGCCATTTCTCCCGCAGATGTGGTGCTCACCAACGTTTTTGAGGATGAGGGAACCATAGAAGTTGTCGTTCCCGATGATCAGCTCTCCCTTGCCATAGGTAAGAAGGGGCAGAACGTCAGGCTCGCCGCCAGACTTACAGATTGGAGAATAGATGTTCTGAAAGAGAGCGAATACGCGGAGATCAGAAAAGAACGTCTCGTCGCTCAGGAACAGGAGATGAAGGACTTCTACGAACTCTATAATCTTGAGAATCTTGAAGGTCTTGAGGATTCTGCTATCTCCCGGCTTCTTGAGGTCGGTATAGATGATATAGAAAAGCTCTCCAACACCACGCCGGATGAACTTACTGAGGATCTTGAAATAACAGAGGAAGAGGCGGTAGAGCTTATAAATAAGGCTATTGACTACCTCTCTTCAAAACTTGAAGAGGCAGGCGTTTTTGAAGAAGGCGAGTTTGAAGAACTTGAAGAAGAACCATCCGAAGAAGACAGAGAAGAAGAACCCTCCGAAAAAGACAGAGAAGAAGAACCCTCCGAAAAAGACGGAGAAGAAGAGCGTTAATAAACCCGAAGTTCCGGAAAGAAGCTGCGTTGCCTGCGGGAAAACAGCGGACAGACCGGATCTCCTCCGTTTTGTTACGGACGGTGAAGGGAAAGCCATATACGATCGCAAAGGCAAACTGCCCGGACGTGGGGTTTACCTCTGCTTTGACGAGGAATGCCTTAGGCTTGCAGCAAAAAAGAACCTTTTTGCGAAGGGCTTCAAGGAAAACATAAACAGAAAGGAATATGCACAGCTGCTTGAGGAAATTAAAACCGTAACTGCGGATTATTTCTTCGCTCTGCTCAAATCGGGCAGAGGAGCGGGACTCGTGTTCACAGGCAGCTCCAAATGTGAAAAGCTGCTTGAAACATCACAGGCAAAGCTGTTGCTTATTCCCGAAGACGCTTCTGAGGACACGGTAAAAAAAGCCTTTGCCCTCGCAGAAGCTCAGGGCGTAACCGTAATGAAATGTCCGGATAAGCTCACAATGGCGGAGGAACTTGATGTTCCCTTGATAGCCGCCCTTGCGGTAACGGACGAAAAACTTGCGGAAGCCGTATCCGTTCCGCTTAAAAGAGCGGGTGTAATAAAGAGTTGGCTTGACGGGGTGTAATTGATGTCAGACTTAAAAAATAACGACGAGGGGAAGAAATTGAATAGAAATGACGAACCAGAGAATACGGGACTGGATTTGACCGAAGGCGATTCCGACGAATCCGCAAAAGAGGATAAACATTCCAGACTGAACAGGCGTCAGGAACTGCTTCAAAAAGCCCTTGAACGACATAAGAGACATCCCCGAGCAAGAGAAGTGAAAATCAAAGGCAATGAGGAAGATCCTCAGCAGCCTAAAAAAATATCCCGTGAAGAGTTGCAGAACCGCAAGCGCGCTCTTGAAAAAAACATCCGGAAAGTGGATGAACAGAGAGAGCAGTACACAAAGGATACGGAAGGCAGAGCACCAGCCCGCGCTGAAAACGCGCAGGAATCTGCTGTGTCAAGACCTGCGGAAGCACCTGTAACGGCGAAGGAACATACTGTTTCGGCGGAAAAAACGGAAGCACCGGTTATAAAGACTTCCGCCTCAGCCGAAAAATCTCAGAACAATATATCTGCCGGCTCTGTTCAGGCTGAAAAAACAGCAGGAACTGATGACCGTCAACAAGGTGAGAGAGAAAAAATGCTTCAGCAGGAAAAGGAGTTGCCGTCGCAGGGTGATGAACGGGAGAAACCTGCGGCAAAACCCGATTCAAATGAAAGACCAAGATACGAGGAACGCCGTCCTCAGGGAGACAGACCCCAGTACGGCGACAGGCGTCCTCAAGGCGACCGTCCTCAGGGAGACAGACCCCAGTACGGCGACAGGCGTCCTCAAGGCGACCGTCCTCAGGGAGACAGACCTCAGTACGGCGACAGGCGCCCCCAAGGCGACCGCCCTCAGGGAGACAGACCTCAGTACGGCGACAGACGCCCCCAAGGCGACCGTCCTCAGGGCGACAGACCTCAGTACGGCGACAGGCGTCCCCAAGGTGACCGTCCTCAGGGAGACAGACCTCAGTACGGCGACAGGCGTCCCCAAGGTGACCGTCCTCAGGGAGACAGACCTCAGTACGGCGACAGGCGTCCCCAAGGTGACCGTCCTCAGGGAGACAGACCTCAGTATGAGCGTCGTCCTCAAGGTGACCGTCCTCAGGGAGACAGACCTCAGTACGAGCGTCGTCCCCAAGGTGACCGTCCTCAGGGAGACAGACCTCAGTACGAGCGTCGTCCCCAAGGTGACCGTCCTCAGGGAGACAGACCTCAGTATGACCGTCGTCCCCAAGGCGACCGTCCTCAGGGAGACAGACCTCAGTACGGCGACAGACGCCCCCAAGGCGACCGTCCTCAGGGAGACAGACCCCAGTACGGCGACAGACGTCCTCAGGGTGACAGACCGCAGTACGGAGACAGGCGTCCTCAGGGCGACAGACCTCAGTACGGCGACAGGCGTCCCATGGATAAGGACAGAGGCGACAGACCTCAGTACGGTGACAGACGCCCTCAGAGACCTGCTGCTTCCGGCGGTATGACCCCGAAAGATGAAATAAAGCTTGAGATCAAGAAGAAGATAAAGGACAAGCCTGAGCCTCAGAAGGTTGAGGTTAAGAAAAAGCCTGTCAAAAAAGCGGATAAGCCCAAAAGCTTCCATAAAACAGTAGCTGAAGGCTTTGACGAGCTTACTATAGAGCACGAGATAGCTGCCGTTGTTGCTGCTCCTGTGGCTGTTGTGGAAAAGGAAGAGGAAGTCGATGAGAGTGCAAAAAGAAAGCCTCAGACCTCAAGACCCAGACACGATAAGCGCAAGAAGCGTCACGAAGTAGAGCAGAAAGTCATAGTGCGTCCGTCCAGCGTTGAGATAGGCGAAAACATTATTGTTTCCGACCTTGCCAAGCTCATGGCTGTTAAGGCAACGGAGCTTGTTAAAAAGCTTCTTTCTCTTGGCATAATGGCTTCCGTGAATCAGGCTGTTGACGCAGATACAGCGGTGCTTCTTGCCAGTGATTACGGCATAGACATCAAAACCAAAGTGGTTACAGAGGAAGACCTTCTGCCCACTGTTGCGGATAAGCCTGAAGAACTTATTCCCCGTCCGCCTATAGTTACCGTCATGGGTCACGTTGACCACGGTAAAACCTCTCTTCTTGACGCAATAAGGAGAACATCCGTTGCGGAGAAGGAAGCAGGAGGCATCACTCAGCACATAGGCGCGTACGAGGTTGATCTTGAGCACGGAAAAATAGTTTTCCTTGACACCCCCGGTCACGAAGCGTTCACAACACTCCGTGCCAGAGGCGCGCAGGTTACGGATATAGTTATACTTGTCGTAGCGGCGGATGACGGCGTTATGCCCCAGACCAAGGAAGCGATTGACCATTCCAAGGCTGCGGGTGTTAAAATTGTCGTTGCTGTCAACAAGATCGATAAAGAAAACGCAAACCCCGATATGGTTAAGCGCCAGCTTGCGGATCTCGGCATTATTTCCGAGGAATGGGGCGGCAATCACCAGTTTCAGGAAATATCAGCTAAAAAGAACCTCAATATAGACACTCTGCTTGAAAGAGTTCTGCTTGAAGCCGAAATGCTTGACCTTAAAGGTAATCCTGAGAGACCCGCAGAAGGTATTATTATCGAGTCCAAACTTGATAAGCAGAAGGGTCCTGTTGCTACTGTGCTTATACGCAACGGCAGCCTGAAAAAGGGCGACTATTTCGTATGCGGAACTGAACACGGCAAAGTAAGAGCCATGTTCAACTTCAAGGGTATGTCGGTTAAGGAAGCCGGAGTATCTATACCTGTTGAGCTAATGGGCTTCTCCGATGTGCCTCAGTCCGGCGACAGATTTATCGTTACTCCTGATGAAAAAGTGGCAAAACAAATCGCCGAACTCAGAATGGATCATAAACGTGAAAAAGCACTCATGGAGAAAACAAAAGTTTCTCTTGCGGATCTTTTTGCGAAAATTAAACAGGGTGAGCTGAAAGAGCTTAACATAGTTCTTAAGGCGGATGTTCAAGGCTCACTTGCGGCCCTTGAAAACTCGCTTAACAAGCTCACAAGTACAGAGATCAAGGTTAACATCATCCACTCGGGCGTGGGCGGTATCAACGAAAACGATATTATCCTCACCGCTGCATCAAATGGTTTGATATTCGGCTTTAACGTAAGACCGGATGTCAAGGCGAAAGAAAAGGCTGAGAAAGAGGGTGTGGATATTAACCTTTACTCCGTAATCTACCAGATTGTGGACGATGTTAAACAGGCACTTGAAGGAATGATAGACCCGAATCTCAGAGAACAGATTATCGGTCAGGCGGAAGTCAGACAGGTATTCTCCGTTCCGAAAATCGGCAAAATCGCCGGCTCATACGTTACTGACGGCAAGATCCTCAAAACGGCGGGCGTACGTGTTATCAGAAACTCCATTGTTCTGTATCAGGGTAAGATTTCTTCGCTTAAACGCTTTAAGGATGATGCGAAGGAAGTTATGGCAGGATATGAATGCGGTATCGGCGTGGAGAAGTTCAACGACCTTAAAGAGGGCGACGTAATCGAAGCCTTCATCACTGTAGAAGAAAAGAGAACGCTGGACGACGTTAAGAAAAGCGATCTCGAAAAACAGAAAGCTGCTGCTGCTCAGGAAACTGCAAGCACAGAATAAAACGCTTACAGGACGTAAGTGCGCCGTGCGGAGCGAAGCCGCTTTTTGAGCGAGATTGCTTTACCCTTTCAGGGTTCGCAATGACAGTAAACTGTGTCACTGCGAGGAGCAAAGCGACGCGGCAGTCTCAGTTTTTGTGCTTTTGTCAACAAACGCACGCTTACGGGACGCGGATTCGCCGATATAAAGCGCAGTAATCCTTCCCTGTCTCTCCTTTTAAAAAGGAGGGATTGTTTCCCCCTTTGCAAAGGGGGATGAAGGAGGATTTAATTTGCATAAGTTTATGGTAATAGCTTCAGTTGTGTTTGAGCTGGGGATAGAGCAAGCCTTTTCTCTGAAGGATAAAAGACGTGTTATCTCCGGACTCAAAGCAAGACTTAAAAACAAATTCAATATTGCGGTGAGCGAAATCGGTTCCCATGATATATGGAACAGGGCAGAGATAGCCGCTGTAACGGTTTCGGCGGAAAGGCAGCACGCAGAAAGCCAGCTTTCCGCCGTTATGGATTTTATGGAAGCATACGCAGAAGTGGAAGTTATCTCTATCAATGAAGAGATATTCTGATTTCTCATAGAAGGTTAGAAAATTGCACAGAATAGAGAGAGTTTCGGAACTCCTTAAAGAGGAGATTTCAAGAATAATACAGTTTGACGTGAAAGACCCGAAGGTGAAGGATGTTGTCATAACCTCCATAGAGGTGACAAGGGATATTTCTCAGGCGAAGGTATTTTTCACCAGCTACAACAGAGAAAATCTCAAATACATCCACCGGGGGCTGATGAGCTCTGCCGGATTCATAAGGCATCAGCTTCAGAAAGCTGTGCATCTTAAAAAAACACCTTCCAAAATAATGTTTTTCATTGATGAGTCATCGGAGTACGGAAGCCGTATTGATGAGGTTCTCCGTGAAGTAATCAAAGAAGAAGATGAACGGGATAGTTAATCTTTACAAGGAAAAGGGTATGACCTCCTTCAGGGCTGTAGACAGGCTGCGGAGGATTCTCGGTGTCAAGAAATGCGGACATCTGGGAACCCTTGACCCCCTTGCGGAGGGCGTTCTGCCCGTATGTGTTGGGAATGCCACAAAGTTTGTGGACTACCTTATGGATGTGGATAAGGAATATATCGCCGAATTTACCCTCGGGATGAAGACGGACTCCTTTGATACAGAGGGAACCGTTCTCGGGGAAAACGACAGCATACGCCCCAGTATAACCGAAGCTGAAAAAATATTTAAGTCATATATCGGTGAGCATGAGCTTACCGTTCCTGCTTTTTCCTCCAAAAAAATCAACGGAGAAAGAGCTTACAAGCTCGCCCGCAGAGGCGAAATCGAAGATGCCGGCAAACGCAGAATGCGTATACTTTCCGTTGAGCTGATTGAGTACGCCTATCCTAAGGGTGTTCTCAAGGTTCAGTGCGGGAAGGGGACGTATATCCGCAGTATAATTCACGAAGCCGGACTGAAAATGGGCTGCTTCGGTGTTATGAGCGGGCTTATACGCTCCGCAAACGGAGAATTCAGAGTGGCGCACGCCTTTACTTTAGGCGCGCTGGAAGAGATGGCTGCCAAGGGAACACTGACGGCTGCCGTTCATCCTGTTTACGCCATGCTGGACTGGAAGCACGCCATCCTCAAAGACGAGGCGGTGAAGCTTGTCTCCAACGGGGTTTCGGTAAAGGAGTGGAACTATGCCTGTCTGCCCTTTGAAGGGAGCAGTGACGGGGATATGTTTTTTATAACCGAAAAAAACGGGCGTGTGCTCGCTATAGCGGAAAAAACGAGAGGCGGAGACTGCCCTCTGAAAATAATTAAAGTGCTTATATAGTATAAAACCGTTTAATAGGGTAAGATAATGGTAGCGGCAGTAAAAAATGTGCCGCTGCGTTGAATATTGCCTTGTTTTTTGGCAGCATATTTGTTATAAATTCAGGCTTAGCTTGTGGAGGTATTAGCATAATGGTCATGACTAAAGAACAGAAAACATCACTGATCGAAAAATTTAAAACGCACGAAAAAGACACAGGATCGCCCGAAGTGCAGGTAGCTCTTCTTACAGAGAGAATTACTTACCTTACCGGTCACTTCAAATCAAATCCTAAGGATCACCACTCCAGAAGAGGTCTTCTCCTCCTTGTAGGACAGAGACGCCAGCTTCTTGACTATGTGAAAAAGAAAGATTTCAAAAGATACCGCACGATTATCGAGACTCTCGGAATCAGGAAATAACGCATGGATAAAAAACTCGATACCGTATCGGTAAGCTTGCGTGAAGATGCGGAACCCATAATATTCGAAACGGGCTGGAAAGCAAAGCAGGCAAACGGAAGTATCTGGATACGTCAGGGCGGTACAGTTATTCTTGTTACCGCAACCGGAAGAAAAGAAGCTTCAGACAGTGTGGACTTCTTTCCTCTTACTGTAAACTACGTGGAAAAATTCTACGCAGTAGGCAAGGTTCCCGGCGGCTTCCTCAAAAGGGAAAGCAGACCGTCCGACAAGGAAACCCTTATTTCAAGACTCATTGACAGACCTCTTCGTCCCATGTTTCCCGACGGATTCAGAAACGAGACTCAGGTCATTGCCACTGTTGTATCCTATGATGGTAAGCACTCTCCGGATGTTCTTGCCATAAACGCTTCAAGTGCCGCGCTGCTCATTTCGGACATTCCCTTCAGCATTCCTGTTGCGGGTGTCAGGGTCGGCAAACATAACGGACAGCTTATAATCAACCCCTCTTACGAAATATTCAATGAACTCACTATGAATATTGTCGTTGCAGGTTCGGATGATGCCATCAACATGGTGGAAGCCGGAATGGAAATGGTTACCGAGGATGAGGTTGTCGAGGCACTCCAGTTTGCCCATGATAATATAAAAACTCTTGTTCAGACTCAGAAAGAACTGGCTGAAAAATGCGGAAAGGCGAAATTTGAGTACAAGGATTTCTCTGTTCCCGCGGCTGTTCTGGAAGAAACCGAAAAAGAACTTAAAGAAAAAATCAACGCCGCTCTTATTATCCCCGGCAAGCTTGAAAAATACGCAGCCCTTGACAGAGTCAGGGACGAGTACTTTGAAGCTGTCGAGGCAAGGCTCGGCGAAGAATATTCCGATAAAAAAGGCTTTTATAAGGAAGTATGGCACAATGTTGAGAAAAAAGTCTTCCGTGACTTCTCTCTTGACAGCGGAAAGAGAATCGACGGACGTACGGCGGAAGATGTCCGCCCCATCGACATAGAAACTCACCTTCTTCCCATGCCCCACGGTTCCGCCCTCTTCACCAGAGGCGAAACTCAGGCGCTTGCCGTTGCCACTCTCGGTACAAAAACCGATACGCAGATGCTGGACAACATTGAAGGCGAATCCAAAAAACGCTTCATGCTTCATTACAACTTTCCCCCTTTCTGCGTGGGTGAAGTCGGTTTCCTCAGAGGTCCCGGCAGAAGAGAGATAGGTCACGGCGCACTTGCTGAAAGAGCGCTTCTGTCGATACTTCCCGATGAAGCGGATTTCCCTTATTCTCTGAGAATTGTTTCCGAAGTTCTTGAGTCAAACGGTTCGTCCTCAATGGCGACAGTTTGCGGCGGATGCCTCAGCCTTATGGATGCCGGCGTTCCTGTGAAGGGTGTCGTAGCGGGCGTTGCTATGGGTCTTATTAAAGAAGGCGACAGATACATAATTCTCAGCGACATTATGGGAACCGAAGATCACCTCGGCGACATGGACTTTAAAGTTGCCGGAACCGAAAACGGCATCACCGCTCTTCAGATGGATATTAAGATTGAAGGTCTTTCAAGAAAGCTTCTTGAGGAAGCACTTGCACAAGCTAAGAGATCAAGGCTGCATATTCTCGGCAAAATGAAAGAAGCTCTCCCCACATACAGAGAAGAGCTCGCCGAAACTGCGCCCAGATACCAGACCCTCAGAATTAACCCCGAGAAGATCGGTCTGCTCATCGGACCCGGCGGAAAGAACATAAAAGCGATAGTTGAAGATACCGGCGCTCAGATCGACATTGACGATTCGGGACAGGTAAACGTATTTGCCGTGAGCAAAGAAGCCATCGAAGCTGCCATAGCCAGAATCAACGGTACGGTTCAGGAAGTGGAGCTTGATAAGATCTATCAGGGCAAAGTTAAGAAGATAATGGACTACGGCGCTTTCGTGGAGATAATCCCCGGCGTTGAAGCCCTGCTTCACGTTTCCCAGTACAGCAATGAGCGTATCAACAGCATTGCCGATGTTCTCAAACTCGGAGATGTGGTTGAAGTGAAATACCTCGGCAAAGACCAGAACGGCAGACACAAAATCTCCAGAAAGGTGCTGCTGTAAACTCTGTTCTTTACGAAATTTTTCAAATAATTACTAAAAATAATAAAAGGCACACTTCATGTGTGCCTTTTTTGTAGATTCTTATGAAACCTAAACTTACTTATCACGGTGAAATACCCATATTGACAGACAGTTCAGGGATAACCAACGGGCTTGTTTCCCTGTCTGTTACCTTCAAAAACGGAAGCATGGCGGAAACGCTTAAAACCAACGGTGTTTCCCACTTTATAGAGCATCTCGTTTTCAGAGGCAGCCGCAAATACACTCAGGAAGAGATAAGCAAGGAATCCGAACGTCTGGGCGGGTACATGAACGCCTACACCACAAAGGAACAGACGACATTCTATATCAACGGATTTTCAGGAAATTTCGATAAATTCATGGATATTCTGCTGGATATAGCCTTTTTTCCGAACCTTTCCGAGGCGGACTTTAAGCACGAGAAAAAGGTGATCCTCACTGAAATAGCTTCACTCAAGGACAGTCCGGAGGAGTATCTGGATGAGGAGGCTGAGGGATATTTCTTTGAAGGACACCCCATGGCTATGCCTATCTCCGGTACGGAAAAATCTGTGAAGGGCTTCGGTGTTGAAGAACTGAGAAAATTTTACCAAGAGAAATACACCGCCGGAAACTGTATTATCTCAGTCGCCGGAAGCGCCGCGGCGGAGGATGTCATAAAAGCTCTGGATACCAGCGGCGCTGATATACATTCAAAGGCGTCAGCCTCAGCGGGCGGAGAGTGCAGGGGCAGGAAATTCGATAAAACCCTCAGCCTTGGCGTGGAGCAGGTGTACGCACAGTATATGATGCCCGCGTGCACCGCATCGGACGATGAGCGTTTTGAGCTTTCGGCGCTGAATATGATTCTGGGCGGACTGATGAGCTCACGTCTTTTTCAGGAAGTCAGGGAGAAGAAGGGACTCTGCTATAATATCGAAACGGATATGAGCCTGTATGCCCTCAGCGGGGTGCTGTCTGTCTTCTTCAGTTGTGATCGTGAAAACCTCGGCGCTGTTGAGGAGATAACGAGAGAAGAGATAAAGAAAATGGCGAAGCACGGCATAACCGATGCGGAGTTTGAGCTTGCGGTAAACCAGATGCTCTACGGCTTCTGCTCAGGGCTTGAAACCTCTTCGGGCAGAATGTTTTCCAACCTCAGACAGTTTTTCTATCACGGAAAAACTGTTGACAGCGGCAATATAACACAGAGAATTAAGAGCATGACGCTTAAAAGCGTTAATGCCATTGCGGAAAAATATTACTCAGCGGAGGAGTCGAGATGCCTGATATTACCGTCAGAATCATAAGCGAGCACGGAGAGGAATTTGTTCCCGCATACCAGACAGAAGGTTCAGCGGGCATGGACATCAGGGCAGGGGAAACGGGCGGGATTGAGGCGGGAGCCTTTAAGCTGGTCAAAACCGGACTCAGGATGGCGATCCCCGCAGGATACGAGGCGCAGATTCGCCCAAGAAGCGGGCTTGCGCTGAAGCAGGGAGTAACCGTGCTCAACTCCCCGGGCACAATCGACAGCGATTACAGGGGCGAGGTGGGCATCATCCTCATAAACCATTCAAAAAATACATTCAGATATGAAAAGGGTGACCGCATAGCCCAGGCTGTGTTCGCTAAAGTGACAAGGGTCAGCATTCAGTCGGCAGACACCCTTGATGATACAGAACGCTCCTCCGGAGGCTTCGGGCATTCGGGAGTGAGGTAAACCCTCAGGTTTCGGCTACGATCGTGCCCATATTTGCCGCATCGTAGCCAGCTATGCCTTCAAACTCCTGCCGGAACTGAGAAGATTTTAAAATACGCATCATCTGTCTGACCCGCTCTGTCTCAAAATCTTCTTTTTTTATGACCAGTTCAAAGCTTTCCTTCTGCAACGGTATAAAGTCCACTGATTCCACCTGCCGGGCGACAAATTCACTCCCCACAGCTATATCGGCGTCTCCCCTGCCTACTGTGCTGGCAAGTCCCACATGTGCTGCGGTTTCGGTGTAGTATCCGTTAACTGAGGATGCCTTAATCCCAAGCAGGCGAAGATGCTCATCCAGCAAAACCCTTGAGCCGGCTCCTTTTTCTCTGTTGACTATTCTTATATCTCTGCGTCCCAGATCTTTCCAGCCTTTGATGCGCCTGGGGTTTCCTTTTGCGACAAAAAACCCCTGAGTTCTTACAGTGAGATGCACTATTACGGCAGGAACGCCCGGAAGAAGAGCACGGACGAAAGGTATATTGTATGTATTTGTGCTGCTGTCCCAAAGATGGGCGGCGGTTACGGCAGCATTGCCTCTGTAAAGTTCCACAAGCCCGTCATAACTGCTGAGATAGGAGCGGAGAACAGGCTGCTGTAACTGTTCTTTCTGCATGCTCTCCACAAGAGCGTCAAGAACCAGATCCTGCCCGCATATTACAAAACCCTTCTCATTCTGTCCTGCTGCGGAGCCGTGGTCAGCATGGCAGATTTCACATTGCTCCGGTATGCGGATTTTTTTTGAGCCTGAAATGTAGTCTTCCACATCTTTCATGGTAAAACGGACTTTTCTGCCGACTTTGTAGGAGTTGATTTCCCCTCTTTTGATAAGTTCATATACTGTATTTTTTGCAATATTAAGTATATTCGCAACATCCTGAACATCTAAAGCTGTCTGGTTTTTCATGAATGTTCCTTCCGTGATTTTATTTAAGTGACATTTTATAAGCATATTTACGATATTGACTAATCAATTTATAGGTGATATTACGTGATAAAACAATATAAAACATGATGTAATTTTTATATTATATCACTTTTCATATTGATTGATAATTTATATTGATTTATCTGAGGCTGAAATGAAAAGAAACATTGCAAGTTTTATAAGCGGTTTATCCATAGGTACACTTGGCGGACTGATAGGTCTGGGCGGTGCTGAGTTCAGACTTCCTGTTCTTATATCATTTTTCAGGTTCTCCGCTCTGGATGCTGTCATACTGAACAAGGCGGCCAGTCTTGTTGTGGTTGCCTCTGCTCTTCCTTTCAGGGCGCAGTCTGTTCCGGTAAGCGTTTTCAGCGACCACTGGACAGTAATTCTCAACCTCCTGGCAGGCAGTGTTCTGGGCGCATGGATCGGAGCCAGCTTTGCTGTAAAACTGCATTCAAAGACCTTTTTCAGAATAATTTCCGCTATGCTTGTTATAATCGCATTCATACTTCTTTTCAGCCACAGCATGCGGGCGGAATCCGCTTCATTTTTTGCTCCCGGTTTTGTGCAGACTGTTCTGGGTGTTGCCGCAGGGTTCGTTATAGGTGTTTTTGCATCTCTCTTGGGGGTGGCGGGCGGAGAACTGCTTATCCCTACGCTTATTCTTCTCTTCGGGCTTGATATAAAAACAGCGGGGAGTCTTTCCCTCGCGGTGAGCCTTCCCACAATGCTTGCGGGTTTCGCGAGGTATTCAAGGGATCAGAGCTTTGCCGTGATAAAGAGGAACAACGTATTCATAATTTATATGGCGGCGGGTTCCGTAGCCGGAACATTCATCGGCGGCAGACTGCTGGGCATTATTCCCGAATACATACTTCTTCCCGCTCTTTCGGCGATACTTTTCATTTCCTCTTACAAAATATGGAAGCATAAGTGAGCGGGATATTGACAGAATGTACGCATTAATTCTGAAGGCAGCTCTGGGCACTCCTAAGTGAGCAGGGAGTTAGCTGTCCCTATTCTGTATTAAATTTCAATTTACTTTTTTTATTGAAAACATTTTTTCTTACTTCTTCTATAAGCTTGTCCATCTTTTTGCAAGTTATTTATAATAAGGTATATATTAATTAGCTTAATGATAAAAATAAAATTAATTACTTCTAATATAGTTCTATATTGCGTAATATTTATTTTTGTGCAATAAATTACTATTATGTGACTCTGGGGTGCGCTTTATGTCAATTAAAGAAAAGCGGCTAGATAACAAAACCTCTCGAAGAACAATAATTAAGGCTTTATTATCCTTACTTTTCATTCCGGCATGGAAAATGCCGGAAGCTTTTGCTGTCCATGAACCTTTATGGCTTGATAATCTTAAAATAAAAGGTAGTGAAGCAGTAATTTTTTTTGATCGAAACAAAAGAATTGGCAAGGTCACTATAATCAGTCGCAATACAAGCGAACGGGTACTCAGTGAAAGTACTGCTCTTTTTGATACGGCGCAAGAAATTGATAAGATTGTTAAAGGTGCTGAAATTTCTCAATACAGTAAATTTAACTTACCACAAAAAGCTGTATTACGCATTGCAGATCGTACAGTTATTTTAAATACTTACAGTGAAATTATTATCGGTGAACAATGTAATGACCTTGGTAACGGTATTTGTATCTACATTGACAGATGTATTGGCTGTGAAGAATGTTCCTCCGAATGTTCTTTTGAGGCAATTACTATTGTTGAAAACACGCTCAATATTAATCCTGAGAAATGTGTTGCGTGCTACGCCTGTGTTGGCATATGTCCAACTTCAGCAATAGTTTTATGTTGAATATTATACTCAGGAGCTGGATATGGGAAAAATAATATTTCTCTTTTTAATAGCATTTGCTTTTGATACTTGTTACTCATTTGATAATATTGGAAAAATCGATACCGTTGGCGGTGTATCTAAAAAATACAGGATTAGCTCACAGGAAAAAGAATTTATTCCTGAAAGGATGTATAAAACACAAGATTCTTTTGTTTATGAGCGGAGTGAAAACGAAATTACAGGATGCGTTCCGCAGATTGTGTGTAATACTCCCTGGGTAGTGACTAACAACAATTATAAAGTTGAAGGAACATCTAACATATATAATTTATGGGTTAATGCAAGTACTTTGGTTCGATATGGAGGCGAGGAAGATATTTGCGGTGCCATCCCTTATATTGCTGACAGTATTTATACTAAAGTTGGTGTTTTTCCTGAAAATCAACGTTTGTTATATGAAAGTGAAAAAACTGTGTACAATACCTCTGAGCTGATTCTCACATCAGGTAAAAAGACCCATTTCGGGGTTCCTGCTCCATGCGGGATAAGGAGCTCACATAGAGTTACTATTAATGGAGAATCATTGTCATATAGTTTAAAGAATGGATGTATAGGATATCCTCATGGTGTATCTGATTCTGAAGTCCTGCTTTATGGTGCTGAATAGGTTTGTGGAATGATAAAAAAAATTATTTGCAATGTCCTGGCTGTCTTTTTGTGTATTGTGTGTTTTTCCTGCGGCAGCAGCTCTTCTTCTGTGGATTCAGAAGTTGACTATTCTTCATATTTCAATATGGAAACAATTGATTTTTTAGCCTCTTTAACGGATAATGGCTATATATTGTCTTTGTCCAGTGAACCTGACAATGTAATGTCAAAAGTCAGGACAACATATTATTTTTCTGCTAACAAGATTGAATTGTATCTTTTGGTACGTAATTGTTATTCGACACTTTTCACACCCCGTTTTAAATTTTTTCTTAATTATAGTGACAAAGATATTGTTTTTAACGGCAGTTTAGAAAATTCAGTGACTATGCAGTTATTGCCGGATGAGCAAAAGATTATCAAATTAACAGTCGATGGTTTACAGTCTGGTGTAAGTTATGATTTTTTAATTATTAATTCATTTGTAAGTGATAATTACTCTGAAATACATACTTACAGATATGTATTGACTGAAAAAGACAGGGCGTATTCTTTTCCCGAAATTATATATGAAAATGTCGGTTCTGATATTTTAAATCCTGATTTATCGAATAATTATACAGAATATAGATTTGCTCATGCAGAAAATGGAACCAATACTGCTCTCTTCATGCTTAACAATATGAATACGGATATTAATTACATTGTGCTTACGATGCAGGGACTAAATAAGATTAGTGAAAACAGAATAGTTTTGGACAAATTTACGGAATATAAGTTAAATTTAGACACATTTGAACAGAAACATATTTGGTCAATTGCAGTAGAGAACCCTTTTGTTCCGCTTGAAGATGGAGGAGTTTTGAGACAAATTCCGGCAAATGCTTCCGTTAGTCTTCCTAATTAATATGTTCTAAAGATTGGCGTATTTGGATTTTAAAGGCAGGCTGGATTTAAACAATAATTTTTCTTCAAGACTTAAGGATTAGCTTGAGCTAGACCAAAAAGACAGCATCTTTGATGTGATTTATGCCTTCTTGAGCGAATGCGGTAAAAAACCACAGCGGGGCATTAAGAAGTTTTATTAAATCCACACTCCCACCCCAAAAACCGCATGAAAAAAATCTTTTTTACAAGTATACTTGATCCACATATAAGTTTTTCTATATAATTTTCAGGGGGTGGAATATGAGGATTTCTGAATATAATGTAAGACCTGACCTGCCGCAAGAGTTGAAAGCCCTTGAGGAGATTGCATATAATCTCTGGTGGTGCTGGAATGATGACGCTCTGGAGCTTTTCAGAAGTATAAACCCTGCCTCATGGGAGAAATCCCGCCACAATCCCATAGCCGTTATCGGAAGCCTCACGAGGGAAGGCTATGAAAAACTTATGAAGGATCCCGTGTTTATGTCCCGCCTTGAGGCTGTGCATAAGCAGTTTACGGAGTATATGACTCTGCCCCGCTGGTTTGAGCTTGAACATGCAAAAAAAGTCGAAGAGAAGATGCACGTTGCCTACTTCTCCGCGGAATACGGAATACACGAATCCGTTAAGCTGTATTCCGGCGGTCTCGGTGTTCTCTCCGGAGACCACTGCAAATCCGCCAGTGATGTGGGAATACCCTTTTCCGCCATAGGTCTGCTCTACAGAAACGGCTATTTTCACCAGTATCTTAACTCCGACGGATGGCAGCAGGAATACTATCCCTACAACGAGTTTTATAATATGCCCATGCGCAGGGCTCTGAACCCTGAAGGTCAGGAAGTCTGCGTTGAGGTCATGGTTGAGAACAGAACCGTTAAGGTCAATGTATGGCGCATGGCGGTGGGCAAGATAGAGCTTATACTCCTTGATACGGATGTTGAAGGCAACTCCAAGGAAGACAGACAGATAACGGGTCAGCTTTACGGCGGCGATTCCAACATGCGTCTCAAGCAGGAAATAATACTCGGCATAGCAGGTTACAGGGCGATCAGGGCAATGGGCAGAAAAGCCACAGTTTATCATATAAACGAAGGTCACCCCTCATTCGTGAATCTTGAGCGCATAAGGAACTATGTCTCCGAGGGGATGGAGTTCCGCACGGCTGTCGAGGTAGTGCGCAAGAGCACGATTTTCACCACTCACACCCCCGTTCCCGCAGGGTTTGACATATTCGGAACGGATCAGGTTAAAAAATATCTCGGTCCTCTCTTTGAAAACTGCGTCCTGAACATAAATCAGCTCATGGGCTTCGGCAGGGTGAATCCGTTTGACGAGAGTGAAGGCTTCGCAATGGCAGTATGCGGCATAAAACTCAGCACATACAGAAACGGCGTGAGCCGCCTGCACGGCGAGGTTTCAAGGAAGATGTTCAAGAACATCTGGCCGAACGCCCTTGAAAACTCCATCCCTGTGGGGCATGTGACAAACGGCGTCCATCTGCCCACATTCATATCAGAAGAATTTAAAACAATATACAACAGATATATAGGCGAAAACTGGTACTACAAGCCTTACGACTTCACAATCTGGAGCAAAGCGGAAAACATACCTGATGCCGCTCTCTTCAAAGCCAAGCAGAGGCAGAGGGAAAAGCTTATAGCCTTCGCCAGAAAACACCTGAAAAGCCAGATTCTCCAGCGCGGCGGAACATCCGGCGAGCTTGTTAAAGCTGACGAGGTTCTTAACCCCGATCACCTCACAATCGGCTTCGCCAGAAGGTTTGCCACATACAAAAGAGGTTATCTTCTTTTCATGGACGAGCAGAGGCTCCACCAGATACTCAACAACGCCGATCGTCCGGTGCAGATAATCATAGCGGGCAAGGCGCACCCCAAGGACAACGGCGGCAAGGAGATAATCAAAAAGATTTTCCATATCTGCCGTAAGCCGATGTTCAGGGACAAAGTAGTTTTCATAGAGGATTATGACATTGAAGTGGCGAAATACCTCGCTCAGGGCGTGGATATATGGCTGAACACTCCGAAACGCCCCATGGAAGCCTCCGGCACAAGCGGCATGAAGATAGCCGCCAACGGCGGGCTTAACCTCTCTATTCTTGACGGATGGTGGGATGAGGGCTACAACGGCGAAAACGGCTGGGCAATCGGTGCAGGTGAGGAATACGAGAAGGAGACCTATCAGGATCATGTCGAGAGCATGGAGCTTTACGACAAGCTTGAGAACGAGATAATACCGCTCTTCTACACCAGAGACAGAGCTGGCGTTCCCCGTGAATGGACAAGGATGATGAAGCAGGCGATTAAAACCTGCGCCGCTTTCTTCAACACCTCCAGAATGGTTATGAACTACACCGACCAGTATTATGTGCCCGTTCACGAGCTTAATTCCGCTTTCCGCGCGAACAAGCATGAAGAGGCGAAGGAGTATGTTCTCTGGAAGGACAGCATAATCCAGAGCTGGGACAATGTGCAGTTTGTAGATACAAAAGTTGAGGCTGACGACCTTAAAATGGAGTCGGGCGTAATTTTCAGCGCTGCTGTGCGTACCGATGCCATTCAGCCTGAAAACCTTTCCGTATGCGCAATTGTGGAGTTTGACGGAGCAAGCGGCGAGTTTAAAGATCCTGAGTTTGTGGAGCTTGAGTTCAAGAACGTTGAAAACGGCGTTTACAGCTATTCCACCAAGACAACACTGAAAAAAGCGGGCAAAATGAAGGTGGCTTTCGCCGTTCTGCCCAGACATAAATTTATAAAGGAACGCTTCGAGCTGAACCAGATAAAATGGGCATAAGATATTACCTGCCTCACTCCAGCGGATGCTTTATCTGCGGTGAGGAAAATACTTTCGGCGTGGATGCGCGCTTTTATGTGGAAGACGGCTGCGTAAAGGCGGATTTGTGCATCCCCGCCCGCTTCTGCGGGTTTAAAGGAGTTGTGCACGGCGGAATTGTCTCCGCCCTGCTTGACGAGTGCATGGGCTGGAGCGCCAGCGTATTCGGCACAAAGGACACGCTCTGCTTTACCCGAAATCTCAATGTAAAATTCAGGAAGAACACTCCTTCCGAGACACCTCTCACTCTTATTACATCTTTTTCAGGAAAAAACAGGATGTTTTATGAATCTGTGGGGTGTATAAAGGACAGTGAAGGCACGGTGTACGCGGAAGGCTTCGGACAGTTTATCGCTGTTCCGGCGGACAGAATGGACGAGACCATGAATTACCTCCGTATGGATCCTTCACTTACATACCACCCCGTTTTTATTAAAATTTATGAAAACTGGAAATCGGGGCAAGGGGGCTGAACATGCTTAAAATACTTGTCAACGGAGTCACTCTGGGACTCATCAAGGGTGACATCACCGAAACAGACACGGACGCCATAGTTAATGCGGCAAACACAAACCTTAAGCTCGGAACCGGCGTTGCCGGAGCCATAAAAGCCAAGGGCGGCGAAAGCATACAGAAGGAATGCGACGCTATAGGCTACTGCCCGCTGGGTTCTGCGGTTATCACAGGCGGCGGTGATCTGAAGGTGAAGTTTGTTATACACGCTGTCGGTCCCAGATACGGCATAGACCCCGCACCGGATAAAAACCTTTACGGCGCTGTTTTCTCAAGCCTCATGACAGCGGAGACAAAAGGACTCACCTCTATTTCTCTGCCTGCTATATCAATGGGGATCAACGGGTTTCCTGAGGATGAGGCAGCGGGGATAATCATAAAGGCTATAACCGATTTTGCGGAGCATTCGCCCGAAACTCTTAAAAAGATAGTTATATGTCTCTTCTCCGATAAAGATCTGGCAATATTTGAAAAGGCGGCGGCGAAGAAGTCCTGAGCATTTGTCGGTAAGTGTGCCTTTTTTCCTCTTTTCTGTACGGAATAAATGTGCTATTTGATTTTTATTATTAGATGATTTCGTATTTCTAAGAGGGTGCGGTGACAAGAGACAACAAAATGTATTTCTTCCTGTTTCTTCTTACCGTTGCATCTATAATCGGTTTGCAGACATGGCAGACTCTTTTTAACAACTTCGCTGTGGAACAGGCTGGCGTAAACGGCTATCAGATGGGCGTTATCCAGTCAGTCAGGGAAATTCCCGGCTTCCTTGCGCTTCTGGTGATTTATGTAATAAGGTTCATACCGGAGCATAAACTCGGAGCGTTTTCAATAATCTTCCTCGGCATAGGCGTGGGGCTCACCGGATTCATGCCAACTTATTACGGGCTGATATTCACCACCATTGTCATGTCCTTTGGCTTCCACTATTACGAAACAGTGAACCAGTCACTCACTTTGCAGTATTTCACCAAGCAGGAAACGCCTCTTGTTCTCAGCAGATTCAGAAGCATCTCCGCCGCATGCAGCATCATTGTCGGCGTGATTGTAATGGGCATGCTTAAGGTGTTCGACTATAAAACCATCTACCTGCTTGTGGGTGTTTTTCTCACTGCGGGCGGCGTTTACTGCCTTTTCATAGACCCCACGAAGCAGAATATGCCCGTTCAGCGCAAAAGCATGTTTATGCGCAAAAAATACTGGCTGTATTATGTGCTTACGTTCCTTGCGGGAGCGAGAAGGCAAATTTTTGTGGCGTTCTCCGTTTTTCTCATGGTGGAGAAGTTCGGGTTCTCAGCATTTGTCATAGCCATGCTTTTTGTTGTGAACAACGCAGTGAACTATTTCCTTAACCCAATGATAGGTAAGGCGATAAATAAATTCGGCGAGAGGGGCGTGCTCTCGCTGGAATATGTGAGCCTGATTGGTGTTTTTCTCGCTTACGCCTATGTGGACAATAAATGGATAATAGCAGTTATGTATATACTGGATCACATATTTTTCAATTTTTCAGTGGCTATAAGAACCTTCTTCCAGAAGATAGGCGATTCCGGAGACATAGCGCCTACAATGGCGATCGGCTTCACTATCAATCACATAGCGGCAGTTGTGATTCCTCTTATCGGCGGGCTTCTGTGGATGCTGGACTATCGTATACCCTTTGTGGCGGGCGCTGTTCTCGCCTTTGTTTCACTGGTGTTTACTCAGCTTATCGACAGAGACCTGAAGCTGAAAGAGCAGGCGTGAGAATTTCATTCTCCTATATTGAAATTTCTTTGAATTTTTCATAATTATTATTGTCTTGTAAAAACCAGAGGCATGTTTTAGATTCGGACTGCATACGGCGGATTCTCTTGAAGAGTTTCTGCCGTTGGGTTATTCTGGAATAACAGAAGTAAATTTTACATAATTATCAGACTCCATGGATGGAGTCACGCCGTGCGTAGCGAAGCCGTGTTTATCACGGCGCGAGCGTGTATGTAAAATTTATATGGATGGTAAATTTTACATAATTATCAGACTCCATGGATGGAGTCACGCCGTGCGTAGCGAAGCCGTGTTTATCACGGCGCGAGCGTGTATGTAAAATTTATATGGATGGTAAATTTTACATAATTATCAGACTCCATGGATGGAGTCACGCCGTGCGTAGCGAAGCCGTGTTTATCACGGCGCGAGCGTGTATGTAAAATTTATATGGATGGTAAATTTTACATAATTATATAAAGGAGTTGTAAAAGTATGAGAACATCAAACCCTATGCTTACGGACAAAGCGTTTGAGAAAGCGGCAGCCGCCGCCAGAGGCGAAAGAGTGGCTGCCTCAACTGCGACTTACACCAGAGGCGAAAGCGGGGGTTCACTGGGGACAGCCGCCACAAGATTTGATGATGCGATGACAATAAGAGGAACGGTCAACAAGACATTCCTTCTCACCGTCATTCTGCTTATCGCAGGCTATATTCCGTGGAATATGGCAGTCAGCGGGAACGTGAAGTATCTCTATCCGCTGATGATCGGCGGAATTATCGGCGGGCTTATAGTAGCTGTTGTCACAACCTTCAAAAAGGAATATTCCGCAATAACCGCACCGCTTTACGCCGCTCTTCAGGGGCTTGCCGTAGGCGGAATCTCCATTATGTTCGAGATGCGCTACCCCGGCATAGTGCTTCAGGCGGTTATGCTCACCGTGGCTGTTCTGGTTGCTCTGCTTCTTGCTTACACAAGCGGATATATTAAGGCGACAGAGAACTTTAAGCTCGGCGTTGTGGCTGCGACAGGCGGAATTATGATTCTGTATCTGGCAAGCTTTATACTCGGCTTTTTCGGAATACAGATGAACTTCATGCACGATTCCAGCCCCCTGAGCATAGGTATAAGCATTGTGGTGGTTATCATTGCCGCTCTTAACCTCGTGCTTGACTTCGACTTTATCGAAAACGGAGCGGAAGCGGGCGCGCCGAAGTATATGGAATGGTATGCCGCCTTCGGTCTGATGGTAACCTTGATCTGGCTGTATATCGAGATACTGAGACTCCTTGCCAAGCTTCAGGACAGGAAGTAGTTTTGCTTGTAGCAAAAGACGGTGCGGAGTACATCTGCGCCGTTGACGACAGCGATATTTTACAAATAACATCCACAAACAGAGGCGGTTACAGCGAAGGAATTTACACCTCCTTCAATGCCGCTCTGCATGTGGGAGATGACTGCTTTAAGGTGTTGAAAAACCTTGAAAAGCTTAAAACAGCGTGGGGCATAAGCAGGCTTGTGACCCTCACTCAGGTTCACGGAAATGTTATAAGGGAAGTTACTGCGGAAAACATAGCTGACGTTATGTTCAGCGATGGTGACGGTCTTTTTACCCGTGAGCGGGGCATAGCTCTGGGCATACTCACTGCCGACTGCTGGAACGTGCACCTGATAGGCAGAGGATGTCTCGCCAGTCTCCACTGCGGGTGGAAAAGCGCCGCCGCAGGCATAGTGGAAAATGCCCTGTCTATGTTTGAGGAAGCCGGAGACCGTGTGACAAGGGCTGTTGTCGGTCCCGGAATAAGCACCGCCAACTTTGAAGTCGGCAGCGAGGTTGCGGATATTTTCACATCAGCCGGACACGGCGAAAGCGTGGAGAGCATCTGCGGCAGAATGTGCTTTTCTATAGGCGGAAGCGTTGAAAGAACACTCAGAAATGCAGGCGTGCCTGAAATAACCAGGGTTACTGACTGCACATACTCGTCGGACTATCTCTTCTCATACCGAAGGGACAGCGGCAGAACAGGCAGGATGATCTCCATCCTGATGAGGAAGTAAATTGTTCAGCGAACGAAAAGAAAAAATAATGCGGGAAGCGGAAAAAGCTCTGAAACGTGCCGGAAGGACTGACAGCGTGACGCTTCTTGCGGTGAGTAAGACCTTTCCTGCGGAAAGCATAACTGAGGCATACGAGCAGGGGCAGAGGCTCTTCGGTGAAAACAAGATGCAGGAAGCGCTGGAAAAACATGAGAAACTCAAAAGTTTGAAGGAGCTTGAGCTTCATTTCATCGGACATTTGCAGACTAATAAGGTAAAATATCTTAAAGGTAATTTCAGCCTGATTCACTCTGTGGACAGGATACCGCTTCTTAATGAGATGGAGAAGCACTTCACCCGTGAAGACAGGGTGCAGGATGTGCTGATTCAGGTTAATGTGGCAAACGATCCGGCTAAGTCCGGCGTGGATGCGGCGGAACTGCCCGCTCTGCTTGAGACAGCCTCAAAATGCAGACACATAAGAGTAAAAGGCTTTACCATGATGCCCCCGCTGGTTAACGAGGCGGAAGAGAACAGAATCCACTTCGCCCGCACAAGGGAGCTTATGGAAGAGATGAAAGGCAAATTCGCATCGGAAAATATAGATCTGCAAATCCTCTCCATGGGGATGAGCGATGATTTCACGGTCGCAGTGGAGGAAGGCTCCACGCTGATCCGTATAGGGACAGCCCTTTTCGGCGGGCGCTCCTGAAAGGAGGAAATTGTTTAAATGATTATTATAATTGGTTTTGCTGTAAAATTTCTCATATGTGTTATCCTGCTTCATGCTGCCATGACAACACAGGAACTGCACTTTAACCCGCTGGGTAAGCTTGTCGCTTCCGTGACCAACCCTGTATACATGAACATGCTTAAAATGACAAAGAAGCGCACTGACGCTCTTGCGCCTCTTTTTATAGCGGGTATAGCGGTTTTTTACGGTATCATTGTCTCCTTTTTCGGCGGCAGCGGGCTCATATGGGGATTTTTCTACGCATTTGACGATATTCTGCGCTTCATTCTTCTGTTTTATATAATAGCCGTCCTTGTGGGCAGCACTACAAACCGTTTCGGCACAACGTCATACTCCACATTTTTCTACCGCATCGCTCTGCCTTGGGTAAAGCTGACCAGAACTTTCGTTAATCTGCCGGGGAACACCGTTGTTATACCTGCGATGGTTGTTCTTTTCGTTCTTTTCATAGCCATGGACACGCTGTTTCATCTGGGCTTCTATATGTCCACGACGGGAGGAGTACAGCTTATTCCCGCCGTTAAAGGCGCTGCCGCGGGCAGTATAAAGGTGCTTCTCGATCTGCTCGGGATCTTTACATGGCTTATTATAATCCGCGCGCTTATGTCATGGGTGAGCCCTGATCCGCGCAACCCTGTGGTTCAGTTCGTAATCGCAATGACAGAGCCTGTTATGGAACCCTTCAGGAAGATAATACCGCCTCTCGGGTTCATGGATATAAGCCCCATAATACTGCTCATCGTGATCTATTTCGCCCGTATGATGCTGGTGAGTCTTATCGGTTTGCTGTAGCTTGCTTTTTTTATAAATAAGACCATATTTGAATTATATCTTTTTCCCCGCCGCTTTTACTGATGGCGGGGCTGTTTTTTCTACTCAGGGGGAAGCTATGTGGCTTTTCAGGTTTTTATACTCTGTAATGATTTTTCTTGTTTTTGTCCTGATGCACGAGTCTCTCGGCATCGACATCTACTACGCGGTGACCTACGCGGTCGTGATTATCTTCTCTATCTATTTCATAGAGAGTCTTTTTTCGGATTTCAAGAGCTATAAGTTCTTAGCCGGAGCGGTAGGAGGGATTGTTTTTTCGCTCATTGCCTATCTTCTGGCGACGATTTTTGATTCTCTGGTTACCAATGAAGCTGTGAAGCTCGGGCTGTATTTCTTTATGCTTTATCTGGGCATCATCCTCGGCATGAAGGTGCACTGGGTGTTTGAGCTGCTTTTTTCCAAGATACTTAACTCGAAGCAGAAAACAGCGAAATACGCCGCTCAGCAGAAGGTTCTGGATACTTCAACGCTCATCGACGGACGCATAGCGGATATTGTCGATACAGGGCTTATGGAGGGTGCGCTGGTTATTCCTACCTTCGTTCTGAAGGAGCTTCAGAACATAGCCGATTCCCACGATCACCTGCGCAGGCAGAAAGGGCGCAGGGGTTTGAATGTGCTGAAAAAGCTACAGGAACAGACGAAGCTTCCCGTGGAGATAAACCAGACGGATTTTACCGATCTGGGTACTGTGGATGAAAAGCTTGTTGCTCTGGCAAAAAGGCTTAAGGCTCATATAATCACCACGGATTTTAACCTGCTGAAAGTGGCGGAGATACAGAACATAAGAGCTATTAATCTTAACAATCTCGCCATGGCAATGCGACAGAACATTCTCCCCGGCGAAGACCTCAGTATCACCATAGTGAAAGAGGGCAAGGAGCACGGGCAGGGTGTCGGTTATCTGGATGACGGTACAATGGTTGTTCTCGAAAACGGGCGCAGGATGATGGGCGAGACAGTGAAAGTGAATGTGACAAGCCTTCTGCAGACCGAATCAGGACGCATTATCTTTACCAAGGTGCGTTCTTGAGCGTAACTGCGGTTATACCTGCCGCCGGAGTGGGAAAACGCTTCGGGGGTGATGTTAAAAAGCAGTTTGCGGAGTTTAACGGGCGCTCTGTGCTTTACTATGCGCTGAAATGCCTGCGTGATGCCTATGAGTTTGACGAATTTCTCATCGGCGCCGGAGAGGATGATTTCGGAACCGTAAACGAAACGGCGGACGCTCTCGGAATAAGATACCGCATGATAAAAGGCGGTGACGAACGATGGAAAACAGTGCTTAACTGTCTTCTGGAAGTGAAAAGCACGCATGTGCTGATTCATGACGCCGTGCGCCCCTTTGTTCCGGCGGAAGTTACAAGGGACACCATAAAAACAGCAGAGGAGTCAGGAGCGTGCATATGCTGCGTTCCCGTGCGGGAAACACTGAAACGGGTTACCCCTGACGGCATAGAGGGCACAGTGGACAGGAACAGATATGTCCTCAGCCACACTCCGCAGGTTTTTGAGCTGGGCAGGCTTCTTGCCGCCGTTATGGACGCTGCCGGAAAAAAGGCAAACCCCACTGACGAGTCCATGGCAATGGAGATGGCGGGGCACAGGGTTAAGTATGTGCAGTCCACTCCGGAGAATATAAAAATCACTTATTCATCTGACATTGAGCTGGTGAAGAGTCTGATGGGTAAATATCACGGGAATATATGAAAGTTATATACGCCAAGGGCACACAGGAAGAGATAGCAACCTCCCTTTACGGGCAGATAGAGCACAGGGAAACACTTGACTACTTTATGGATTTTCCCCGCAGGGTTCTGGGGGGCATAGTGGGTAACAACCTGCTGGGCAACATGGGGCTTTTCGCTCTCAAAAAGCTTACCGGTCTCATTTCATCCAAGTACAACAAAAACGATCTTGTCTTCTGGAAGACATATTCCGAGCTTCTGGGTCTTGACTATTCCGTGGTTTCCAAAAGTCTCTCATATCCTGATATGCTGCTTTATCTGGTGGGCAAATCCGGCTATTTCATAAGCGGAATGCCGCAGATCTTCCTAGGCTGCTCAAGTCTCGCAGTAAAAAAAGGGAGCGGCATACTCCACGGGCGCAACCTCGATTTTTACGGCGGCAAATACTGGACAAGGGATCACGCCCTTATCGTTATCAAGCCTAAGGATAAAATAGGGTCAATCACGCTCAGCGCAGACGGACTGCTGCTCCCCGGACTTACCAGCATAAATGAAGAGGGGATAGCTGTTTCGCTGCATGTGCTCTTCACCCGTGAAGTTTCATTAAGCGGTGAACCTGTTCTCGGCATAGTTTCGGACATTATGGGAACATGCAGAAGCATTGCGGAAGTGCGCAGCCTGCTTGAGAATAAGAAAACCGCAGGGGGCTGGGGGATTCTCGTAACAGACGGAAAAACCGGCGAATGCTCCGTGTTTGAAATGAACAGCAAGGGCATGAGCGAATTTAAAGTCACCGAGAACAAATTCAGCTACGCAAACATGGCGCACACGCCGGACAAAAAGGCGGATGAGTTTGTGCCCGCCTACATCTGGGTGCAGAACAACTTCTACCGCAAGAAAAGAATGGACGATATGCTTAGCTCTATGTGGTTCGGCGTGGATCATATAAAGATGTTCAAGATTCTCGGCGATTTCTATGATGTAGGAATGAAGAGAGATCTCTACGCAGGGTGCACAGTCGCCAACAGCAACACGATCTCAAGTGCCAGCTTCAGCTTCGCTGATGACCGCATAGCCGTTGCGGACGGAACCACCCCTTCGACAGCGGGCGATATATACGATTACTCAATCTCTGAGCTCTTCGCGGGGAAAACCGAACCGCTCAGAGTTATAAAGCCCGATGCTCCCCATTCGGAGGTTATGGAAACATACACACTCTCCGGCTGTGACCACTCTGAAACCCATAATTATGAAGAGCTTGTGAGCATTATGTCCGGGCTGAAAAACATGAAGCAGGATGAATATGCCTTTCCACTGTTCCTCTCTGTTTCGTACGCCAAGCTGGGCGAGTACGCAAAGGCTCTGGAATTTGCCGATGAAACCCTTGGACAGAAGCTTGATCACTACAGGGAGGGGACAGTGCTGATGATGCGTGCCATGCTCATGGACATCTCCGGCAGAAGAGGCGAGGCTATGCGGGAGTACGAGCACATCCTCAAGGAATACCGCTATCCGTGCCTCACGAGGAAATCACTGAAATATTACTCCGCTCCGTGCGGACAGCGTGACATAGACCGAATCGAACTCAACTGGTTCATGTCCTTCGTGCTGCTTCTGTGATGAGATATTCAGCGGCTTCTATTGCAGCATAAAAATTCTGAAACGTTTCTTCAATTATTGATCTGTTGAAAATAAATCAACAGTTCATGCCCTTATTTAATTCACCGCCAACTTGTTCTGTAAGATAGGTTGTTTAATCTATTTAAGTGAATATTGATATGAGTGATCGATAATTTGATTACACCGTTATTTCTAAGCCATTGACAGAATGGTTGGTGAACTATAGATTATAAATTAAAGAAATAAATTAATTATAAATAAACATAGAAGGGAAGTTGAATGATTAAATCGCGCCAAATTATGAAAATATTACTTTTCGCCGTGTTACTTGCCGCCTTTATTGGCTGTGCATCCAGCAATAAAAAAGAAAGCTCCGGTGAGTACTTTGACAACTCCGTAATCACAGCTAAAGTTAAAGCAGCTATATTTGACGAATCCTCGCTTAAAACACTGGAGATTAATGTTGAAACTTTCAAAGGCAAAGTCCAGCTAAGCGGATTTGTTGATTCAAAACAGAATGCGGAACTGGCAGGCAGAATTGCCTCTCAGGTTGAGGGTGTTACATCCGTACAGAACAGCTTGGCTTTAAAATAACAGATCAATAAAGCTGGTCTGAGTCAGGCGCTGCATAAGAGGTTGTCGGTGCACTCGCAGGCAGTGACAGAAATATTTTGATCACTGCCTTATTTCTAAGGAGAAAGTTATGTTGTGGACAATAAGCGTAGTTCTGGTAGTTTTATGGCTTCTTGGTTTAGTCAGTTCTTATACTCTCGGAGGTTTCATCCATATTCTGCTTGTAATAGCTCTGATAATTATTCTTGTAAGAATTATTCAGGGACGCAGTGTGCTGTAGTGTTACGGAGCAGCAGCCAATAAAACCTTTCTCCGGCTGAGTTTTAAAAGCACGGCGGCACAAACAGCAAAAGAGTCTATTAATCGGGGGTGATATACTGCTTACTCTGGATTTCCTTCCTGCATCCTCTATAAAATTGACGGCAACCCGTTTATCTGGTATGAACTTCTGATGGATTTCAATATTGCAGAATATATAAGATTTATGTCACTGGCGATTGTGCCGTTCTTTTTTGCTATCACCGTGCATGAGCTTTCCCACGGTGTGGCGGCGTACATGCTAGGGGACGACACGGCGAAAAGGCTCGGACGCCTCACCCTCAACCCGTTTGCGCATATCGATATTGTGGGACTTTTATTTCTTCTGATAACACAGCTTTTCGGCTGGGCGAAACCTGTTCCGGTCAACTTTTCCCGCTTGAGGAACAATAAATACGGCATGGCGATAGTGGCTGCCGCCGGTCCCGTCTCAAACATTGCAGTTGCTCTGGCTTCCGCTCTTTTGCTTCAGGCTGTACTGGTTGTTCCGATTCACGCCGATACTCTGGCAGCAAAGATAGCTATGCCTATAGCGATAATGCTTAAGCTCTCCGTGCAGATAAACGTGGCTCTCGCCGTGTTTAACCTTATTCCCATACTCCCCCTTGACGGCGGGCGGATACTTACCAACTTTCTTCCGTATGAAAAGGCGTTCAAGTTTTCCCAAACGGAGCGTTACGGTTTTATCATTATTATTCTTCTGTTTCTCACAGGGATATTTGACAAAACGGTTCTCCCCGTGATCCGCTATCTCACGGCATTTCTCCTTTAAGAATTTGATAAGAGGTAAAAATAGATGAAAAGAGTTTTAAGCGGAATGCGCCCCACGGGCAAACTCCATATAGGACACTACTTCGGCGCGCTCAAAAACTGGGTGAAGCTTCAGGACGAACACGAATGCTTTTACTTCGTCGCGGACTGGCACGCGCTGACTACCAATTACGAAAATCCCGAAAATATCATAGAAATGAGGCGTGAGCTCGTTCTCGACTGGCTCGCCTCAGGCATTGACCCCGAAAAGGCGACAATGTTTGTTCAGTCCAAAAACCTGTACCATGCGGAGCTTTTTCTCCTGCTCTCCATGATTACCCCTGTGAGCTGGCTGGAAAGATGCCCGACATACAAGGAGATTAAACAGGAAATCACTGATAAAGATCTTTCAAACCTCGGTTTTCTCGGTTACCCCGTGCTTATGAGCTCGGATATAATAATCTACGGCGCTAACTATGTGCCCGTGGGTTTTGACCAGCTCCCTCACCTTGAGATAGCCCGTGAGATAGTGCGCCGCTTTCAGTTCCTTTATAATGCCGATGTGTTTGTGGAGCCGGAGGGGCTTCTCACCGAAGTACCGAAGCTTCCCGGGCTTGACGGACGCAAGATGAGCAAAAGCTACGGCAACGCTATCATGCTGTCCGAAGACCTTGACGAAGTGGAGCAGAAGCTCAAACGCATGAAGACCGACACCCGCCGCCAGCGCAGGACAGACCCGGGCGATCCGGAAGTCTGTCCGGTATTTGACTATCATAAGGTTTTCTCCACGGAAGAGGAGAAGGCATACATCATGACCGAATGCAGGAGAGCCGGTATAGGCTGCATGGACTGCAAAATGATACTTATCAAGCATATCAGAGCCTTTCTTGAACCAATTCAGGAGCGCAGGCGCAAGTTTGACGCCGAGATAAAGGATATGGACGAGTTCCTCAGCGGTTCGCAGAAGAAAGCGAACGAGGAGGCGGGCAAACTTATGGAAAGGGTGCGTGAAGCCATAAAAATATGAGCAGCGAGCTTCTTGACGTTTCACTGGAAAACTTTGAGGGACCGCTGGATCTGCTGATCCACCTCATATATAAGAACGAGCTGAACATTTACGACATTCCCATAGCGATCATTACCGAAAGCTTCATCACCGCTGTTAAAAGGATGGAGCAGCTTGATATAGAAGTCGCTTCGGATTTTATAAACATGGCGTCATACCTTGTGTATCTCAAATCGCGGATGCTTCTCCCCCGAGACAGTTTCTTTGAGGAGGAACTTGATCCGGAAGAAGAAAAATATCTTTTTACTCAAAAGCTTGTGGAATACTCCTTCTACAAGGATGTTTCGCTCTTCCTGAGAAAAAGCGAAGAGGAATCATCCAAGTTCCTCATGAGAACAGACACGGTTTTTATCGCCAAGGAGCGGGCGGACACGGAAGACCCGTTTCTGCTTGCGGATTCCTTCTTTGACCTCACCACGAAGGAAAGAAAAACCAGAATGGTGGTGGAGAAGAACATTGTGGATTTCAAAGAGGTTGTGGCGAGGCTTAAAAGCCTTGTTACAAAGAAAATACGCATGTTCTGGAGCGATATAGTGCGCTCCTGCGGAAGCAGGAAGGAGGTCGCAGTTTCGCTTCTGGCGATTCTTGACCTTTTGAAAAACAAAGTCGCCAACGCATCTCAAAACGAAAACTTCGGCGAAATATTAATTGAGAAAACGGAGGAGAAGGATGGATAACAAACGGGAAAAGAAGATTTTCTACGCTTCCCTTTTTCTTTCCGGCACTCCGCTGGAGAAAAGGTTCTTCCGTGCGTTTTTTGAACCCGTGAACCTTGAAAACAGGCTTCTGGAATACGCAGAAGAGTTCAATAAGCTGGATACCGGACTTAAGATCCGCATGGTCTCAGGCGGCTTTCAGCTTGTTACGGAAAGTTCCTTGGTTGAGGAACTTCGCCCGCACTTCGGCGAAAAGTCCGACGCGCTGGGCAGAGCAAGCCTTGAAACAGCGGCGATAATTGCGTACAAGCAGCCTGTGACAAGGCTTGAGATAGACGAAATAAGGGGCGTCAACTCCTCCGGTACGGTGAAATATCTGCTCGACCGCAACCTGATAAAGGTGGCTGGCAGGAAGGATGTTCCGGGCAGACCGCTTCTTTATGTAACGACAAAGCAGTTTTTGGAATACTTCGGCATGAATGACCTTTCCGAGATGCCCACTTTCCGTGAGTGGCAGGAACTCAAACAGAGCGGCGGATGACAGTGAGACTCAATAAATTTCTCTCAGCTAACTGCGGTGTTTCCAGACGCGAGGCGGACAGGCTTATCGAAAGCGGGCTTGTCCGCATAAACGGCGAAAAGGTAACCGAGCTGGGCGTTCAGGTTTCGGAAACGGACAATATAGAGCTGGACGGTGATCCTGTAACCCTGAGTGAGCTTGAGTATTACAGGTTCTTCAAGCCACGGGGAATGCTCACCGCCTACGGCGACGGAAGGGGCAAGGAAACTCTGGAAGAGATTCCTTATTTGAGAGAAAAAAAGCTCGCCTACTCCGGCAGACTTGACTATGACAGCGAAGGTCTTATTATTTTTACCAACGACGGTGACCTTATTCTGAGGCTCCAGAAGTCGGAGTTTAAGGCGGAGAAGGAATACCTTGTCTGGGTTAACGGTGATCTCTGTGAGGACGACCTTGAGCAGATACGCAGCGGGCTCAGCACAGATGAGATGCGTTATCTCCCCTGCGGTGCGGAGAGGATAAAGGCGGGGCATTTCCGTCTGATACTCACCGAAGGGAAAAAGAGGCAGATACGTGAGATTTTCCGCTTCTTCGGACTGAGGGTCTCAAGGCTGCTCAGGGTGAGAATAGGCAATATAAACATAGACGGACTAAGAGCCGGAGAGTTGAAAAGGCTTTCCGCAAAAGAAATTACGGAGCTGAAAAAATGTACAGGGTAAGAGTTATAAAAAGTTTTGCGTCCGCTCACAACCTGCGAGAATACGAAGGTGACTGCGAAAATCTTCACGGGCACAACTGGAAGGTTGAGGCGTATCTCGCTTCCGACAAGCTGGATAAGATAGGGATGCTTGTGGATTTCAAGGTGCTTAAGAAGCATCTCAACGAAATTCTCGACGGGCTTGACCATAAATATATCAATGAGCTGGAATACTTCAAAACCGTTAACCCCACCAGCGAGAATATGTGCAGATACATCTACGACAGGCTGAAGGAAAACTTCGGCTCAATGGTTGAAAGGGTTGTTGTGTGGGAGAGCGATAATGCGGCTGCGGAATACTGGGAATAAGGGCAGAATAAACGAGGTTTTTCACTCCGTTCAGGGTGAAGGTTTTTACGCAGGCGCCCGTCAGCTTTTCGTCCGTCTTGCCGGATGCTCCGTGGGGTGCGAATACTGCGACACTGAGTTCGGCACGCCGGAAAGCTTTGAGGTGTACGGCAAACCATTCAAAAACCCCGTAACACCGGAGGAGTTTTTCGTTGCCGTGTGCGCAGGGGCTGATTTAAGCCTTTTTCATTCCGTATCCTTCACCGGCGGGGAGCCGACTGAACAGATCAGGTTTCTCAAGGGAACCGCTCTTCTCTTTAAACAGGCGGGCTGCAAACTCTTCCTTGAAACCTCCGGCTACAGACACGCCGAACTGAAAGCCCTCAAGCCTGTCTTTGATATATTCAGCATAGATGTTAAGCTCTGCCGTGCGGACTGGCGGGAAAATCTGGCGAAACTGCTTCCCGTTCTTAAATTTCTCGGTAAAGAAAAGTTTTATCTGAAAGCGGTTTTTGACGATAATAACACGGAAGACGAACTCGCCGAGGCGGCGGGTGTTCTCCACAGTGCGGGTGTGACGGAAGTTTTTGCCCAATCGGTGGATAATAAGGCGGATTTTAATAGAATAGACACGGTTCAGGTGATATTCTCAAAGGAAGGGGTCGAAATGTTTTACCGTCCTCAAATACACAGATTTCTCGGGATAAGATAATGCTTTTTTTCGGAAGAAAAGACAAAACTTTTCAGGACGCCATGTCCTTCTACTCCAAAAAAAACTACAAGCAGACAGTTAAAGCGTGCGGGGATATTCTCTCCTCACAGCCGGACAACTTTGAGGCGCTTAATCTCATGGGTGATGCCTACTGCATGACGGGGGACAAGGAAAAATGCCTTGAGGTGTACGATGCGCTCCTGAAGAAGTTTGAAGGCGGAAACTATCTCGATAAATCCATAGCCTTGGTGAAAAAAATCATCCGTAACTATCCGGATAAGGAAAGCTATCAGGAAAAGCTTTCCGAGCTTTACGGACAGAAGGCTCTCGTAAGGGAGCAGATAAATATACTCACTGCGCTTCTCGAAGCCAAAACAAGGCGCGGCTTCGTGCAGGAAACCGACCGCATAGTGCGCAGGCTCACTTCTGTAAAATCCGCTCATTCGTCCGATATTGCGGTGCTGATTGATATTATGCGCCGCTACGGTTCATCAAATGAAGTGCGGCTGACCGCAGAAAAGGGGCTTGCCCTCAAAAAGATTGACTCTGCGGATCTCACTCTTTTCATAAACTGCGCCATTGAGACAGAAGCGGACAGCCAGCTTTACATAAAACATCTGCCCGGATACATAAAGTCAAACCCCGATAAGATTTCTTCCCTCACAGACATTATCGCCGAGCATCTGGAAAAGAACTTTGACAAAGCGTATTTTGCCGAAATAGTGAGCAGCGCCGAGCTCAGCTCCCTTGTGCCGCTTTTTGTGCGCCTGAAAAGGAAATACCCCAAGCCGGAGATTTATTCATATCTGCTTGAAAACGCAGTGGCGGAAGGGCACGGGGACAGCTTCGGGCAGATACTCACTGAAATAGCCTCAGTCTCCGATGCCGTGCTGGATTACTCATTCGCCAAAATGTGCTTTAAGTTCATCGGTGAGATGAACAGCACAGACACTCTTGAAAGTATGCGCACTATCGTTGAGAAGGCGCAGGCTATGGACATGAAGCATCAGGTGCTTGACCTTCTCCGTGAGGCATATGCCAGAGCGGGAGATAAGGAAAGCGCCCAAAGGATAGATGACGAACTCTACGGCAGAAAATCACCCGATCCTGTAGACAGCGGCAGGGAAGCGAACGTGCTTTCCATAGACTCCTTCGACCATACTGATGATCCCGAAGTGAACGACATTCTGGAATTTTCCCTTATGGATTCGATTCCCTCCGGTAAAAAGAAGCCGGTGCCTGAGCCCGTGGTTGAAATTCCTTCCGAGCCGGAAACGGATGACTTCTCCATAGTCACTTCCGAGTTTGATCTGGATTCGTTTGTGAGCGTGCCCTCCGCGTCAGAGGATCAAGGGCTTGATCTGGATAAATTCGCCTCTTCCGAAGGGGAGAGCAGTCAGAACGGTTTTATCGAAAGTGAAACAGGGATTGAAGAACCCGAGCATGAGGAGGAGCACAGCAAACCCGTGCATGGGATGATTCTGCATGTTGATGAAGATTTTGACGAGGCTGAAATATTCGGTGATATAGAGATTAAACCTCAGACTCAGGACATTCCGCAGGCTGTCAGCGAACAGTACGAGCCCAAGGGCGGCATTGACGATCTTTTTGATGATCTTGAGATAATCATCGAAAAAGAGGAACCGTCAGGCAGGGAAGAAGCGGTCGAAGCGGGCGCGTTGACCCTTGATGATCTCACATTCGACTTTGACAGCGAAAAGCCCAAGCCTGAGCCGCGGAAGAAGGAAGATTCACCTTCCATTACCTCCGGAGCTCTTGATGAGCTTTTAGAAAAATAGAGCAGGGATGTTCGGATTCTCAGAGCGTAAAACCAAGCTGATGCTGCTTAAAGGCAAGTTTACTCTCAAGCGGGTGGGGCTCTATGCTCTTTTGCTTGCCGCACTTGCGGCGGTGAATCTCGCTGCCGGCTCAAACATAGTCAACACCGGATTTCCGTGGTACTCCAACGTATCGATCTTTCTTCTTATCAACATAAACATAATTCTTCTTCTCGTTGTTTTCATACTTATATTCCGAAATCTCGGCAAGATGCTGGCGGAACGGAAAAAGAACATTTTCGGCGCACGGCTTCAAAGCAAGCTGGTAATGTTTTCCGTTTTACTCACCGTTATTCCGGTCTTCATAGTTTTCGCGTTTTCAAGCACTGTCATAAATAAAAGTATAGATAAATGGTTCGACGCGCAGATAGAGCAGGCGCTGAAAAGCTCCATAGATCTGATGCAGAAGTATCAGAACAGACTTGAGCAGGACATAATAGAGCAGAGCAGCACCCTTTCTCAGATCATATCAGATCGTGATTTCATGCAGACAAGGCATAAAAAGGAGCTGGACGCCTACATAAAGGAATACTCCGCAAAAAACCAGATAGACGGCATAGCCGTATACAACAATCAGCAGACGAAAATAAGCTCCGAGGAGAAGGGAGGGTTCTTCTTCTTCTCCTTCGTAAACGGTGATGTTGTGGATGAGATTCTCGGCAAGCAGAGGGTCGCCCGTTATGAGTTTTTCGGCTATGAGCAGATCTACTGGGTGGGACATCCGGTTGTTTCAAAAAACAATGAGAATATTGTTCTGGGCGCTGTCTTCATATACCGCAAGGTTCCGGCGAACGAGGCTGAAAAGGTTTCCAAAATACTCGATTCATACAACAACTACAGCCAGACACAGTTTTTCGCCGAGCCTGTGAAAAACTCATACAAGCTTCTTCTTGTGCTTATGACACTCCTTGTGGTGTTTGCGGGCATATGGGGAAGTCTCATCTTCTCAAAGGGGATCACGCAGCCTCTGGAAAAACTCGCCGAGGCGTCACTGAGTGTTTCCAAAGGGAATCTTGACGTCAAACTGGAATCAGTGGGGGATGATGAAGTCGGCGTACTCACCGGAGCCTTCAACGATATGGTGAAAAGGCTCAAGGAACATAACGAGGAACTGAATCTCAAAAACGAGAAACTCGCCGAAATGTTCATGCAGATCGCAAAGGACAACCAATATATAGACACGGTTTTCAAGAACGTTAAGTCAGCGATTGTTCTTTTTGACGAAACCCTGCATCCGCTGAAATACAATGACCCCGCCGAAGCTCTGAGGATAAACAATCCTGATTCGTTCGAGAATAATGTTATGAACGAGCTCAGGGAGTTCATGCTCAGCACAAGGGCTTCAAAACACTTCCAGACCGAGCTCTCGGTGGGGGATGATCTGCGCACCTTCGCAGTGACCATAACCAAGCTTTTCGGTGCCGACGCGGATGTGGAAAACGTGGTGATGGTGCTTGACGACCTCACGGACATCATTCAGAACCAGCGTATGAACATCTGGCGGGAGATAGCAACCAGAATCGCCCATGAAATAAAGAACCCGCTCACACCCATAAAGCTTACCGCAGAGAGAGTGAAGAAACGTCTCGGCAAAACCCTTGAGGGCTCTGAGGGCGAGCTTGTCAACAGCAGCATGGACACGATTATAACCGAGGTGAACGAGCTCCAGAATATGGTGAACGAGTTCAACTCCTTCTCCCGTCTTCCGGATCTCACAAAGGGGATTTTTAATCTGGGAGATCTGCTTGATGAGGTGACGGATTTTTACTGTCAGTCACACCCTGATATTGAATTTGTTTACGAAAGCCGTGACTGCCGCATAAACGCAGACAGAAACCAGCTCAAGCGTGTTTTCTACAACCTGCTGAATAACGCCATACACGCCATAGGCAAAAACGGCAGAATTATTCTTTCCGCCGCTGAGACAGACGGTATATGCCGCATAACCGTTGAGGACAACGGGGCGGGCATAGCTCCTGAGGACATTGGCAGGGTGTTTGTGCCTTATTTCAGCAAAAAAGCCGAGGGAACCGGACTGGGGCTTGCGATTGTGAAGAAGATTGTTGACGAGCACAACGGAACAATTACAGTGGAAAGCAGGCAGGACGAATACACCAGATTCATTCTGGAGCTGCCCAAAGGGGTATGAAAGTGAAGACGCTTATTATTGATGATGAAAAGAATATATGTACAACGATTCAGGGCATTCTTGAGGATGAGGGCTACGAGGTGGATTATGCCCTTACCTTCTCCGAAGGGTATGAAAAGCTCAAAAGCCAGATGTACGATTTCCTCTTTCTGGATATATGGCTGCCCGACAAGGACGGCATAGAGGGCTTGAAGGAGATAAAACGCTACTACCCCGAAATAGAAGTGGTGATGATAAGCGGGCACGGCAACATCGAGAACGCCGTGGAGGCTATCCGCTTCGGTGCTTGGGACTTCCTTGAGAAACCCCTCTCCCTTGAGCGCATAGTGCTGATTGTCAAGCACCTTGAGGATAAGCTCAGGCTGATACACGACCTGCGGGAATACAAGTTTAACACGCTGAAACGATATGATCTCATTGGCACCTCCACCCGCATGGCTGAATTAAGGAAGAAAATAGAGAAAATAGCCCCCACAAACGCATGGGTGATGATCACCGGAGAGAACGGAACAGGCAAGGAGCATGTGGCAAGGCTTGTCCATATGCTCAGCAAGCGTGATAAGAAGAACTTCGTGGAGATAAACTGCGCCGCCATACCGTCCGACCTTATAGAGAGCGAGATGTTCGGTCACGAAAAAGGCTCATACACAGGTGCCCACGCTACCACAAAGGGCAAGTTTGAAATGGCTGACGGCGGAACCGTTTTTCTGGATGAGATAGGCGACATGGAGCTTGCGGCTCAGGCGAAGCTGCTCCGTGTTCTTGAAACCAGCCAGTTTACGAGGGTTGGCGGCAACGAGCTTATCAGCTCTGATTTCAGGCTTATCTGCGCCACCAACAAAAACCTTGAAGAAGAGATAAAGGCGGGCAACTTCCGTGAAGATTTGTATTACCGTATAAATGTTGTTCCCTTCGTTGTGCCGCCCCTGAGAGAGCGCAGTGAGGACATTCCGTCCCTTGTGAGCTTCTTCATGAGGGAGGCATGCTCCATGAACGGTATGCCTCTCAGAAAGATAGACAATGAGCTTATGAACGCCTTCACCCGCTTTGAGTGGCCGGGAAACGTGCGCCAGCTTAAAAACATAGTGGAGCGTATGGTGGTTCTTGCGGATGAGGACACGCTCACGGTTGATGACGCTCCTTCGTTCCTTCTGGGTGCGCCGGAAAAACCCGTTAAGTATGACATAGAATTCAGCTACACTTTGAAGCACGCCAAAGAAAATTTTGAGAAATATTACCTTCTGAATGTTCTAAAGAATAACACATGGAACATAAGCAAATCGGCTAAGACTCTGGACATTGAGAGAACCTATCTTCACCGTAAGATAAAGCAGTACGATTTGGACAAAGACAAAAACGGCGGCTGAGTGAAAAAATTTATAAATATCTTTTTTGAGGCTATTCAGGGAGTTATCTCCTACAGGCTCAGAACCTTTCTTTCCGTTTTCGCCATAGGTCTGGGGATTGCGGCGGTTACGCTTGTCGTTGCCGTGGTCAACGGCGCCTACAAATCCGTAACCGAACTGATAGGCACCTTCGGACCGGATACCGTCATGGTTTTCGGCGGCGGCAGGAACGTTGCCGGACACGGTTTCCGCTCCATGACAATCACAGTGGAGGATGTGCAGGCGGTTAAGGACGCTTTTCCCACCGCCTACAGCGTACATCCCTTTCTGCCCAGCGCCGGTACCAGAATTTCATACAGGGATAAGCATCACAGAGCCTTTGTCATAGGAACACCCACAGCATACACGGACATGGAGTCATGGGAGCTTGTTTCCGGCAGGGATATTCTGCCCGTTGATCAGGAATCCGCGGCGAACGTCTGCGTTCTGGGCGACACCGTGAAGAGGACACTGTTTGATGAATCCGATGATCCGATCGGCAAATATGTGAAAGTAAACAGCTTTTACTGTCAGGTGATAGGCGTGCTTAAGCCGGTCTCCCTCATGGGAATGCGGGGCGACATGAACGACAGGTTCATCATGCCCATGTCATCTGTTATGAAGCGCATCTCCGGTCAGTACAAGCATATAATGATGCTGAGAGTGAGCTTTGAGGACATAGGCAACCTGAAACAAAGGGCGGAGGAGCTTGAGAGCTTCCTGCGCATGCGCCACAACATAGCCGACGATCAGGACAGCGATTTTATGATAATAAGTCCCGACATGATAATGAAGTTCTTCTTAGCGGTCAGCGGGGCGATAATGGTTTTCATCGGAATAATGACACTGCTCACAGTCTCCGTGGGCGGCTTTGTAATGGCGAATATGTTCCTTATATCCGTGCAGGAGCGCACAAAGGAGATAGGCATAAGGCGGGCGTTCGGGGCTACCAAGTCGGATATTTTCAGGCAGTTCATCCTTGAGTTCGGGATAATAACCGTTCTCGGCGCACTTATCGGTTTTGTTCTCGGCGCGTTGGGGGCTAAGGCGGTTTCAGGCTTCGGCATATTCACAGCAGAGATCTCCCTCGGCGTATTTTTCGCGGCGCTGGCTGTCTCCATACTCATTGCCGCAGTCTTCGGCACGGCTCCTGCGGGCAGGGCGGCTTCCGTTAATCCTATTGACGCTATAAGGAGCAGATAAGTTGAGGTACCTGCTTACTTTCAAAATCGTTCTGGATGTTCTCCGTGCGTACAAGGTTCGCACTGCTCTGGCGGTAACGGGCGTGCTGCTCGGAACCTTCGCTGTTATACTGGTGACAAGCCTCACCGCATCTTTGGAAAAAAAGGTGCGTGAGGAGATAGATAAATTCGGTGAAAACACACTGACAGTTGTTGCGGGCAAGATCCGCAGCAGAGCATCAACACAGGTGATATACCAATCCACATCCCTCAAGCCGTCAGACCTGCGGGACATACGGGACGAGGTAAGCGGTGTTAAGGCGGCGGAAGCCTTTACCATGCGTACAGCTCTTGTAACCTACAGCGGAACCACCGTGAGCACCAGCGCGACGGGAGTCACGCCGGACGGATTCAGGCTTAAAAACCTTGTCATCGAAAACGGCGGCATGTTTACCGATACGGACAACAGAGACATGAACAGGGTCTGCGTCATCGGCTCCGAGGTGAAGACCAAGCTTTTCGGAAGCACTGATCCGGTGGGTAAAACAATTCTCATATACCGTGTGCCGTTCATTGTTTCGGGTGTTCTGGAGCCTATGGGAACGGATCTCACCGGAGCGAGCCTTGACGATGTGCTGGTTATGCCGCTGAACACGCACATGAAGCGCATTACCAACGTGGATTATGTGGACGGCATAATGGTGCAGATGTACAGATATGAGGACGAGGCTCAGGTAACTGCCGGAATTCAGAACGTATTGAGGCGAAACCATAAAATCACAGCAGGTAAGGAGGATGATTTTGACATTATCTCTCCTTCTGATATGATGGAGATGCGCACAAAGGCTCTTAACATAGTGAGCTTTCTGGGCAACATCACCGCCGCCGTGAGCTATCTCATCGGCGGTTTGGGCATATTCTCCATAATGCTGCTCATTGTCGGTCAGCGCAGACAGGAGGTCGGCATACGCAGGGCAGTGGGCGCGCGCAGGCGGGATATAATGCGTCAGTTTATGGGCGAATCCGCATTTATAGGGCTCTGCGGCGGGTTTCTGGGCGGAGCTTTCGGGTTTCTTGTGTGTTATGCGGTTTTCGCAACAGGGAAGCTGCCGTTTGCTTTCAGCACCACGGGCGGTGCGGCGGCGTTTGTTTCCTCACTGCTCATAGGCGTAATCGCCGGAGCGTATCCTGCGTCCCTCGCCGCAAAAGTTAAGCCCGTGGACGCGTTGAAAAGCTGAAAAATTCCCATGGAAGGAGAATTTTTTATTATACAGATTCTTCGCTCTGCCCAGAATGACTTAAATAAATCCCATGGATGGGATTTCGCCGTGCGCAGCGAAGGGCGGTTTATCCGCCCGTGAGCGTGTATAAAAAATTCCCATGGAAGGAGAATTTTTTATTATTATACAGATTCTTCGCTCTGCTCAGAATGACGGTTTCGGAATGTTTTTTCTGATACGTCATCCTGAACCCGAAGGGTGAAGGAACTCTGAAAGAGTTTTTTTTAAAATCGGAAGGTGGTTTATGAAATCAATACGTTACATGATAATGTCCCTTACGCTGTTTATACTGGCGTTCGGAATGATTTATTATACAAGTAAATTTATGGGCAGAGATTCAGATTTTGACTCATTTCAGGAGACGGCGGGTAAGGGCAGCTTCTCCTCCGTTGAAAAAAGCAAGGACAGCGGCATAAACACTATTCTGTTCAGAGGCGTGAAGCTTTTTACAGACGGCTCAGGGCTTGCCTATGTCTGCACAGGCGACATAACCGCCTCAAGCGCTGACGATGAATCAGCCAAAATGATCATGAAATACAGGTACGATATTCTGAACTACGCACCGCAGGCTCTCAGCCCGCTGAAGAGCTTTACGCCTGAATCCCTGAAAGCAGCCGCTGCGGAAACGTCGAGACTGTATAAAGAAAAAAGAAAAATCCCCTCGGATGTGGAATTTGCCTTCGTAAACTGGAACTGTGTTCCCGCTCAGTAAAGCACGAAGCTTTTTTCGTTTATATTCCTGATTGCTATGGGGATCTTGTATGCTGTGCTGAGGTGCTCCTCGCTGATTTCGTTTTTACCGCCGAAATACAGGGTTGAGCCGTTTTCCAGCAGCAGTATCCTGTCCGCATAGCGCACGGCAAGGTTAAGATCATGCAGTACTATGATAGTGGCAAGATTCCTGCGCTCTGTTATATTTTTCGCAGTCTCCATTATCTCCACCTGATTCTTCACATCCAGATGGTTTATGGGCTCATCCAGCATAAGCACATCGGCATTCTGCACAAGCGCCCTTGCTATCAGTGTTTTCTGAAATTCTCCGCCGCTGAGCTCCGTGACGCATTTTTCCCTCATGTGCCCTATGTCCAGTTCGCCTATAACATCTTCCGCCATGCAGTGATCCTCCGCCTTCGGGTGCCATGTCATGTACGGCTTTCTGCCTATGAGCACCGATTCATAAACACTGCACGGAACAGCGTGAGCAGTCTGCGGCAGGTAGGCGATTCTCCTTGCTGTTTCATTGCGCTTCATTGAGGCTACAGAGCAGCCGCCCACATAAACACTGCCTGACGATGCCTTCAGCACACCCGCCACAATCTTCATCAGCGTGGTTTTGCCAGCTCCGTTCGGACCTATTATTCCGCAGATTTCGCCTTTTTTCAGACTGAAAGAGACATTATCAAGTATTTTTCTTCCGCTTTTCAGCGTGTAGGAGATATTTTCAGCCCTGACCATATTTGACGGACCTCTTCATAAGCAGAAACAGAAACATGGGAACTCCCGTAAAGGCTGTTATCACCCCCACAGGGAGCGTCAGGGGATAAAACACAAGCTGTGCCAGCAGGTCAGCGCCCAGCAGAAAAACTCCGCCGAGCAGGGCGGATGCCGGAATCAGAAATCCGTGTCCCGTGTGCCTGAACATCAGCCGCACCATATGAGGCGCTATCAGTCCTACAAAGCCTATTACTCCGTAAAAAGCCGTGGCGAACGCCGCCATGAGCGATGTTATTATCAATGAGTATATGCGTATTTTTTTGACCTCAACCCCGAGACCCGCCGCATGGAGCTCACCCCACTGCATGGCGTTGTAGTCCCAGCTGAAACGGAATGAGAACAGAATGCCGAACGCCGTTACTATGAGAACGGTTATCGCTTCGCCCCAGCCGCCCTTGCCCAGATCACCGAATGTCCAGAATACTGTGGCGGCAAGCTGGTTATCTGTGGAGAAATACTGCAAAAGCATAGTGCATGCGCTGAAAAAGGCAGACATGGCGACACCCGCAAGAATCAGCCCCTGCGCAGACATACCTTTTACGAACGAAAACAGAAGTATGATAAGAGATGCGAGCATTGAGCCGAAAAAGGCTCCGGCGGCTATCATCCCCATATTACCGAAGATAAGCCCGCTGCCTGTGTGAACCATCGAGCCCGCACCGAGGATGATTATGGCAAACGCGGCTCCGAACGCCGCACCTTGGGAAAGCCCGAGGGTAAAGGAGGAGGCGAGAGGGTTGTTCAGTATATTCTGGAGTATTGCTCCGCTGACAGATAATGCCCCGCCCACAGCGAGTGCGGCAAGGATCTTAGGCATTCGCAGATGCCATATGAAATATTCGAGATCTTCATATTCACCGCGCATAAAGAGAGCCGAGAAGGTCTGACCCCATGTGCTCCGCAATGCGCCGTGCTTAAGTCCGAAAAGAACAAACAGAACGAGAAGACAGACAAGACCAAGCCAGAAAAGCAGCCTTCCCTTCATACTGCCAGTTCCTTTTTAATAACAGTTTTTTTGAATATAAAACATTTCGTGTTACGCATATTAAATTTTATAACACAAAAATATTTTTTGTTCCGCAAAAAAATAAATTATTTTGTATTCCAGATTATAAGTTCAAGAAGCGCATGGGTTTTATCAGTCGCCATGCCTTCGGCATCGGTGATTTCATCAACTTCTTCCGAGACTGTTTTCTCAGCGTTCGGAGCGTCATATCCGGAGAGAAAGTCCATGCACTGCCGTTTCATGTTTTCAGCGGTAACACGCTTTTCCCACATATGGTCTATTTGTGCCGATTTATAAGTCAGACCCTTTTCATCCAACCATTTTTTAAGGACAGGAGTGTCGTTGAATCTTTTAGGAGTTATCCCGCACTTTGCGTAGATCCGGTTCATTATTTCAGAATCCTTTTTCCCCGCGAAGCCGAGGTATACAACGAATTTTCCGGCGAGCTCCGTCACTCTGGCAAAATCCTCCGGAGTGCGCACCGCAGGGGTGGTGGAACAGAAAACCATATCAAACTTTTCGTTTCCCGAGTCAAAGCCTTCCCAGTCCGTATGAACGGTTGTGATGTTGGTTATGCCTTCCTTTTGCGCGTCCTCTCTCAATATGCGGAGCATTTCGCCTGATATATCCGCAGCGGTCACGCTTGCCGCCTTTTTCGCCAGTCTGAGCGTATATTTTCCGCTGCCGCTGCCGACATCAAGAACTCGCAGTCCCGACAGGTTTACTCCCGCCTCCTCTGCCATTCTTAATACTTTTGCCTCAAAGGTATCTTCGGAACTGCTGTATCTGGGGTAATCAGATGCACGTTTGTCCCACATAATCTCAGCTTTTTTCGGATCCGCATTTCTTTGAATATCCATAGTCCGCCTCTCTGTTCATAATTTAAATCAGGCGCGGTGTTACCCGTGCCTGATTTCGTATTATACTCTTTTTTGTATTTATTAAAATGGTTTAAATATCAGTATGTCCATCTTACACTTGCGCCCGCGTTGAATCCCATTGACTCATAACCGGATGCCTCTTCGTACTTTTTGTCGAATATGTTGTCCGCATAAACCTCAAGAACGGTATTTTTTACCACTTCGTAAGCTATGCTCGCATCCGCAAGAGTGTATGATGAAAGAGTTTTCTTTTTTCCATCCTCATATTTGGGGCGCTCGCCTATGTAGTTCAATCCCATGTCGAAGGTGAGCTTGTCGGTGATTTTCCAAACGAATCCGGCATTGCCTTTATATTCAGGTATATTGTCAACCTCGTCTGATGATGAGCTGAAATCCTTGTCCGTGGGATCACCGCTTTTTTCAGATTTCTGATAAGACACTCCCGCATTGAGGGTAAGGCTTGAAAGAACCTTGTACTCGCCGCCGAGAGATGTGCCGATAAATTCGGCGTTATCCACGTTGTACTGAGCGTTTACTGTTGTTGCGGGATCGGCTGTAGTGGGGATGGTTCTTCTTATGGAGTAGTTATCAATGTCATAGTACCACGCGGAGAACTTGACGAAGCCTTTGCCGCTGAAATCATGCCTGTACACGAAATCCAGAGCGTTCACCTCTTCGGGTTTTATGCCTCTGTCCCTGAGCTCGTCCACAGCGTCTCCGTTAGCGTAATGCACTGTGTCCGGCATGGTGGGTATCCTGTAGCTCTGGTACATATAAACTGCCGCCTTATCCTGCGGGGTTATGGTGTAAGTCAGCCCTGCCTTGGGCGAAAGCTTGCTGTCGTCAAAATTGTGGGTAAAGTTTTCGGTTTCGTATGTGTCATACCTTACGCCGAGATCAAGGGTGAACATGCTGTTTATATCCCATGAATCCGCAAGGAACACTCCGTCTGTTATGATTTCCTGCTTGCTGTCCGTTTTGCCGAGGGCACGTTGCTGGTTGCCGTTATTAGGATTTATACTGACTTTGATGTCGGTTTCTCCGCCGTGAAGGTTTTTGCGTTCGGCGCCGAAGAGGACTGTATGGTCACTTATTTTCACTTCTGTTTTGGCTTTGAAACCGTAGCTTCTGTCCATCTCCAGCTCACGTTCGTATATCACGTCACCGTCTTGCACAAGTCCGTTATTGCTGTCTTTGGCGGCGAAGTTTTTATCCGTTCTGTCTTCGTATACCTTGTATGCGCTGAGCTCAAAAAAAGCGTTGTCGGTGATGTCCTGAGTGTAGGCTGCGTTGTAGATGAACCGTTCCTTTTCCTGATATGCACCCTCGTTCGGGGTCATGTCCGGTCCGCCGCCGCCTGCGAATCCGTCTGAGGTTTCAATTGTCGGAAAGTCTGAATCATAATCAGCAGTGCCGGGCACGTTTGCGATTATCATACCCCTGCGTGATTTTGTATAATCCACTCCGGCGGTGAGCTCCGCTTTCCACGGCAGTCTGAGAAAAAACTTAGGGGCTATGTGGGTTACCTTGTAATCACTGTTCTTGAAATATTCATCGGCTTCCTGACGGCTCATGCCGAGGCTTACGCCGAAGTTGCCGAACATCTGTGAGTAGCTGCCGCGTATGTTGTAAAAATCATCCGCTTCGTCCCAGCCGCCCATTGTGGCGTAAATGCTCGCCTTGGGTTTTGATGTGGGGTGCGCCGTGTATGCGTTGATAACACCGCCTATTACGTTGCCGTATTCTGCGGAGCTGCCGCCTTTGATAACTTCGATCCTTTCTATGTTATCGAGAGGGAGCATGTTGAAGTCTATGTACCCTGCGCCTATATTGCCTGTGGAGTTCATGTTTACTCCGTCAATATTGACCTGTATTCTCTCGCTGCTCTGACCTCTGATGGTCAGGGTGTTTGTTCCGTCACCCACGCTGCTTTTTCTGGTGAGGTTGATTTCGGGGTCTTTAGCAAGGAAGTCCGCTATGTTGTTGCTTCTCTTTTTTTCAACGACTTTCGCTTCCGATGATTTCAGATCGTCTTCCACTGCGCCGGACACTGTGACTTCCTCAAGATAAATCGTGTCCTGCATCAGTGTTTCCGACATGGCTGTGGTGTTTATAAAAAATAAACATATCGCCGCCGCAAACGGTATTCTCCTCATAATTCTCTCCTTAAATCGTGTGGTGTTAATAATTCCTGATTTCCAGAAATATAAAAATTCCCCTTTATTTCAACATGTTGCAATGGTGAATAATACTGCACAGATATATAGTCGTGTCTAACAAATTTAAAATAGGCTGTCAATGATTTTAGAAGAGATTAAAACTGTTTTAAACATATGTTTATGTTTATCTGTCTCTGAGTAAAAGAGTTATGCTACATATTTTTTATTATGTGTTACCCGATAGTGTAATTTTTTTTGACTTTTCGGTTTTGAAGGTCTATTATTCATAAAGGCGAACACTTGTTTGCTCTTGTTGCTCCATGTGACGTATACAGACCCATGGAAGGGGGCTGCGCCGTGCGAAGCGAAGCCGCATTTACTGCGGCGCGAGCGTGTACATCAAACTGACAGGATGTGCAGTTTGATGTTATTGAATGAGAGGTTGCTTCACCCTTTCAGGGTTCGCAATGACGCATTACTGTGTCACTGCGAGGAGCTGAAGCGACGAAGCAGTCTCTGAATAAGCAGGGATATACAGACCCATGGAAGGGGGCTGCGCCGTGCGAAGCGAAGCCGCATTTACTGCGGCGCGAGCGTGTACATCAAACTGACAGGATGTGCAGTTTGATGTTATTGAATGAGAGGTTGCTTCACCCTTTCAGGGTTCGCAATGACGCATTACTGTGTCACTGCGAGGAGCTGAAGCGACGAAGCAGTCTCTGAATAAGCAGGGATATACAGACCCATGTAAGGGGGCTGCGCCGTGCGAAGCGAAGCCGCATTTACTGCGGCGCGAGCGTGTACATCAAACTGACAGGATGTGCAGTTTGATGTTATTAAATAGGAGGTTGTTTATATGTCAGAACCGACAAAAAGGCAGAAACAGTTTCTGGATTTTATCGAAAGCTTCATTGAAGAAAAAGGGTATTCGCCCTCCATGCGGGAGATAGGCGAAGGGCTGAAGCTCTCGTCCACTGCGAGCGTCAAAAAGATGCTGGACAGGCTTGCGGAAAGCGGCTTTATCCGCCGCGCGTCCTCCTCCGCCAGAGGTATAGAGCTTTCCAGAAGGCACTCCATACCCATAATAGGGCGAATCAAAGCGGGCATGCCTGTTATGTCAGAGGAGAACCTCGAAGGTTATATCTCCGTGAAAGACCTTGTCCGGTCTGATTCCTTTTTCCTCCGTGTGGAGGGAGACAGCATGAAGAACAAGGGGATTCTGGACGGTGATTTTGCTCTTCTTCGCCCTAGTCCGGTCATCGATAACGGCAAAATAGGCGCATTCCGCCTGAACGGAGAGATTACCCTGAAAACTTTCCGCAGAAACAGGGACGGCATGTTCCTTGTGCCGGAAAATGATGATTATCCCATTATTCCCGTTCATGACGGGGATGATTTTGAGGTGATCGGTATTCTGGATATGGTTCTCCGCTTCTTTAAAGGAAATTATGATATTAAATATTCATGAAAAGATCCGTGTCGGCGCTGTTTTTGACGGCGGATTTCCGAAGCCTGTATGGTTTGGTCTGCACGGGGAAAAGGTGCTGATTAAGGAAGTCTGCTACAAATGGAAAGAGCGCGAGGGAACGGATGTTATATACAAATTTACCGTGACTGACGGTTTCAACATATTTGAGATCATGTTCAGCAGCGTGGAAGTCTGCTGGTATCTGGTCGCCATGGATCAGGCGTCATGATTCTCTGTATGGATATGGATGCTTTTTTCGCATCGGTTGAGCAGGCTTCAAATCCGGCTCTGCGCGGAAAGCCCATCGCCGTTGTCGGGGCGAAGGAGCGCACTGTTGTTGTGACTTCTTCATATGAAGCCCGCAAATACGGTGTTAAAACAGGCATGAGCAAATACGAGGCGCTGAAGGTCTGTCCTTTTCTGACAGTTGTGGCGGCACGCAACAGAAAATATACTTATGTATCAAGGGAAATAACCGCATTCTTATATAAAATCACTCCCTGTGTGGAGCCTTACTCCATTGACGAGGCGTTTTTGGACATCAGCGGTACGGGAATAGCCCCGCAGGACGCGGCTTATATGATAAAAAGCTTTGTTAAGAAAAACTTCGGCATAACCTGCTCAATAGGTGCGGGTTCTAACAAGTTCATAGCGAAGATGGCGAGCGGAGTTAAAAAACCGGACGGCTATTACTGCGTCGAAAATGATAAGGCGATCGAGTTTCTGGACAGGTTCCGCCTGAAGGACTTCTGGGGAATAGGGCGGAGGCTGGCGAAGCGCTTTGCGGATATGGGCGTTTTCACTCCTGCGGATCTGCGGGCAATGGGCAGGGAAAGGCTGGTGGAGATATTCGGCGTTAACGGGGGTTACCTTTACGGGCTTGCCTGCGGAGAACATACTTCCGCTGTGAAGACAGAAGAGGAACCGATGAAATCCATCGGTCACAGCCTCACACTGCCGGAGAATATTTCAACAAGGGAAGAAGCGGCGGGCTATCTGCTTCAGCTTTCGGACATGGTGTCTTCAAGGGCGAGGCGGCTCAGGTATTCCGGCAAAACCATTACTGTAACCATACGCTATCCCGATATGGGCACTTTTTCTCAGGCGCATACTATACCTTTTTTCACATCCGCCACACATCATATATATGCCGAAGCTCTGGAGGTTTTCGATAAGCTTTGGAACGGCAAGGATATAAGGCTTCTGGGAGTGTGCATCTCAAGCCTTGTGCCGGACTGCGTGACCCTTTACAATATAGAGGACAGCGGCAAAAACTGGGAAGGACTGTATTCGGTGATGGACGAGATCAACACTAAATACGGTGAACGCACTCTCCAGTTCGGTTCAGTGCTGAACTGCCGCCGCAAGGGTTCCAGCGTTATCTCCCCCGCTTGGCGTCCCTCCGGCGACAGGCATGTGAATATTATGGACGGGAATTGATTCCGAAAAATTTTCTCCTCCCGTCCTTGCAATCCGCAAAATTCATATTATAATAATCTTCGTACCGGGCCCCTCTGGCATTTTGTCCCCGAAATGCGATGTCGGTATGTTCCGTTCGGAACCTTAATCATGGGGCTGAGATGTTCTGTGAATACCTTACATGCGTTCCTTTTTTCCGATTTTCTTCACAAACCTGTGTGGATGTGGCTTGTTTTTCTGGCTGTTGTTTTGTTCCTTCTTATTCTTGATCTGGGTGTTTTCAACCGGAAGGATCATGAGATAGGCGTTAAGGAAAGCCTGTTGATGTCTGTGTTTTACATAGGCATAGGTCTTCTTTTCAGTCTCTGGGTAGGCAAAATTCTCGGGCAGGAAAAAGCCTTTGAATACCTCACCGGTTTTGTGGTGGAAAAGACCCTTGCTATGGACAATATATTTGTCATAGCGATGATTTTCTCCTACTTCCGCGTACCCCGAATATACCAGCACAGAGTGCTTTTCTGGGGTATTCTCGGAGTCATAGTCCTCCGTGGAATAATGATAGGTGTCGGCGCTAAGCTGGTCAGCGAGTTTGAGTGGGTGCTTTATCTGTTTGCCGCTTTCCTTATTTACTCCGGCGTGAAGATGCTGTTTAAGCAGGAGGACGAAGCTGATATAGGCGCAAATCCGGTGCTGAGGTTCATCCGCAAAAGGATAAGAGTGACAAGAGATTTTCACGGGCACAGCTTTCTTATATACCGCACGAATCCCAGAACGGGGCATAAGTTTCTGTATGCTACGCCGCTTCTGATGGCGCTTATCTTCATTGAGATTGCCGACGTTATCTTCGCCGTTGATTCCGTGCCTGCGGTGTTCAGCATCACAACGGACGCTTACGTTGTTTACACCAGCAACATATTCGCTATTCTCGGCTTGAGGTCGCTTTATTTTGCCCTCTCAGCAGTGATTTCAAAGTTTCACTACCTCAAGTACGCTCTTTCAGTTGTGCTGATATTCATAGGCGCTAAGATTTTTGTTTCCGAGATGCTGCATCTGGTGAAAATTCCTCCGGCAGTGAGTCTTGGTGTAACTCTTGCCATACTCGCTGCCGGTATTGTCGTGTCTCTGGTTAAGGGGGATAAAGAGGCTTAGGCTTCTTCCTCTTCAATAGTTCTGGCGGGTCTTTCAAACAGGGTGGCGACAAAGGTGTTGCCGCCTTTTTTATTTTTCTCCAATGTGATTGAGCCGTCGTAAAGCCCTGTAATGTGCTTAACTATTGACAGACCGAGACCTGTGCCGGTAAGGTTTCTGTTTTTAGATTTATTTACAGTGTAGAAGCGTTCAAATATCCGTTCCTTTTCCTCATCGGGAATGGCGGGACCCTCATCCGATACACGTATCACCGTTTCATCATCCTTTCTGCTTACGTTTATCTCTATGACTTTGCTGCTGCTGTATTTGTGTGCGTTGTCAGTGAGGTTTGTGAGCAGTGTCATAAAATGCTCTCTGAGCACAGGCACTTCCGTGCAATCCGCATTGAGAACTGTTTTTATTTCAAATCCCTCGTACCGTTCTTCAATCTCCGCCAATGCGGAATCAAGCTGCAAAGGTTCGTCCACACTGAACCCATCCGGAATATGCTCAAGCCTGTGGAGCTCCAGAATGTCGTTTATTATATTATTCAGCCGTTTTGAGTTGCTGTGGATGATAGTGAGAAACTTCTCAAGGTTTTTCTTATCCACCGAGGTGTTGCCGAGAAGTGTCTCCGCATAGCCCATAATCATGGCAAGAGGAGTCTTGAGCTCGTGGGTAATGTTGCCGATAAGTTCAGTTTTAAAGTCCTCATACTGGGTTCGTTCGGTTATGTTGTAGAGAACTATGAGGATTTCATTGTCGAGATAGCGCACATGAACATCGAACATCTTCTGTCTCAGTTCAAGGTGATGTATGCTGTCCTCTGTTTTTTCCAGAATCCTGCTTATAAAGCTTATTACATCCATATTGTTGACGGAATCCACAATATTCCTGCCGAGGGTCAGTTCGGCGCCCAAGTGTTCCACTGCCTTCCGGTTGAAGTGCTTTATTCTGTATGATGTGTCCAGAAGAATGATTCCTTCGTTGAGGATAGTGAAAACATGCTGGAGTTTGTGGCGTTCGTTTTCAAGCTCATTCTGCTTTTTTGTCATTGAACTGTACATACGGTGAAAGATGTCTGAGACTTTTGACATGGTTTTGTCGCCGAAAACAGGGAAGTTTATGTTTTTATCCCCCGCTTCTATCCGGTCGGCGATTTGGGCGAGCTTCCGCATGGGAACGGAAATTCTGCCCGCCAGAAGAAAAGATATAAGACCGGACGTGGCGACTGATAAAAGAATCAGCCGGAAGTTGTAGTCAAGGGTTCTGCGGTTATGCTCCGACGCTTCGGTTTCGGTGAGGTTCTCTGAGAGGATTTCGCTTTTGCCTCTGAGTTCGTGGGCGTGAGGCGCAGTCAGAGCATCTTCCGCCAGCCTGCCGGAATAGTGCAGAGTAAGCATCAGCACTAAAGTGACAGGAACGAATATGGTGAAAAAGATGCTGACGAAGAGCCTCATGTATCGGCGCGGTAGCCTATTTTCGGTACTGATTTGATGATTTTCCCCCTATCTCCCAGCTTCTTTCTCAGTGAGGATATGTGAGTGTCCACTGTTCTGGAGTATACATCGGTGTCATATCCCCATACCGCGTTTAAGAGCTGGTTTCTGGTGAAGACTCTTTTCGGGTTGCGCAGGAAGGTGACAAGCAGCTCGTATTCCTTGTTGGTGAGGACTATTTCGTCTCCGTCCGCCTTTACTGTGTAGTTGACCGTGTCGATGGTAATGCCCGATTCGGAGATGATTTTGTTTTCCATGGCGGGTGTACGGCGGAGGATCGCCTTAACCTTCGCCGCGAGAATATTCATGCTGAAAGGCTTGGTGAGATAATCATCAGCGCCGTTTTCCAGTCCTTTGATTATGTCGTTCTCTGTGTTTTTAGCGGAGATTATTATTACGGGTATGTGGATGTATTTCTGGTTATGGCGGACTATGCTGAGGAAATCCATCCCTTTGAGCCCGGGAAGCATCAGATCGAGAAGTATAACATCAGGGCTGAAGTTTTCGAGGTGGATTAGTCCGTCATTAGCGTCCGCGGAACAGATTACTTCATAGTTTTTCTGTTCCATGTTGAATTTGATGAGGTCGCTCATCTCCTCGTGGTCTTCAATTACCAGTATTTTTATCATATAGACTCCTTTCCGGCACGCCTGCGGGCAGACCCGTCAGGCATGCTGCGTCCGTCAGTCCAGTTTCTGGTGGCGTACAATCTTTCCTTCCACCATGAAATAGACAAGCTCGGCTATGTTTGTTGCGTGGTCGGCTATGCGCTCTATGCACCTTGTTATCTGCATCAGGGATATTACCCCTGTTGTTTTTTTGATGTCTTCGGCGATGTAGGTGAGCAGCTCACGGATTATCTGCGAGTGCAGACCGTCAATTATATCGTCTCTTTTTATGACGTGATAGGCAGCGCCGGTGTCCTTGTTGAAGTAGGCGTTCACGGCGTCATTCAGCATAACGGCGGATGCCTCGCCCATTTTAGGCAGGTCAATGTACGGCTTTATCTGCGGTATTTCATTCAGCCTTAATACTTCCTTCGCTATATCAACGCTGTAGTCGCCTATGCGTTCAAGATCGACAATAATTCTGGAGGCAGTGAGGACAAAGCGGAGATCCACTGCCTTCGGTTCGTACAGGGCAAGTATCTTGCGGCAGAGGGCGTCCACCTCTATATCGAGGTTGTCTACCTTGTCATCCCACGCGATGATTTCTCTCGCGAGATCGCTGTTGCGATCAACAAGGCTTTTTACTGAGCCTTCGATCATGGTTTCGCACTCTTTTGCCATTTCCGCTATCAGAGCCTTAAGCCTGATATAATCAGTTTCATGCTGCTGTGACATATAACACCCCTTCATCAAACATAAATGTTATATTCATCCGCATATGCAGGGTTTGAAGTCTGTACATATTGCCTGTGGAGAATACTTAAAATCATTATATCAAAGACGCCGGCTTATGAAACAGGTTTAAGCCGCACTTTGAAAAACAATTTAACATATTTTAATTCTGTGGAGTCAATGTGAGAGAAATGTCAAATAGATGTTAATTAATTTATTTTCTCCGGCGTATGAAACTTTTTTGAACCTATATACATAATTTGGCTTTCAATTCTTTTTAGACTGTATTAAACTTTGTTAGACAAAAACGCAGGAGTGTTTATGAGAGACAGAGAACTTTCCGGCAGCATGGAAGATTACCTTGAAACCATTCTGCTGCTTCAAAAGGAAAACCCCGTTGCCAGAGCGAAAGAGATTTCGGAAAAGCTCGGTGTTAAGATGTCGTCGGTAACCAACGCACTCAAGCATCTTTCCGAAAAAGGATTCATTAACTACGACCGCTACAGCTTCATCACCCTCACAAAAGAGGGCGAAAAATACGCTGAGAACATCTTCCTCCGTCATGAGGTTCTTAAAAAGTTCCTTAAGACAGTTGTGGGCTTGAGCGAAGACCACGCAGAGGAGAACGCCTGTCGTATGGAACACGTCATGGATATGGACGTAATCAGCAGGATCAACAAGCTTGTGGAGTTTCTTGAGAGGGAAAATGTCTCTCAGGAGTTTAAAAAGTATCTCGACGAAAAAAATTAAACATGCTTCACCGGGGCGGTCTGTAAGAGTCTGCCCTGACTGATTACAAAAGATGTAACAGGCTTGTTGGTATCTATTCTCACTCAATCCCCCTTTATTAAAGGGGGAAGTTATTGCCGTAAAAATAAACCTTCCTCCTTTCTCAAAGGAGTACAGGAGAGGATTTATGCAGATATATACTTTTTTACTTTTGAAAGGATTTTATCAACAAGATGGGCAGCCTTAAAGAGGCTGTCTTTATTTTTTCAGGGTTCTGATCTCCCTGAGCAGCTTTCCCGTTACAGAAGTGAGCAGATTCATTTCCCTTTCCGACCATTCCTTAGAATCGAAAAGCAAGCCTATTTCCCGTAGCCGGACATCATTATTCTGGCTGTTCAGGTAGCCTGAAATCCTGAGCAGTTCAGCCAGCTTGCTCTTGAAACGCTGTTTTTGCTCAACAGAGGCGAAATCGGGCTTGCCTGCTTTTATTTCCGTATTCGTCATGGCGTCTCTCAGCCCCCACAGTACGGCTAGTACGGCGTGAGACAGGTTCATGCTCGGACAGGCGTCCTCCGTGGGCAGGGCGACCCTGTAGCGGCACGCTGAGAGGTGTTCGTTGGAGAGTCCCCGTGCTTCGTTGCCGAAAAGCAGACCGACTGTCTTCCCTGCCGTTATTTCGGTTTTGACAGCCTCGGCAAGAGCGGAGTAGGGGAGCGACAGCCCGTCATTCCATGGATTTCTGGGACTGAATCCTATTATGGTGTCTGTTTGGGAGACAAGTTCCGTGAACGAGCCTTGCTTAACTGCGCCGTCAAGGATGCGGGAAGCATGCACCGCATACATTGACGCACCCAGTTCCCTTCCGGAAAGAGCGCCGGTGAAGCTGAGCCTGTCAAATCCGGTATTTGCCATTATTCTGGCTACATATCCCAGATTAACCGCTCCTTCTGTTTCAGATAAAAGTACGGTGATTCTTTCCTTCGGGTCTGTCATTCAGGCTTTATTGCTGAGACTCAGCATCAGACGGTAGTTTTTCATTACTTTGCTGTAATACACCTGCGGCAGTCCTGTTCCGCTCTGGAGCTTCTTGCGCAGGTTCCCCGGCCCGAGGTTATAGGCGATGATGGCGTGTTTCTGATTGTCGTATTTATCCATGAGGTATGAGAGATAGCCTATGCCGAGTTTGATATTTGTGACGGGGTCAAAAAGCTCGTCAGCCCTTCGTATGTTCACATCCGCCTTTTGGTCGGAGATGTAGCGGGCGGTGCCGGGCAGAAGCTGCATAAGCCCCATTGCGCCCTTGTTTGACACTGAATGCCTGTTGAATGAGCTTTCCGTCTTGATTACCGCAAGCACGAGATACGGATCCAGATTGTGCTTGCGTGATTCGCTGACTATTAAATAAGCCAGATCCATTGTGGTCAGCCCGCCCTGAGAGCGGCTGAATGTTGATAAAATATCCCTGACATCCAAAACCTGTGTTGCGAATGTCATTTTTTCCCTTTCGGCGTTCAGTTTCTCTGATACGCTTACCATTTTGCTCTGCTGTTCCTGCGCTTTTTCTTCCATGCCGCCGAGATTGTAGTTTACGATGTTGAGGAAGAAGAAGTTCACGGCAAGCAGGAAGAATATAAACACTGACAGCATCAGCGCTATAGGTCTAGCCTGCATTTCGATAGCTTTCATTCTTTAAATGACGCTCCTTGCGTAAATTAGGTTCGTATTAACGGACAAATCATTCTCTGAAGAATTCAGAGTACAAAACCTTAATTTTTATATCGTCATGCTTCTTGTTGCGAAAAAATAGTCCATGGAGTATGAACTGTAAAGTGAAAAAATTACACTTCGCTCAAAAACACTGACAGAATAAAGGAAAAAAAGTTAAATTTTTATGTTTATATTTCCTCCGCTCTTCAAAGCCGAATTTGTAAAACGCTATAAAAGGTTTTTCACCGATGTGATGAAGGATGACAATATAACGGTGGTTCATAACCCCAACACCGGTTCCATGAAAAACCTCCTCACTGCCGGAAATCCCGTGCTGTGCTCCGTTTCCGACAACCCTGCCCGCAAGCTGCCCTGCACTCTGGAGGCTATGTGCGTAAACAGGGAGTGGCTCATTGTCAATACTATGGTTGTCAACCGAATCGCCGAAAGCGCCATAACGGACGGCGAGATAGATGAATTAGGCAATGTGAGCCTGTGCCGCAGGGAGTATGCGTATGATGAGGCGAGGCTTGACTTCTATGTGGAGTCCGACAGGGGAAAGTTCCTGATAGAGGTGAAGAACTGTACCTTGTATGATGATGAAACGGTTATGTTCCCCGATGCGGTTACAACGAGAGGAAAAAAGCATCTTGAAGTGCTTCAGAGAGCGGTGAAAGAGGGCTACACCGCCTGCATGCTTTATATGTGTCAGGTCAGGCGGAAGTCTTTCCGTCCGGCTCATGAGATAGATCCCGCATACGCCGCCGAATTTGAACGGGCGAAAGCCGCCGGAGTAAAAATTCTGGTTTATTACACTGACTTTGATCCTGAGGAGGGAACGGTGAGGCTGAGGAAGATGGTTTAAGTCTGCTGAGTCCTGCTCTGCTTACGGATGAATGCGTCGGTTTTGTCTTTATCTTTAATAGGTGAAAGTATAAGTATCTGTCCGTCTGTGGTTATTTAAAAAGCTGTTTCTGAGTTTGCTCCAAGCAGTTGCAGAATGGGATTTTCAATAACGAGTGCCAGACTGTTCCCGTGTTTTGTCAGGTTTTTTATCATGCCACGCTCCGAAGGCTGTACAATGTTATAATGTTTTTATGGCACCAATCTGTACATGCTGTCAGAGTAACGCTTACATACACCCAATCAGCGTATAAACCGCGTCTGTGTCTCTGATTTGTCCGGTTTTGATTTTGTAGTCCAGCTCGGCGAATTGTCCGGCAAGGACGGCAAGTTCAGAGGGCTTCCATTTGGATGCGTCCGATTTGATTTTATTGAGAATAAACATCCGCTCCTGAAGGGCGGAAGGAACTTTTTTCTGTAAGTATACCTGTTTCATTCTGCGGGCAAGGAGAACAAATATGATAGTTACCGCTTCGCCCCCTTTTATAAGGCTGTTGAGGATTCGGACGCACGCCTTGCGGTCGCGTCCGGCGAAGCTGTCAATAAACGCGAATATATTTTCCTGCTTTTCGGCAGTGATAAGCTTGAGAATATCGTCCGATGAAGCGGGCTTTTTGTGGGCGTAATACAGTGAGAGCTTGTCAACTTCGCTTCTTATCTGCTTTATATCTCCGCCGAAGATGTCATATATTTCGTCCGCACAGCCTTGGTTGCAGGGGAGGGAGTGCTTCTCAAACGCAGCCTTGACTTCCATAACGCTGTCACGGCGGGTTTTCTTCTTCTCAATTATTGTCCTGAATCCCTGAAACGCTCCCAGTTTCTTTTCGGCGTCGGCAGCCGCAGTGAGAACTATCACCGCCTCAGGGCATCTGTGTGCCTGATTCATGAAGGCTTCAAGCTCTTTTATTTTATCGGCGTTATGCACAACTGCGAGCTTTACCGGATTGAAAAGGGAAGGGGAGGAGACAAAACTGAAAAAATCGGACAGGTTAATTTCGTCTCCGAACCATACCGTGTCCTCCGGATCGTCCATGGACGCACGCACTTTTTCTGTTTCCTCATCAATAAACCCTGCCGAGCCGAGGACTATAAGCTTGGAATCATGGTCTGAAGGCATGGTAAAAATCCGTTAAAGACTGCTTGATAACATAATTTATAGCGTCTGTTCTGTTCCGTTTGTTTGTACCTATGTCGCTTGTGAGGTCGTATACAGTTCTGCCGGAGAAATTTCCGGTGAAGACTTCCTTTCCGGTTCTGTCATGTATTATTATTTCCAGCTCGCAGGTAACGGACGAGGTTCCTGTCTGTCCCGTTTTTGTTACGATTCTGGATTCAAAATTGAGCTTTCTGAGGCGGAGATCCGCTATGTATCTGCTTTTGCCGTTATCTCCCAGTGCGCTTCTGCCGCTGAAGAAGTTGACGGCGACATCCTCAATCTCTCTTTCAAGATCCGGTTCGGAAGACATGTTATAGACGCTGTTGATGCTCAGGGTATAGTTTGCCCTTTCCTCCAGACCGGCTATTTTGTATCCGCAGCCGCTTATCACGAAAAAAGTGAGAATAAGGGCGGTCAGCCCGCCCCTTAAGCTTTTGAACATTTATTTCACCACGATATTTATCAGTTTATTCGGAACGAAGATCTGCTTAACAATCTCCTTTCCGTCAGTATAGCCCTTGACTTTTTCATCAAGGAAAGCCGCCGTAAAAGCGTCATCCTGCGCGCAGTCACGGGGGAGCGAAAGCTGTGAGCGCACCTTTCCGTTTATTTGCACCACTACTGTTACCTCATCCGTTTTGGTATATTCCTCAACATATGAAGGCCAGTCGCTTCTGGAAAGGATTTCCTTCATTTCCGCCTCTTCCCACAGTTCCTCTGTTATATGAGGGGTGAAGGGGTTAAGAAGTTTTAAAAGAGCTGTAAGAGCATCCTTAAAAACCTGCTTTTCGCCGTCAGCACTGAGTCTGGTTTCAGCCTTGTAAAGGAAGTTTACGAACTCCATAAGCGCCGCCACAGCAGTATTGAGGTGATATTTATCTATATCCTGAGTAACCTTTTTAATTGTCGAGTGTGTGTGGTACAGCATTTCTTTTATGAATGTCTCGTCTCCGCCCGTGCCGAAGCTCTGCTGCAAGAGCTCAAGATTGTTTTTCACAAGCCTCCACACTCTTCCGAGGAAACGGAATGAACCTTCAACGCCCTGATCGCTCCACTCAAGCTCATTTTCGGGAGGAGCGGCAAAGATGATGAAAAGCCTTGCCGTGTCTGCGCCGTATTGCTGAATAAGCTTATTGGGGTCAACCACGTTTTTTTTGGATTTGCTCATTTTCTCTACTCGTCCGACTGTAGCGCTTTTACCGCACTTGCAGCATTTGCCGCCCTCTGCCTCCTCAGGAAAAAGCCAGCCGTGCTCCTCGCATTTGTAGGTCTCTTTGCAGACCATGCCCTGAGTGAGAAGACGCTTAAAGGGTTCGTCAAAGTTTATGTAGCCGAGATCCCTCAGAACCTTGGTGAAGAATCTTGAGTAAAGCAGGTGGAGGATTGCGTGCTCGATGCCGCCGATATACTGATCAACCGGCATCCAATAGTTCGCTTCATTCTTTTCAAAGGGCGCAGTTTCACACTTGGGTGAGCAGTAACGGAGAAAATACCATGAGGATTCCACAAAGGTGTCCATGGTGTCGGTTTCCCTTTCCGCCGCGCCGCCGCATTTGGGGCAGGTTGTGTTGAGGAATGCCGCTGATTTTCTCAGCGGGCTGCCGCCTGTGCCTGAGAGCTCGACATCCTCCGGCAGCCTGACCGGAAGCTGATCCTCCGGTACGGGCACTGTTCCGCATTTGGGGCAGTTTATGAAGGGAATGGGCGCGCCCCAGTATCTCTGGCGTGAGATCTGCCAGTCGCGCAGGCGGAAGTTTACAGTGCTTTTTGCCATGCCCTTTTCCGCAAGGAACTCAACGACTTCCGTTTTTGCTTTCTCATTGTGCATGCCTTCAAACTGTGCGGCGTCAACAAGCCTGCCGGGACCAGTGTAGGCTTCGTACATGGCTTCGGGAACAAGCTCCTGTTCTTCGGGCATGATGGCGATTACTATATCCAGATCGTATTTTTTCGCAAATTCAAAGTCTCTCTGATCGTGGGCGGGAACGGCCATGACAGCGCCTGTTCCGTAATCCATTAGTACAAAGTTTGCTATGTAAACCGGCATTCTGCGTTTATTCAGCGGGTTCATGACGTATTTTCCGGTGAAGAAGCCTTTCTTCTCTTTGTCGTCAGCCATGCGGTTGATTTTGTCCTCTTTGAGTATGTCCTCTATGAAGACGAGACCGTCCTTCTCCTGAGCGGTTCCCGAAAGGAGCCTTTTCGCAGCGGGGTGTTCGGGCGCTATTGACATGAACGTGGCGCCGAAGAGGGTATCCGCCCTTGTGGTGAACACGGTGATTTTTTCGTCAGTATTTTCAATTGCGAAATCTATCTCAGCGCCGAATGACTTTCCTATCCAGTTCTGCTGCATGGTGAGAACTTTTTTCGGCCAGCCGTCCATGCTTTCCGTGCAGGAAAGGAGCTCTTCTGCGTAATCGGTGATTTTAAAGTACCAGCCGTCCAGCTCTTTGATTCTCACTTCGCCGTCACAGCGCCAGCATTTGCCGTCCTCAACCTGTTCGTTGGCGAGAACCGTCTGGCAGGATTCGCACCAGTTAAGGTGCGATGTTCTTTTGTAGACAAGTCCCTTCTCAAACATTTTGATTACAATAAGCTGTTCCCACTTATAGTATTCGGGATCGCATGTGGCTATTTCCCTGTCCCAGTCGTAGGAGAGACCGAGCTGCTTAAGCTGCGTTTTCATGTATGCAATATTGCTTTTTGTCCAGATAGCCGGATGGGATTTGTTTTCTATAGCCGCGTTTTCAGCGGGCATCCCGAAGGCGTCCCAGCCCATGGGGTGTATAACATTGAAGCCTTTCATGAATTTGAAGCGGGAGATAACATCGCCTATGGCATAGTTGCGCACATGACCCATGTGGATTTTTCCCGAAGGGTAGGGGAACATTTCAAGACAGTAAAACTTTTCTTTGGAGTTATCCGCTTCGACTTTGAAAAGCTTGTCATCCTCCCATTTTTTCTGCCATTTATGCTCAATTTCTGCGGGATTGTATCTCATCTTCTTATTCCTCCGGCTATAAAAAAAGACGGAACGGACGCTCCGCCTGATCCGCAAAAAGTTAACACATATACGCCTCTGTCTGCAAGGGCAAAAAGTGCTGTACATCTGTTCTTATAACTATTAAATCTGGCGGAATTCGTGATTTTTTATTATAACTTCTGTTTTGAATACCGGCGATTATTGCTATAATTGCTAAAGAATATAATGATTCTTCTTACGGAGTCTGAATTGAAGATTACAGGCGAAAGTTTTCTTGAACTGGCATATACACTTGTGAGGATACGTGACCTTGATGTGCTTCTGGAAACCATTCTCAAAAGGATAAGAGGGATGCTGGGCGCGGACGCCGGAAGCATCTTTATTTATGATGATGAAAAGGACGAGCTGATCTTCAAATACACTCAGAACGATTCTGTTCAGCTTCCCTTCAAAGAGTTTTCCATTCCCGCAAACGAAGAGAGCATAGCCGGTTACGTGGCAAAGACCGGCAGCACCCTGAGGCTGAAAGACGTCTATCATCTGGAGGACGAGTACCCCTTCGGTTTCAATGTCAGCTTTGACAAGATGTCCGGGTACAGAACAAAATCGGTTCTCGCCTTTCCTATTACTGACCTGAACGATCAGCTGACGGGCGTGCTCCAGATAATAAACAAGAAGCGCTATGAGGTTCCTCTCACGCTTGAAAACGTAAACAGAATAGTGCTCCCGTTTAATGATAATGACGAAATGGTAGCCGAATCCCTCACGGGGGTCATCAGTCTCGCCCTTGAAAACGGCGTGCTGTACGACAATCTGGAAAAAATGAATGAGAGCTTTATCACCGAGCTCTCAAAAGCTCTGGAAAACAGGGAGCCGTTCAGCATGGGGCATGTAAACAGGGTCACCGCCATCTGCGAGACCTTAGCTTCGGAGATGCACAGGGATCTGGATGATTTTCCAGATTTTTTCATGAACAGGCTTAAGGATAAGATACTCCGGTATTCATGCCGCCTTCATGATATAGGAAAGCTGTTTGTTCCGGAGAAAATATTTGCCAAGAGCGGGAAGCTTTACCCCGGCATGACCGAAAATATAGAAAACAGATTCAGACTCGCAAAAGCCTGCGCAAGGCTGGGCGGGAGACCGAAGGTGCTGACAGATGAACTGGACAGGCTCCTTGCGGTGATAAAAGATGCGAACATTTCCGATATTGATGATAAAATAGCTGAGGATCTGGCTAAGTGTGTCGGCTACATCTTTGAAGACTCTGACGGGGAAGACGTAAAGCTTCTTTCTGAGGAAGAGTATGCGCTGCTCAGCATCCGAGAGGGCATATATACAGAAGATGAGCTTAAAAGCCTGCGGTTTCATGCACTGGGAACTTACGAGTTTCTGCGGAATATCCCGTGGACAGCGGAGCTGAGAGATGTTCCCGTTATAGCCGCCAGCCATCATGAAAAGCCTGACGGAACCGGATACCCGTTCGGAACGACAGACGCTGATCTGCATATATTTTCAAAGATAATGGCTGTCGCTGAAGGCTACGACCACTACACGGCAGACCCCCGTCCCTGCGGTCAGTCAATGATGCCGGAAGAGGCAGCGAAAGCGCTGAGAAAGGACGCAGAAAGCGGCGCGCTGGACAAAAAGATTGTTAACTTTTTTATAAACAAGGAAATATACAAAAGATTCTGAGCTCTCCCCCTTCCGGACAGAGAGATAAGCAGGAGGAACACTTGAAAACCGTACTGGTAATTGATGATGATGAGAGCCTCAGGCTCCTTCTCAGAGACGAATTCACTGACAGAAACTTCAACGTAGTCACCGCGGGCGACGGGGAAGAAGGGCTTGTCAGTTTTAATGAGGAGAATGTGGATTTGGTTATACTGGATCTCAATCTTCCCAAGATAAACGGAAGAGAAGTGCTTGAGCACCTTAAGGCACAGTCTCCGGATATTCCTGTGATTATTTATACCGCCAACCCCGACATGATTTTCGACACCGCAGACCTTGCCCATGTGGAAGTAATTCTCAAATCCACTGATGTTGAAGAGCTTATGGAGTGTTCGCAGAAACTTGCGTATGTTTAACGAAAATATCTACCGCGGATTTCTTACGGCAGAAAATTTCGGCAGAAACATACTCGTTTTTGATGAAACCGATTCCACGACAATCCGCCTTCTGGAAGCAGATACACCTTATTATACTGTTGCCGTTGCGGAAAGCCAGACGGCGGGCAGGGGGCGAAGCGGAAGAAAATGGATCTCCGAAAGCGGAGTGAATCTTTGTTTCTCCGTGAATCTTCCCCCTATGAAGATTGAGCATCTGCTTCCGTTTAATATCGCCGTGGGCTTTGCCGTGTGCGATGTTCTGCGGAGCACGGCGGATGTGAAGCTTAAGTGGCCTAATGATCTTATGGCGGGAGGAAAAAAGCTCGGCGGCATACTGTTTGAAACCTCCCTCAGCGGCTCTGTTACCGAAAAGGTAATCTTAGGCATAGGCATCAACGTGAATATGACTGATTTCCCGGCGGAAATAAAAGACATCGCCACATCTCTCAGGGAGGAAACCGGACTCAGCTATTCCAGAGAGGAGTTGCTGGCGGAGCTTATGAACAGGCTTGACGCTTTTTCAGAGGCTTTTCTTAAGGGCAGTATAAATATCGGGAGCGAGTGGAAAAAATATTCGGCTTCCCTTGACAAAAAAATAGCTGTGCACAAGAATGGGGTGAAAACCGTTTTTACGGAAAGAGGCATAACCCCTTCGGGCTTTCTCATAGCTGAGGACGAAAAGGGGCTGATAACCGAAATAGTTACCGGTGACGTGGGATATGATTTTAGCGGTTGATATAGGCAATACAAATATAGTTTTAGGAATATTTGAAGGGGAGAAGATACGTTGTAGCTTCCGCCTTCATACAGATACACAGCGCACCACAGACGAATACGCCTCCACCATAATGCTCCTTCTCAAAAGCAAAGAGATCGAGATTAAGGACATCAGAGGCGTTATCATCTCAAGCGTTGTTCCTCAGCTTATCTATTCTTTCACTAAGTTCTCCATGAAATACATGAATCTTGAGCCTATGGTGATAGCTCCCGGAGTGAAAACAGGCATGCCGATCCGCTACGAAAACCCCAAAGAGGTCGGAGCGGACAGAATAGTGAACTCTGTCGCCGCAAGGGATAAGTTCGGCGCTCCGGTTATCGTTGTGGATTTCGGCACCGCCACAACCTTTGACGTTGTAAACGCCAAGGGTGAGTACATAGGCGGGGTTATATGCCCGGGGGTCAAGCTCTCTGCGGGAATCCTCCATTCAAAAACAGCGAAACTTCCTGAAATAGAAATAGAAAAAGTGGAAAAGGTAGTCGGAAAAAATACTATACATTCACTCCAGTCAGGGATATATTACGGCTATCTGTCCATGCTGGACGGGCTTCTGGAAAGGATCATGACGGAAGAGTTCGGACGCTGCGACATAAAAGTCGTGGCGACAGGCGGTCTCGGAAGTATTTTTTCCAGAGACTCAAAGTATATCGAACACTACGACCCCGACCTGACTCTCACGGGACTGAGGCTGATATATGAAAAAAACCTTTAGTCTGTTTTTAGCTTTGCTGACAGTAGGCTGCGCGGCAAAGAATGTGGAGTCTCAGGTGCCCGACAGGGCGGCTCTCGCTGAATCTCACTATAAAATGGGCGTGGCGTACCTCAACACATCTACAGACTACAAGGCTTATCAGGAACTGGAAAGCGCTCTTCAGCTTGCTCAGGATAATGATAAGTATCTCTACACAATGGGGCTCTTCTTTATGAAGAAGGAGCGCTACGCGGAGGCGGAGCCCTTTATCAAAAAAGCCCTTGAGAAAAAGCCGAACGATTCGGAATACATGAACGCCTACGCAGCCATCATGGCGGGAACAGGCAGGCTCAATGAAGCGGTTGACTACTGGGACAGAGTAATAGCCGATCCGGGTTATCCGTACCAGATCATGGCGCTGTACAACGCCGCCAACGCGCTTTATGACGCAGGAAGATACAGCCGTGTCCCTTCTTATCTGGACAGGGCTCTGAACATAAACAGAAGATACGCGGACGCCTACAGGCTTCTTTTTAATACGTATATAAAACTCGGCGACAAGGCAAAGGCAGAGAAAACAATGCTGAAAACAGCGGAGATGATTTCAGATGATCCGGAAAACCACCTTACCGCTGCGGAATTTTATTTTGACAGCAGAGAGTATTCCAAAGCCGTCCCTTTCCTTGAGCATCTTCTTGAGGTTTTTCCCGATACGCCTCAGAGCAAAAGGGCGGGCGAGCTAATGAAAAGATTGGGGTTGATGAATGAGTAAACTCGGTGAGCTTCTTAAAAACGAAAGAATAAACAAGAATATAAATTTTGACACTATTACCGAAAAAACCAGAATAAGCGAAGAGATACTTCTCAGGCTTGAGGCAGGGGATTTCAACAGGCTTCCCAGCTATATTCATGCCAGAAATTTTGTAAAAACCTACGCAAACTTTCTCAAACTTGCGCCGGAAGAAGTGGAAGTTCTCTTTGACGAGGAATGCACAAGGGAATCGTTCGACAGGGAGATTCATTATGTCTCCTCACCTGTAACCCACGAACCCATAGACAGGAAAAGCCCTGTGGGATTTGTGACCGCTCTCATCATAGTTATCGTGCTTGTGATTGCCGCCGCTTATTTCTTTATGTCCATGAAAAACAATGACGCTATGAATAAAAAGGAAACGAAAATAAATATAACCGAAACCGAGCCGGTTCAGAACGATGCCGGACCGCAGGATGTTATCCCTCAGGCTGAGCCTATGGATAACTCCTCCGCTGTTTCTCCGGATGTTGTGGAAAGCCCTGATGCTCCGTCGGAAACCAAGCCCGCCGACAGTACCCCCGCATCTGTTCAGTCGGCTGCGGCTCAGCCTCAGCCGCTCCCCGCGAGTGTTCCTTCTCCGGCGCCCGGAATGAGAGCTGTTGTTCTGACTTTCAGCGATGTCTGCTGGGTGAATATAGAGGTGGACAACGGAACGGTTTATGACTTCATAGCGGAAAAAGGTATCGAAAGAACTGTGGAGTTTAAGGATTACTTTATACTCAACCTCGGCAATGCCGCCGTGGCTGAGGTGCATGATAAAAACAACCGCTACAGAGGCTTCGGCGAGTACAGAAAGCCGGTCAAAAATCTGAAATTTTCATATGACGCCGCTGGAAAGCTTATTTATCAGAAGCAGAATTAATCCTTGCAATTTAGTATCCGCAAACTTATTCTAAAAGAGACATTTATGGTGCGAATAATATGAAAGGCATGAAAGCTGCCGTTTACGCTAACGATTCACTCCTGCTCGGCGAAGTTCTGGGCAGGATAGAAGAAGAACTTCCCCTGCTTGGGGTCAGCATCTACTCTTCTGAGGACTTTTTGCCCGCTATAGCAGCGGAAAAACCCGCTTACGAGGCGAAAAACATAAAAGACCTCGGGGATGAGGAAATAGCAGTAATACTCGGCGATCCGGGAATCCATGCTGACACCTTACGGAAGCTGGACGGCTCAATAATAGACTGTACTGGGATTTTCAGCGGTTATGATGATCTTTATGAAGTAGCTGAGCCCATTGAGTACATTGCCCGCCGTTTTCAGGGCGACAGATCTAAAGTGAGGGGCAGTCTGCTTATGCCTGCTGCTCTTTTCGGCAGAAATGCCATAGACGATCTGATCAGCCAGACGAGAAACCTATTCTCCTTCGGGCGGGACAATTCAAAAGTTTTTGAGGAGAGGGTAGCCTTTAATGTTCTTCTCGGCGGGGACGACAGCCGAAACATTATGAGCGGTTACAAAAAAAGGCTTGAAGAAACCACAGGGATGACCTTTAATTTCAGAATCATTCCGGTTTCCACCGTTTTCCTTGCGGATTTTTTCCTCGGGGATAATGTTGTTTTTGCGGAAGAAGGCGGCATGTTTTACGAGTTTACCGCCTCAAGTCTGGAAGAAGCCATGGAGAATGACGGCATCGGAGTTATAAAGCATCCGTCCGGAAGCATGATAAGCTTCACGGGCGATTATATAAAAGTTCTGACGGGTCAGATAGTATCACACCTGAAAGAACTGACAGGAGAATAGGATGGCTTTTTTAGATAATGTTGCCGGAACCAGACCCGACAGCAGAGTGGTTGATAAAATGCTCCCGTTTCTTACGGAGTATTACGGCAACCCCAGCGCCCACTTTTACCCCCTCGGCAGAGAATCCTTTGAGGCGGTGCAGGAGGCGAGAAGGCACGTTGCAGAGCTTATCGGAGCGGAGGAAGAGGAAGTGATCTTCACCTCCTGCGGCACAGAGTCCAACAACCTTGCGGTAAAAGGGGTGCTTAAGCGTCAGGACAGCAAAAAACACGTTATCATAAGCGAAATTGAGCATTTTTCCGTGCAGAACCCGCTTATATCCTTCATGAACGACGGCTATGAAATAACCAAGCTCAGAGTGGCGGAGAACGGTCTCATTAACCTTGAAGACCTCAAAAAAGCTATCCGCTCCGACACGGCTCTTGTTTCAGTGATGCTCGGCAACCCCGAGATCGGCACTGTTCAGCACAATGAGGAAATAGGCAGAATTTGTAAGGAAAAAGGCGTTCTTTATCATATAGACGCAATTGCCGGAGCAGGGCATATCGAAGTTGACGTTAATAAGCTTAACTGCGATCTTCTTTCTCTCTCCGCGCAGAATTTTTACGGACCCAGAGGAGCGGCGGCTCTTTACATAAGACAAGGGACAAAAGTCGCCTCTCTCATGCAGGGCGGACATCAGGAGTTCGGCTACAGAAGCGGCTCTGAAAATGTTGCGGCAATTGTGGGCATGGGCGAAGCGGCACGCATAGCCAAGGCGGAAATGCACCTATACTCCGCTGAAATGAAAAGGCTCTCAAAACGGCTCTGGGAAGGGCTTGCAAATATGTTTGACTTTTTGCATTTTACGGGGCATCCTGAACGCCGGCTCCCCGGACACGTCAGTTTCTGGATAGAGTTTATAGAGGGTGAATCGCTTCTTATGTGGCTTGCTCTTAAGGGAATATATGCGGCGAGCGGCTCAGCCTGCTCATCAAACATCCTTGCCGAAGACGAGGAAGACCTTCAGGCCTCTCCTGTTCTGACGGCGGTTGGGGTACCGAGCGATATTTGCGCCGGATCAATTACTTTCTCCCTTTCCCGTTATACAACTGACGCGGAAGTGGACAAGGTTCTTGAGGAGCTGCCCGGTATCGTTACAAGACTTTGCGAAATGTCTCCCGCTTACAACAAAGGAAACTAGGAGGTTACAATGGCAAAAGGACCATACAGCGAAAAAGTGATGGATCACTTTATGAATCCCCGCAACATGGGTGAAATAGAGGGCGCAAACGCTGTCGGAGAAGTGGGAAACCCCGCCTGCGGCGATGTTATGAAAATTTTCCTCGACATAGATGACGCAGGAATAGTTAAAGACGTTAAATTCAAGACATTCGGCTGCGGAGCGGCTATAGCTTCCAGCTCAATGGCTACTGAACTTATAAAAGGTAAAAAGGTTGAGGAAATCCTCGCCCTTACAAATCAGGCGATAGTTGACGCACTCGGCGGTCTTCCCCCTGCGAAAATCCACTGCTCGGTAATGGCGGAGGAAGCTATTGAAGAAGCTCTTAAGGACTTCTACATCAGAAAAGGCGAAGACCCCGCAATAGTTCAGAAAATGAAAGAAGAGATAAAAAGCGCTGCAACCGGAGGAAATTAATGAGCTTGAAAGAAAGAGTTGAAGCAGTCCTTGAGCAGGTAAGACCCGCTCTTCAGGCGGACGGAGGCGATATAGAGCTTCTCGGTGTTACTGAAGACGGAATAGTTAAAGTACAGCTTACCGGCGCGTGCGGAAGCTGCCCCTTCAGCACTATGACGCTGAAGCATGCAGTTGAAGGCAGACTCAAAGACCAGATTCCCGAAGTTAAAGAAGTTCAGTCATTTTAAAAGATGATACGGTGCGGGAAGCCTTTCCCGCACCTGTTAAATATCTGTTTTCCCGTATGTCGTCATTGAGCCCCGCCGTTTAAAATAATGCTTTTTTCCATGTCATAATTGTTTTATAATCTTATCTTTAATAATCGGTCGGGATAGTGGTGATGAACAAAAAAAACAAGAACCCTGAAACCCTTTTTCACTCTTTTATTCAGTCAGTGGACAGACATAAAAATAACACGGCATTCATATACAGATCAGCAGAGCAGGAACACAAAGTAACTTTTGAGAAGCTTTTTGAGGATGTTCTTCTCCTTTCCCGCTCTTTTGCGGAAAAAAAGATAGTCAAGGACACACGTGTTCTTCTCCTTTCCGATAACAGATATTCATGGATAGTGACCGACCTTGCCCTTGTTTCGCTGGGCGCAATCAGTGTTCCCCGAGGCAGCGAATGTCCGGAGCAGGAGCTTTCCTTCATCATGGAGCACTCGGGCTGTGAGTTCATTATCTTCGAGACGGAGAAGCTCTATGATGATCATAAAGCCTTTGTAAACACTCTGGAGAGAGTGAAGGGCGTATTCATCATGGAAGGAGAGCACAGACACAAAATTTTTTCCCGCATATATACGTACAACGATCTTCTCACTGACCGGACAATCTCAGATGAGGACATAGCCCGTTTCAGGGCGAGGAAGCACAAGCTTTTCAAGGAAGATGTCTTCACTCTTATCTATACATCAGGTACAACGGGTGTTCCCAAAGGGGTTATGCTCACCCATGACAATATTATGTACAATCTTGAGGTTATTCCGTGGCTGATAGCTCTCAGACCCGACGACACATGGCTTTCGATCCTTCCCACATGGCACATATTTGAACGCGCTGCGGAATATGCGGCACTTATGAGCGGCTGCTGTACGATATATTCATCCATTAAAACCTTCTCCGCTGACCTTGAGCATTACAAACCGACAATCGTTGCCACCGTTCCCCGCCTGTGGGAGTCCATGTACACCAAGGTTAACGCTGCTCTTGAGAAGCAGGGAAAGACGAAGCACAGAATTTTCACTTCGCTTGTGGCGGTCTCAGCCGCTTATAAAAGAAACAAGCGCCGACTGAAAGGGCATCTTCCCGTATTTGAGAAAGAACCGAAAATGACTAAACTAATAAATGATTTTAAGGCTTTTGCCGCGTGTTGCGCTCTTTACCCGCTGAATCTTCTGGCGGCGAAGAAGCTTAAGGCTGTTCAGGCAAAGTTCGGCGGCAGAATGAGGCTTGCCATCAGCGGCGGCGGCAGTCTGCCCCAGTATCTGGATGAATGGATCGACGCTCTGGGTATCAGAATCATCAACGCGTACGGTATGACCGAATGTGCCCCCGCCATAGCGGGCAGGGCACTTAACTGTGAAATCTTCGGAACCCTCGGACCTGCTGTGGGAAACACGCTGCTGAGAATAACCGACGACGAGAACAGACCTCTCCCCGCAGGGGTTGAGGGAGAGATTCAGGTTAAGGGCAGGCAGGTCATGCCCGGCTACTATGATAATGATGAAGAAAACGAAAAAACTTTCACAGCGGACGGTTATCTGAAAACAGGCGATCTCGGCAAGCTTACCCGCACCGGAGAGCTTGTGATAACCGGACGCATAAAGGAGATAATAGTTCTTGCCAACGGGGAAAATATTGACCCCAGCCGCATCGAATCCACCATCACCAAGCTGCCCTTCGTTAAGGATGCCGTTCTCGTCGGTCAGGACAGGAAGGGGCTCGGAGCGCTCATTGTCCCTGACCTTGAAAAGCTTAAGGAAGCGTTCCTGCCCAAGATTGAGAACATGGTGCACGATGCTCAGGACATGCTGAAGGACAGCAGAGTCATAGAACAGGCAAAACGGGAGATAAACAAGCTCCTGAATGCCAAAAAAGGTTTTAAGCCCCACGAAAAAGTGCATAACATTCACTTCATGGAGAATGATTTTGAACCGGGAAAAGACCTCACCAACACACTGAAAAAGAAGAGACATGCCATAGAGAAAAGGTATCAGAGCATCATACAGAAGCTTTTCGGCAAAGATTAAAACCTGAGAGGGGTTTATTATGGAATATAAAAAAATACTGGTTATGACCGATTTTTCAAAGGACTCAAACCTTGCTGTGGAGACAGCGGCAGCGCTTGCCATGAAGTTCGGCGCTGAGCTCAGCGTTCTGCATGTAGCTCATGACGAGGCTCATTTCGATCTTTATGTATTTGAAAAGGAGCTTGATGCCATAAACAGGAAGATAATAGATGAGGCGGAAGCCTCCTTCTGCCGCCTTGAAGAGGAAGTTCCGCTTCTTAAGGAAGTTACATGGGACTCTCTTGTCAGAAGGGGTGTGCCTTATGAGGAAGGGCTGCACGAGATAGAGAGCAAGTCTTACGACCTGCTTGTTATAGGTTCTCACGGCAAAAGAGGCGTTAAACGCTTTCTTTACGGGACAACGGCGGAGAAGATGATCCGCAACTGCCCGGTGAGTGTGCATGTTACCAGACATGAATGCACGGGACTTAAAAAATAAAAAATCAGGCGGGGTGTCATACCCCGCTTTTTTCTCTCTGACATTCGGAACTTTTCTTTAACTTTAAGATAACAATTTTCAATATAATTACATGTAGCCTTCACTCAGCAATTAATTTGGAGGTTGCATTCTATGTTCATGAGGAACAGAAAAAAAATGCTTCTGACCGCTCTGGCGGTACTTTGTGCTGTGGTCATTACCGCATGCGGAAGCGGAAGCAGCAAAAAAGCCGAAGAGCACTCGCCTGTTTCTGTCAGGCTGATTCACACCAATGATCACCACTCATACCTTGACAGCGGAAGCTACGATCTCAAGATCGACAATATCACAACCAGAATGGAGCTGGGCGGATTCGCCCGCCTTGCAACCGTTATCAAGGAGAAAAGGAACGCTAACAGTATAGTTGTGAACAGCGGCGAGCTTGCCGGAACTCTGTACTTCTCTCTTTTTCACGGAGAGGTTGATTTCAAGGTGTTCAATGAACTCGGACTGGACAGCTACACCCTCGGGAATCACGAATTTGATGACGGTGACGAGCGTCTGGCGGAACTCATCGAAATGACAGATTTCCCCATTCTCTCCTCAAATATGCACCCTGAATCCGCAAGCCCTCTCTACAGAGTTAAAGACCGGATAAAACCTTATATAATCAAAGAGATAGACGGAGAGAAGGTAGGTATTATCGGCATATTGAAGGTCGAAAAAACCAAAAACTCCTCCATGGCTTCAGACAACATCACTTTTGATGATGAAATTGAATCTGCTAAGGCGAACGTGGCGGAGCTTGAGGCTCAGGGCATAAACAAGATCATCCTTGTGAGCCATGTAGGGTATTACAACGACATACTCTTCGCAAAAAATGTTCCCGGAATTGATATAATTGTCGGCGGGGATACCCATGACCTTCTCGGGGATACAGATGACCTCGCCGAAATAGGTCTCGCCCCTTCCTTCGGCAGCCAGACAGGTCCGTTTGACGGCTACACTCACGACGGATTCGAGAACGAAGATCTCGGCGCGTACCCCACAACTGTAACCGGAGCGGACGGCAAGCCTGTTCACATAGTTACCGCATGGTGCTACGCATACGGAGTCGGTGTTCTGGATATTGACTTCAACAAAGACGGCGTTGTGACAATGGTAAACGGCAGCATTATTCTCCCTGTGAGCGACGTTTTTCAGAGAGACGGCGGCTCCGGATTTGCCGAAGTCACCGCCGAAGTTAAGACTCAGATACTCGCAGCAATAGAAAGATCTCCGATACTCACTGTAGCGGCAGTCGATCAGACTATAGACGACATCATTGAACCCTATCGGGCTCAGAAGGATGCTTCTCTTAACGAAGTCATAGGCACTGTGACAGTGACTATGGACAATACGCGGGTTCCCACTGTCTTCACCGCCTCCCAGACTCCGACGGGAAGCTATGCGGCATGGGTTGTGGCTGAAGCCTTCAAAAACACCAACCATAAAATCGATGTGGCAATCCAGAACGCAGGCGGTGTGAGGACTCCTCTTATGTCAGGTCAGCTCACAGCAGGCGACGCCATAGCTGTTCTCCCGTTTTCAAATACTGTGGTAATGCTTGATATGAAAGGTTCCGATATAGTGCAGGTGCTAAACGAGGCGGCGTGGTATTCGATACATTCCGGCTCTTCCGGCGCTTTCCCTTATTCTTCGGGACTCCGCTACGATGTTAACCTCAGCGGGGACAACGTGAGCATTATTACAAATGTGGAAGTTCAGGATCGTGACACTGAGGCTTGGTCGAATATATCGGCGAATACTGTGTATACTGTGGCTACAAACTCATTTACAGCTCTCGGTAAGGACAACTATCTTTCCTTCGCCAGAGTGAGGGAGGATGATCCTACTATTTTCGAGGACACAAGCATACTCTACAGCGTGCCTCTGGTGGATTACCTGAAAGGTCTTCCAGCGCAGACTCTTCCACCGCTGGATATTTCGCTCTACTGTCTGAAATCTGTTACCAACTGATAAAATAAATAAGCCGGATGTTTTAACGTCCGGCTTATTTCTATTTCCCGAACCATACGCTCATGGCGTCAATGGCTTCCATTGTGTTTCCGCATCTCTTTCTGAGGAAATCTTCTCCGAGAACCGCTTCAGCGCCAAGTTCGGCTGATTCCTCTATTGCCGCCCCGCCGTCAAAGTCAACGTATGACAGACGAAGGGTGAGTTCGTCCGCAGGGCGCCCGAAGCAGCTTCCGGCAAGAGTGGCAACCCCTGTTTCCTCAAGAAGCCTTTCGCACATTTCAGCGGAGTCATGTATTCCCCGTGCAGACAGCTTATCCTTGAGCGGCGAGAAGTCCGGAAAAAGGTAGAATCCGCCGTCCGGTCTCACGAGTTCCGCTCCGGCATTTCTGAGGGTGTCAGCGCAGTATGCTCCGAGGGCTTTGAGCACTTTCCTTGAGTGAAAGAGGTAGGCATCTATCTCCTTATCAGGAGTGAACGCCTTCACTGCCGCATACTGAATCGGTGCGCTCACTGATGTGAAGGTTTCACTTGCGACAACTGCCATGGCATCGACTATTTTTCTGAGCCCCGTGGGAACAGCGAAGGTTCCGAGCCTCCATCCGCCTGCGCCGCACCATTTGCTGAGTCCGCCGGACACTATTGTGCCTTCGGGATAGAATTTGGCGATCGATACATGGCTTCCGTCATGGTTTACTTCGCCGTAAATCTCGTCCGAGAGTATCAGCACGCCGTATCTGCGGGCGGTTTCGGCGAGGGCATGAAGCTCATCCGCATTATATGAATAACCTGTGGGGTTGTTGGGATAGTTGAGGAGCAGGACTCTCGGTCTTGCGGGGTCTTTAGCGCACTCTGCCTCCAGTGTGTCCGGCGTGAGAAGCCATTTATTATCTCTTTCCGTATTAAGCCAGCATACTCTCCTTCCTGTCAGCGCTGCCTGAGGAGCGTAGGATACCCAGCTTGGTGAAGGGAGAAGGAGATCTGCATCGTACACAAGCTGAAGGATGAACATAAGCTCCTTTGAACCGGGACCTATGATTATATCATCCCATGTGAAGCCGAGCCCCTGAGCCCTGCCGTAGTACGCGGCAACTGCTTCTCTGAGTTCTTTCAGACCCCGCACCGGCAGATAATCCTTCTGGCGGGCATTATCCTTAAGCGCCTGTATCACAGGAGCCGCAACGGGGAAGGGCGACTGCCCCAGACCGAGCTTATAAACTTTTTTCCCCGCCAGTATCATCGCGTTGCTGCGTTCGTTTATGCCGAGGGTAGCCGAGACGGGCATGCTTTTTATCGTATCGCTTATGGGGAGAGGTTCTTTCATATTTCACCTGAAAAAAGTAAGGCGGGGTTTTCGCCCCGCCCGTGTTTTCTTTATGCAGTCTGTCTTCCCGCTCTGAACTTCTGTTCCAGATAAAGAAGTCCCATAACTCCGAGACCAATCAGGTAAACAAGGTATCTGCTGCTTTCGGGTATGTTCAGATACTCATTTATCGAGCCCGGATGGAAAAGTACAAGGCACGCAAACAGGAAGAAGGGTATTTCATACCACTTGTTCCTTGTTATATACCAGCCCTGAACGGCGCTTGTAAAGGCAAATGCTCCGCAGCATGCCATCACGAAAACCAAGATGCCCTGAGTCCAGCTGAAAATATCATGCAGGATAAGGTCAGTGTTGAATACGAAAAAGAACGGAATAATCGCCGTGCGCATGTCATACGCAAAGCCCTGAAGTCCGGTCTTTATGGGGTCGGAATCCGCTATTGCCGCCGCAGCGTACGCCGCAAGCCCCACAGGGGGAGTATCGTCCGCCAGTATGCCGAAATAGAAGCAGAAGAGGTGTGCCGCCATGAGCGGAACAACAAATCCGTACAAACCTCCCACCTCAACAATGATCGGCGCGGTGAGAGATGCCATGACTATGTATGTGGCGGTTGTCGGAAGCCCCATGCCGAGAAGAAGGCTGGCAATAGCTGTTATTATAAGAAGCAGGAATATGCTGCCTCCGGAAAGCTGCTCAACGATCATAGTGATCATGCCGCCGATGCCCATGTTCACAACACCGACTATGATGCCTGCGGATGCTGTGGCAAGGGCAACGGCAACCATGTTTCTGCTGCCCGCTATAAATCCCTGACACATTGTCATCACTGAATCGAAAAAGCCTTTGCCGAGTCCTATGGCTTTATCCTTCAGTCCGTTTCTTATCCCGCGCACAAGTATTATGGCGATAAGAACAATGATAGCGTTGAACGCCGCTTTTTCCGGCGAGTGACGGAGAACAACAAGCTCATAAACAAGCATGGCAATGGGGAGCATATAATGCAGACCGCCCTTAAGCGTGGCAAAAAAACCGGGTATCTCCTCTTTTGGAAGCCCCTTCATGCCGAGCTTGCTTGCTTCGAGATGTACAACGTAGAAAAGCGCCGTGTATGAAACAAAAGCCGGTATCGCAGCCGCTTTAACCACCTCAAGGTATGGTACATTGACGTACTCCGCTATGATGAAGGCGGCAGCGCCCATGATAGGGGGCATTATCTGCCCGTCCGTGCTGGCGGCAACTTCGATGGCAGCCGCTTTCTTGGCGGGGTAGCCGACTTTTTTCATGAGAGGTATAGTGAATGTTCCCGTTGTTACCACGTTGGCGATACTGGAACCGGAGACAAGTCCGGTGAGCCCGCTTGCGACTATTGCCGCTTTAGCCGGTCCGCCCTTGTATTTGCCGAGAAGAGAAAGTGCCAGATCGATAAAAAACTTGCCCGCTCCCGCTTTGTCAAGCATGGAGCCGAGAAGAACGAACAGATAAACTATAGAAGCGGAAACTCCGAGGGGGATTCCGTATATTCCTTCCGTGGAAAGTGAGATCTGGTTGAGATATTTATTAAGAGAAACACCCTTGAACGCCAGAACATCGGGCATGTGGGGTCCGAGGAAGGCGTAAGCTGTGAATGCGAGTGCTATCACTGTGAGTGCCGGTCCTATTGAGCGTCTTGTAGCTTCCAGCAGAAGCACAAGGATAGCGAGACCCGCTACAATGTCTATGGTAATCGGCGCACCCTGACGGGTAGCCAGCCCTTCCCACGCCAGCATGATGTAAAGCGCGGAAACGGCTCCGACTGCTGCCAGAGTGTAGTCCAGAATACTTATCTTATTTAATGATACTAGTTTTTTAAGCCATCCCGAGGGTTTTTTCACTATAGGGATGTTAAGAAAAAGAAGAACGATCGCAAATGCGAGGTGTATTGCCCTTGTTTTTGTGCTGTCAAGAATGAGCCAGCTTGCCAGTGAAAGCTGGAAGAGAGCCCATGCCACTGCTATGACGCCGATAAGAATGCGCTCAAATTTGCGGAGGTGCCTTATCTCCCCCGTTTCCTCTCGCAGAAACTCTTCTGCTGATTTAATTTTTCTGCTCATAGAAACCCCTTGAATAAAAAGAAAACCCGCCCCTGAGGGCGGATGCTCTTTAAAAATTTTTAGATTACTGGATAAGAGACTTGTCTATGAACTTATCGAGTCCCGCCTCTTTGTAGTACTTAAGCGCGCCGGGATGTATCGGAGCGGAAAGACCCTGAAGCAGTTCCTCTTTCTCAAGGTTTGCGAAAGCAGGGTGGATTTTCTTAAATTCTTCAAAGTTATCGAAAACCTCTTTGGTGATGGCGTAAACCACGTTAGCGTCCACATCTGCCGAGGTAACGAGAGTAGCCTTCACGCCCACGCTCTCAATATCTGTTTTATTAATTGCGGTGGGGTAGTCCTTAAGAGATATTTTAGCCTTCGCGTAGTATGGGTACTTGGCAATGAGCTTGTCAACGGGGGCGCCGGTTATGGGCACTATCATAACCTTGATTCTGCCTGAGGTAGCTTCCTTTATATTGCCGTTGGGGTGTCCCACTGTGTAGAAGAAAGCGTCAAGCCTTTCATCCTGAAGAAGACCGGGGGCTTCAACAGCTTTGATATATTCCGCTTTGAGGTCGCTTTCCTTAATCCCGAAGGCTTCAAAAAGGTCTTTGGAGTTCTGGAGCTGACCGGAACCGGGGTTGCCCACATTTACTCTTTTGTCTTTGAGGGTCATTATGTCTTTGATACCGCTTGCCTCTGAAGCAATGAGGGTGATTGTTTCGGGGTGAACGGAGAAAACGGATCTGAGTTTTTTCTGAGGTCCTTTGTCTTTCCATTCATCCTGTCCGTAGAATGCTTTATATTGAATGTCTGACTGGGCGATGCCGAACTCAAGGTCTCCTGCGAGGACGGCGTTGACGTTGTAAACTGAACCGCCTGTTGATTCAACAGTGGCTTTGATGCCGTATTCTTTTGACTTTGTGTTTACCATGCGGCTGATTGCTCCGCCTGTGGGATAGTAAACCCCGGTAACGCCGCCTGTACCTATCGTAACGAAAGTAGTTTTGGCGAAAGAAACGGGAACTGCTGCTGCGACTATGAAAAGAGCCGCAATAAGAACTGTAAGTTTCCTCATGCTTTTCCTCCTTTATTTGTCCCCGAGCCGCACCACAGAGTTTAGCTGTGCTGTAATCCGGTTCAGGGAATTACATACTGTTTAACTTATTGAGAAAAAAGGTAAGACCGCCGCAAAAAAGAACGGTCAAGAGGGAACAGGCGCAGGTCCGCAGCGCTCCCCTATATCTAAGAATAGCTGATTGCGCCTTTATGTGTCAACATTTTCCTTAAGATGGAAATAATAAAATAACCTTTAATTATCAATCATTATGCTTAATTTTTACTCACTCCCTCATATCATCGGTTAAATGTTAATCAGGTTTGACCTCCGGACAATCTGCGGGCTGTTCAGCGTAATTGAAAATATAAGCCTATTTATCAACGGACTGCTTGAATAGCTGTTATTTTAAGTGTAGTATTAAAAAATATAATTTTTTTCCGGTGTGTGGATAATGGGTCTGTTTGAAAGAGAAAAGCGTTCTCATCAGCGAACGCAGCTTCGTACTGAGTTTTTTATACGAAAGGAAGGTGAGGGCGAGTTGTTTGAATCCTTCAAGGTCGTGGACATATCAGAAAACGGCATGCGTGTCAAAGACAACGGAAAACTGAGAGGCTCGGCTGTTCTTGAAATCGGAACCTATGACAAGGTGAAAAATTTAGGAATCGGAGACGCGGGTGAGCACCCGGGGTACGATACTCTGTTTGTGGGGATCATGAAGGGGCGTGCCGTGTGGTTCGACGAGCACTGGACAGGCATAGAAATATATGAAATATCAAAAGAATGCGCCGAAAAGCTGCGCATGCTTGCCGATTAGGTTATTATAAATTTTCATCCGGTGAATAATGAATACTTCTTTTAAGCTGCCCGGAACCGTTGAATGGAAAAACGGTGAACTCTATTTCCTTGACCAAACCCTGCTCCCTCTTGAGATAATATCCGAGAAACAGGAAAACGCCGAACAGGTCTGGGACTCCATAAAAAGGCTCAAGGTCAGGGGGGCTCCGGCAATAGGCATAGCAGGGGCATACGGTCTTGCCGTAGGGATGAGGAATAAGCTTCGTCTTTCTGCGGACGGATTTCTGAAAGAGCTCGCCCGCTGCGCCGAATATCTTAATTCATCACGCCCTACCGCAGTTAACCTGAGCTGGGCGTTAAAGAGGATTGTCGGCAGAGTGAGCGAAAGCGGTCTGGACAGTGCGGAGGCGATGTACAGGCTCCTTGTGACCGAAGCGGAGCTCATACACGCCGAGGATCGCGCCATATGTGAGGGCATAGGCAGGCACGGCGCAGGACTGATTAAAGAAGAGGCAGGGGTGCTTACCCACTGTAACGCGGGCTCTCTTGCCACATCGGGTATAGGCACGGCAACCGCGCCGATGTATACAGCTCATGCTGAGGGGCGCAGGTTCAGGGTTTTTTCCGATGAGACACGACCGCTTCTTCAGGGCGCGCGACTTACGTCATGGGAGCTTCAGCGCGCAGGGCTCGATGTTACGCTGATATGCGACAATATGGCTGCCTCTGTAATGGCAAAGGGATGGATAAATCTTGTGATAGTCGGAACTGACAGGGTAACCGCCAACGGGGATGTCGCCAATAAAATAGGCACACTGGGTGTCGCTGTCATGGCGAAGCATTTCGGCATACCCTTCTATGTTGCCTGCCCTTCATCAACTGTGGATCTTGCCACCGCTTGCGGCGCTGATATTGAGATAGAAGAACGGGATGCCGAGGAAGTAACATCCTTCGGGGAGAGACGCACGGCACCCGAGAATATTAAGGTGTGTAATCCGGCTTTTGATGTAACGCCGAATGAACTGATAACCGGAATTATCACAGAGAAAGGCATTATAAAAGCTCCGTACGGAGAGACACTGGTAAGGCTGTTCGGAAAATAGAGCAGGCGCTGTTTTTCGGGACTGCCTATGACCGCAATCCCGAAATCTCTTATGATTTCAGCGTGAGAGAGCTTTCAGTACATCACCGAGAGAAACCAGCCCGATAAGTTCTTCGTTTTCTATTACTGGAAGACGATGGACATATTTTTCAAGCATGATCCTTGCCGCTTCCTTAACATCGGCATCAGGGCTCACGGTGTATCTCGGCTCAGACATAACCATGCGGACAGAATTGTCCGTAAGTTCTTTGATGTCGATGAGCGGAATGGCGTCCGCATCGTTAAGGATGTCGGGCAGCGCCATCATAACATCCGACTCACTGAAAACACCCACTATTTTGTTGCTGCTGTTAACAACAGGAAGACCCGAAATTTTGTTTGTTCTGAGGCGTAGAATAACCTCTTTTATCGTCTCGTCAGGTCTTGCGGTAACGACCTTTGTTGTCATTATGTCTCTGATCTTCAAATTAAACCCCTTTACATCTGCATTGCTATATCTTTAAGCAGATCGCGGAGAATTACCCCGTCGGGAGATTTCGGCAGTGTCCTTGTGAAACGTATTTCACTGGGCAGGGCGATTTCTCCGATTTCTTCAATAATCCGCTCTCTCAATTCTCTGACAGTGGTGTCGTGGTAACTTTCGTCTATCTCTTTTTTAAGAACGCAGAACGCAATAAGGGCATCCCCGCGTTTCTCATCGGGAATGCTGACCACGGCGCAATCTTCAACATTGTCGTGTGTTTTTATCGCTTCTTCAATCTCAATCAAGCTGAGCCTTTTACCGCCCAGATGGAGAACATCGTCCAGCCTGCCTTTGAGGGTGAGATAACCCTCTGAATTGATTTCGGCGGAGTCTCCTGTTTTGAAGAATACATTATTATTATAAGATTTCCAGTAAATTTTTTTATAAGTGTCATAGGAATTATTTATAGTTCTGCATAGTGAAGGCATAGGCTTGTCCAGAACCAGAGCGCCCTGAGTGCCCGGTTCGGGGAGAATTTCACCGCTGGCGCTGTTTATAATTTTCACAGACACTCCGGGAAGGGGCTTTGCCACTGTACCCGGGCGGCATTCCTCATAACCGGGTATGGCTGACGCAATAGCGCCTCCTGTCTCGGTAATAGAGTATATGTCGAAAAGGGCGGCGTTATAATTACCCAGCGCCTTTGCTGTCCATTCTCTCACATCGTCGGTCATTTTTTCACCGCCGGTGGCTATCAGCTCAAGGGTGTCCAGCTTCATATACTTTTTCTTTTTCTGCGATGCGTTCATAAGAGATTTCAATATCGACGGTCTGGTGTAGAGTTTGTTTACGCAGAATTTATCGCATATATCGTAAAATCTGTGTGCGTTGTCCATGTCTATGGTGTCTTCAAACACCAGAACAGTTTCACCCGCCATCAGCGGACCGTACACAAGGTAGGAGTGTCCGGTTATCCACGCTATGTCCGCCGTGCACCAGAAGGTATCCGTGTCCCGCGCGTCAAACATCAGCAGATAAGAGAAATACGCCCAAAGGAGATAGCCCGCGGTATGGAACACAAGGGCTTTGGGGTCTTTCATATTGGTCGAGGTATACAGCATGAACATCGGGTCTTCCGCCCGCGCGTATTCCTGTCCATGGTTTTTGGCTATGGAGTAGTGCTCATCGCTTATCAGATCATGGAACCAGATGTCTCTCAGCGGTTTCATGTGTACCCTTTTTGATACCCGCTCAACAACTATGCAGTACTGAGGCTGATGATCCGATATGATGAGGGCGTTGTCCAGTTTGCTTTTCAGGTTCTGATTGGCTGTTACCGTTCCGTCCGCCGTGATTATTACCTTCGGACGGCAGTCGTTTATTCTGTCCGCAAGAGAGTCTGTGGAGTAGCTTGTGTGATAAACAATGTGCACCGCGCCCAGTTTGACACAGGCGAGCATGGAAATGATAAGCTCGGGTATGTTCGGCAGATGCAGAAGAACTTTGTCCCCCTTTTTCAGTCCGAGTTTTTTCAGCGCGGAGGCGCATTTTATTATTTCGGAGTAAAGTGACTGGTATGTGTATACCATCTGAGCGTGGTCGGCGCCTTTCCATATTATAGCTGCTTTGTTTTTCTTCGTTGTCGTCAGGTGCTTACCCAGAATATTTTCAAGCGGGCAGAGGGTTCCGTTTTCGTAAAATCTCGGCGCTTGCTTCTCTCCCCAGTACAGGGAGGTGTATTCCTTTTCCCAAACAAGATATTTCTTCGCCAGATAATCATGGAGTTTTTCGTAGTCTCCGCTGAGGGAGCGTATTTTATCCATCTCTGCTTTATCAAGGGAATGTCTCTGAAAATTTTTGCAGTTTTCTGTCAGTCTGGAATAAACGGACATGTTCCACCTCTGTAATGCTGGAAAATAACACGTTTGTTTAAAAATGTACAAGGACAAAATATATATTTATTATGCCAATAGGCGTGTTGAGAATAAAATATGTAATTTTATGTTTTAAGCTGTGCTGTTAAAATGCCCATGTTCTGTTTTTATCGTCCTATTATTTTAGAGAAATACCTCTTTGTTGAATCCTGAAGCTTACTTGTCGCCTTAAACGCCTCTTTGAGAAGATCCGCCTCCTGCTCGCTCAGGGTGTCGGGATCCATGTAATGGCTGGGGCTCTCACCCTGTTCTATAAGGTTTATCTCATTCTGAAGACGCAGATAGGTAAATGACTCAAAGGCTGCCTTAAGGTTCTCAACGGTAGATTTGTTGAACAGCCTCCTTTCAAGGAGAACATCAAGCCTGTCAAGGGTTGTGACTGCGTGCACACCCTCCTGAAGAGTGAACATGCGGGCGCAGTCAACTATAAAGATGCTGCCGTTCTCCTTAAGGGATAGCTTGCCTTTGTGTTCCTTCTCGCCGGAGGTTATGAATCTGCCGATGAGATTCAGGGGAACCTTGTGCTTGAAATCCAGCTCCATCATCTGGAAAAGGAAAAGAGGGTTGGCTTTTATTTCCTGAAAAACGGTTTCCCTGAGGCTTGCGCACAGCGATTCCTCACCGATAATCGGCATGAAGTCGAAAAATATGGACGAATAGCGTACTCTCTGCGGTTCGGGCACACGTATCCACCTGCTTACTCTTTCCTTCCATTCCGAAAGCCGCCCGCGCCAGCTTGGGTTGTTCACCATCACCTTTCCGTTGCAGAGGTGATAGCCTATGTCCGCAAGCGCAGAAACCAGCCTTTCGGCGAAGGGGTCGAAGAATGCCTCCACCTGTTCATGGAGCTCCTCCGGATAGTCTTCAAATATGAAGCCGTTGTCCTGATCGGGTCCGAGGAGCATCTCCTTACGCCCTCCGCTGCCCATGATTATGAAGGTGTATTTTATCGGCGGAACACTGTGACCTTCTTTTACCATAGACTGAAGCACCACCTCAAAGCAGCGGCGTATTATGCTGTGGTGAATGTATGAGAGTATCTCCATTGTTTCCACATGGGAGCGGTTTTCGGCCAGAAGTATCTTGGCGACCTTGACTATTTCGCCTCTTATGCGGGTAAGCTCCTCAATCGTTTCCGCCTCTTTTGCGCTGCCCACGAGGAGCATTGATTTCTGGCTGCGGAACTTCATCAGATCCTGAATGGAGACTATGCCGACAATATTCTGCCCGTCAAGGATCGGCAGATGTCTTATGCTGTGGCGGAGCATGAAGGTTGCCGCTTCATACATATAAGTGTCCGGTGTCATGAAATAAGGTTCAGGAGTCATTACGTCTTTGGCTGTAAAATGCCTCAGGCAGTTTTCCGTGTCGGTGGCAAGCACCTTGCGCACCATGTCTCTCTCTGTGATGATGCCCGTCATCTTCCCCGTTCCGTCGCATACCACAAGGGCTGCTATGTCCTGCTCGGTCATCTTCATGGCTATTTCCCGCACAGAGGTTGAGAGGGAGCATGTTTCGACAGGTCTGGACATTATTTCAGTCAGGCGCTTCTGAAACGGGTAAGCCTCAATCTGCGCCATGGGGTCAAGGGATTTGTGCTCCGTCATTTCTCGATAGAGCTTTCTGATCTGCGAATAGATCGCTTTGCTGAAATAGTTCGATATTATAGGGTGCTGCTGGGCAAGACTGAGCAGCGGCTCTTTCGGAATAAGCAGACAATGAGTGGCTTCCGTGGTTTTTGCTCCGGCGGCATAGCTCTCGCTTGTGAATATGGGCGACCAGCCGAAGAATCCTCCGGATTTCCGGTAGTCAACAATCATCTCCACGCCTTCGCTTGTTTCCGCTGTTATTTCCACCTGACCTTTTTGAATGAAATAAAGATAACCGCTTGGCTCAGACTTCTGAGTGAAAATAACGACGCCGTCGGGGTAAACAACAGTTTCGGACAGCGCCTCAAGCTCATCCGCGGCTTTTGCGGGAATATGTTTAAAGGGCTCGCACTCGTAAAGTCTCTTAAGCTCGCTCATAGTATTACCCCGTGAATGAATGCTTTGAGTCATTATAACAAAAAAGTCTCCAGTCGGAGACTTTTTCGGAAAAAAACATGAATATAAAGACGGTTCAGCAGTCGCTTATTCGGCTGTCGCTTCCTTCTTCTTCCTGCCGAACACAAAAGGGTGCGCCTGCTGACGGAGAATGAAGTCCGCGAAAATCTTACCCCATATGGTTATTCCTGCCATTGCAGACCACTTATCATAGGGATAGCCGAGTGCTATTACACCAAAGGCGGTCCAGAGAGTGAAAAGTCCCGCAACGAGGTTTATTGTCCCTGCGAACGGAGCCCATTTTTTGGGGTTCGCAGGCGGTTCGCCGCGTTTGACAGCGACCTCAGAGTAATTATTCTGTATTAAAATACGCCACGCGCGGCGGAGCCAGAAAAAGGTCAATGGGAACAGCGCAAGAAACAAAACCCATGTGAGCGCCAGACTAACGTAAGAATAATGCATGTAAAAACTCCTTTTAATATTACGGCAACCTGTACCTTCTTCTTAAAGCGCTCCGCCGGAAGACGCTCCGGCGGAGCATTGGTTAATCAAGCTTGGTCAAAGGAAAGAGGTCTATCAGTGTCCGCCAGTGGCTTCGCCGGCGCCTCTGGGGATACGTACGCTTTCTACCATCTCAGCTATATGAGAGGGAACGGGTGCTGTCATGTTCTTCACAGCGAAAGCCACTGCGAAGTTGATAACTGCGCCTATTGCTCCGAAGGCGTTGGGAGATATTCCGAAGAAGAAGTCCTTACCGCCGAAGAGGGCATAAAATTCAGTTCCTTTGACGTAGAATATTCCGGTGTGAGCAAAGACATAGAACATTGTGGCGAGAAGACCCGCGAGCATGCCCGCTATTGCGCCCTGTTTGTTCATTGTTTTGCTGAATATTCCCATCATCAGAGCAGGGAAGATGGATGATGCCGCAAGACCGAACGCTATCGCCACCGTGCCTGCCGCGAAATCGGGCGGGTTCATGCCGAGGTAGCCTGCGCCGACTATTGCCGCAGCCATTGCGATTCGTCCTGCCATCAGCTCGCCTTTTTCTGTGAGATCCTTCATGAACATGTTTTTCAGAAGGTCATGTGAAACGGCGGATGATATAGCAAGGAGAAGACCCGCAGCCGTTGAGAGAGCCGCCGCAAGACCGCCTGCCGCCACAAGTGCTATGACCCAGTTAGGGAGCCTTGCGATTTCAGGGTTTGCGAGAACCATAATATCGTTGTTAACTGAGAGTTCGTTGCCCTGCCAGCCTGCTGCTTCTGCCTGTGCGAGGAATTCAGCGTTCTTTGATTTATCGTTGTAGTACTGGATGCGTCCGTCTGCGTTTTTGTCTTCATACGTGAGGAGTCCTGTAACTTCCCAGCGTTTGAACCATTCGGGACGGCTGTCATACTGAACGCTTGCCTCTTCGGCGAAAACATCGCCGCCGGACTTAACGGCTGTGTTGATTGTGGCGTGAAGGTTAAGACGAGCCATAGCCGCAACTGCGGGGGCAGTTGTGTAAAGGATCGCTATGAAAACAAGCGCCCAGCCTGCTGAGGAGCGGGCGTCCTTAACCTTGGGAACAGTGAAGAAGCGGATAATAACGTGGGGCAGACCCGCAGTACCGATCATCAGCGAAACAGTGTACACAAACATATTCAGCCTGTCCCCGGGGAGTGCGGTTGTGTACTTCCCGAAGCCGAGGTCGTTTACGATGTGGTCAAGCTTTTCGAGCATGTGCATGTCTGAACCGCTGAAAGTTGAACCGAGACCGAGCTGAGGAATGGGGTTGCCTGTGAGCTGGAATGATATGAATATCGCGGGGATTGTATACGCGAGGATCAGTACGCAGTACTGGGCAACCTGAGTATAGGTAATCCCTTTCATACCGCCGAAAACCGCGTAAACAAAAACTATCGCCATACCGACTACAACACCTACGTTATTGGAGACACCGAGAAAGCGGGAAAATGCCACGCCGACACCGGTCATCTGACCGATAATATACGTGGTTGAAGCTACCAGAAGACAAATTACCGCCACAATTGTTGCTGTGTCGGAGTAGAAACGTGCTTTAAAGAAATCAGGTACTGTAAATTTTCCGAACTTTCTGAGATAAGGTGCCAGAAGCATAGCGAGGAGAACATATCCTCCTGTCCAGCCCATAAGGAACAGAGCGCCGCCGTAGCCCATATAGCCGATCATGCCCGCCATAGAGATGAAGGACGCAGCAGACATCCAGTCCGCTCCGGTCGCCATACCGTTCATGATGGGGTGAACGCCGCCGCCTGCTACATAAAACTCTTTAGTACTGCCGGCGCGCGCCCAGAATGCTATACCTATGTAAAGGGCGAATGTTAAACCGACTACCAGATAAATCGTTGCTTGCAAACTCATTATGCCCTCCTTACTTTTCTTCTACATCAAATTCTTCGTCAATTTTGCCCATCAGCTTTGCATAGATGAAGATGAGAGCGACAAAGATATAGATGGAGCCCTGCTGTGCAAACCAGAAACCGAGGGGATAACCGCCGAGTTTGATTTTGTCCAGCGCGCTTGCGAACATAATTCCTGCTCCGTAAGAGCATAAGAACCATACGATCAGGACGTTGCGAATGAGTCCTAATACTTTTTTCCAGTAAAGCTCATGTGACTTTTCCATAAAAACAACACCTCGCTAAGTTAATTCTGTACTCCTGTGGTTTTCTGACCTTGTTTAAGCGTGGGCAGCCTCCCTTAATCATTGTAAAATACAGGTTAATATATAAGTTTATAATTAACCTTCTTTTCTGTTCAGATAATAGTAAACCGTTTTAAAATTGTCAACACTAAAAAATCCTGTATTATAGGGTGTTTGTGTGCAGTATACAATTTTACCATTATAAGTTACGGTAAAAATTAAATATTGGTATGCAGGCTGGTCTTCATTCTGCCTGAAAAAAAAGTTTATAAGAGCAGAAATTACTCATTCTTCACATCCTTTTTGCAGTAAAGCCTCCTGTGAGGCGTATTATGTATAATAGCCTATCTATTAGCATATTATATGCTTTTTAAACTTGCTCTTACACTTGTTTACTGTGCTATAAATTTATTTAACATTAAAAACCGCATATGCAGGTTTACGTAATATGAAGATGTTTTCCTGCATTTGTTTGTTTTAATCTGTTACATAAATAGAACCATGTTATTGATTGATGGTATTGTGAGTGCAAGGGGTCTTCTGTTTGAGCGCCCCGATTCAGATTCTTCTGTTTACAGTCAGGAAAAATGATTCAAATAAAGTATTGTGTATGGATAGGGTATGAGCAGTCCATATTATTACTTAAGACAGACCTCTGTTATTATTTTAACACGGAAAATATCCATCTATTGTAAAAAAAGTAAATTTAAGGGAATTGCCGAAACATCGAAAATAGGTTGGAGGAAAATTTACTGCCCTCTTCAGGTGTTTGAGGAGGGCAGGTGAAGATTATTTCTCTTTTTTGGTAAGAAGAAGCCTGATTTTTCCTTTTATAGGCTGAAAGAAGAAATCTGGTGTTTCAGCGGATGTCTGTCCCTGTTTAACGAACGTATCCTCTTCTGCTGGCATAAACTCATATGCTATGACCAGCTCTTTTTCATCCTTTGATGGAACATAAAATTCAAATGCTTTATGGCTGAGCATTTTTATGCTGCCCAGATTCCTGAATACGTGTGATTTTTCCTGATACTGACCGCTCAGTGAGTCGGAAACATCGAGGGTTACGTTGCTGGCAAAGCTTCTGCTTATATTTTGAATAACCCCTTTCACCATTATCCCGCTGCCCATGGGCGCAAAGTCGTAAAATGCCCTGAAGTGCTCTGAAGCGGCAATGTAGCCGTAATCCTCACGCAGTTCGTTGGCAGGCTTGTAGTTCAGCGGTGCGCCCGCGCATGAAACTGTGAAAACACACACGCATAGAAGAGCGCTAAATTTTAAAAAGTTCTTTTTCCTTTTCATATATGTCCATAAGTGCCGACTCAAGTTCATCTCCGTCCTCCGGCGTCATTCCGAGATATTTCATAGAGTGCTGAAACTTCTCAATATCGTGATGGTTGTTGATTCCTATCAGTTTGGACTTGGTCAGGTTGTTGGCAAAGCATATGAGATGCGCCAAATCCCTGTATTTGCTTTTATCAGGCTGATGATGCCAGCGGACGACATCCGTAAGGTGAGCGGGCATTCCCCATTTTTCAAGGGCGAGTCCGCCGACATCGGTATGATCAAATCCGAGGTTCTCATTTTCCATCTGCCGCAGATCAAGCTTTTTGTTGTAAGCATCCTGCACAATTGCCTCATAGCTGTGCACCTCTTTAGCCAGTATAAGCTGTCCGAGGTCATGCAGAAGTCCTATGATGAAGCATTCCTCCGCCAGAGCGGGTCTGACCCTCAGTGCCGTGAGCCTTGCGCTTATGGCAACTGTGAGGGAGTGCTCCCAGAGCTTCTGCTCCAGAAGACGCAGATTGCCGGAGCCGAAAAGAGCCTTTGAGGAGAGGGAGATAACAAGGTTTTTCACCGTGTTCATGCCCAGATAGGTTATCGCCTGCTTTATGGTGGATATTTTGGTGGAGGGGTTATACAGAGCGGAATTCGCCAGACGCAGAATCTCCGTTGTAAGTCCCATATCCTTTGAAACGCAGTAAACCAGATCCGTTACATGGTATTCAGGATTTTCAAGGATTTTCACCACCTTAAACGCTGTCTGAGGTATGGGGGGAAAATCCCTGACCGAGTCCAGTATGCTTTTCAGTTTGTCAGACTCATTAATCCGTTGCATTCATCTACCGCGGGAGGCTTATTTTTATTCGTCGTCTTTGTCGTCGAGAGGGATCGATTTCGCCTCAATTGCTTTTCTGGCTGAGTCCGCGGAATCTTTTGCCGCAGGCTGTTCTTTGGTTTTCTTTTTAATATCAGTAATATCCAGATTTTTATCAGCTATTTCGGCTTCAATGGATTTGATCATGGAGTATTCGGGCTCGATCATATCCACTTCAAGGTATCCTTCTTTGACAAGCTCAATGGCTTTTTTGCCGAGGAGTTTAAGTCTTTCGTCCTTTTTCTTTTTAAGAGCGACAATATCAAGCTTGATTTTGGCTATTTTTGTAAGGCGGAGAACCTCTTCCTTGCCTTTTTCATAGCTTTCCTTCAGCCAGTCGCCCATTTTTTCGCCGGTATTGTGGACTTTATCTTCAAATGAGCCGTGTCTGTGCTTGTAGTTGCCGTAGTTGCTGCGTTTTTTAGCCTGCTCACTTGGGTCTTCCTTTTCTTCCGCGTCTTCATCAAGATCAACGTCCGAGCAGCAGGATGAATCATGGGCAAACTTTTTGCGTGCCTCAAGCTCTTCGGTTTCTTCTGTCTCTTCCTGACTGCGTTTTTCTTTATCCATAATTTCCTCCTGTTATCTTGTTAAAATCTCTATTTTTTCCTGCTGCAAATGTATTATGCAGATCAGGATTATGTTTATCAGAAGTGAGAATATAAACAGCACATACCCTGCAATATATGCCTTAGACTCTTTTACCGCAGCTTTTTTTGAGGGAAAAAGGTTTTTTATTTCTGTCCATGGCGTATAGACTGTCGCTGCCATATCGGTTTCAAGCAGTGTTCCTTTTTCCAGAGCTTCACGGATTTCTTTTTCACTGAGCCCCTGCTTAGTCTCCTCACCGGTCATGATGTCAAACTTGGCAGCCTTCTTTTTAACCGGATATGTGCGTCCGCAGGACGGGCACTCGGTTTTCTTTCCCGCTTTGTATGAAAACTCGGCGGAGCAGTTTTTGCAGATACCCTTTATCATTCCCATCTTTTAAAAAGCCTGTGGTCTGTTTTAAGTATATCAAATATTTTCCCGATCATGAAAGAGATAAGATCATCTATGGATTCCGGTTTGTGGTAAAAGGCGGGTGCGGCGGGGATTATCACCGCTCCGGCTTTAGCCAGTTTCGTAAGGTTTTCAAGGTGTATCAGGTTCAGCGGAGCCTCCCTGAACAGAATCACAAGATCCCGCTTTTCCTTCATTGCCACGTCAGCGCAGCGTTCCACAAGGTTTGAACTCACACCTGAGGCTATTCTGCCCACACAGCCCATTGAGGCGGGGGCGATTATGTAATGATCCACCATGAACGAACCGCTGGAAACAGGAGCGGCGAAGTTTCGGCTGTCGTGGAATATCACGTTTCCGCCGAACTCTGCTCTATCAAGCTCTTTCCCTGTTTCGATCAGTATATTTTCGTGTCCGTCAGGCGTTATGCAGACATGGACTTCCGCGTCAAGCTTCGTCAGCTCATCCAGAAGCTTCAGTCCGTAAACAGCGCCGCTCGCGCCGGTTATGCCGAGAAAAAACTTTTTCATAAGTTATATTAAAGAAATATATCGACGGCTGTAAAGAGGAATATGGTAACACTGATGTATGCGTTCAGATTGAAGAACGCCATATCCAGCTTTGAGAGATCATTCGGCTTGAGGATAGCGTGCTGATACAGCATGAAAATACCTGTGAGAAGAACTCCTGCGAGGTATATCCACCCGAGCCCGAACATGAACTTGGCTGAAAAGAAAATCAGGAAAGCCAGAGCGTGCAGGACACGGGCGAGGTTCAGTGAACCTGTGACGCCGATGTATCTGGGGATCGAGTGAAGATTTTCCTTTCTGTCGAAGTCTATGTCCTGACAGGCGTAAACTATGTCGAACCCTGCCGCCCATAGAAGAACCGCAAGTCCGAGCATCACTATGGATGTGCTCACTTCACCCCTTACTGCAACCCATGCGCCTATGGGAGCAAGCCCCAGTGCCACGCCGAGAACAACATGGCAAAGGAAAGTAAAGCGCTTGGTGTATGAGTAAAGCATAAATATTCCCAGCGGGATAGGGGAGAGCCAGAAGCAGAGCGGATTCAGCATATACGCGGCGAACAGATAAACCGCAAATGATATTGCCGTGTAGATTCCCGCTTCTTTTCTGCTTATTCTGCCTGCGGGTATGTCTCTCTTTGCTGTTCTGGGGTTGCGGGCATCAATTGCCGCATCCGCCAGCCTGTTGAAGCCCATAGCGCCGGAACGTGCGCCGAGCACGGCTGTTACTATCCATAAAACTGTTGAAAGGGAAGGCAGACCCTCAGCCGCAAGAAGCATTCCCGTGAAGGCGAAGGGGAGGGCGAACAGAGTATGTTCCACCTTTATCATGCTTAAAAATGTCTTAAATTTTTCCAATTTTAGTCACCAATCAACTGAGAATGATATTATAAATGCTTTCGGCGAAGTCGTCCGAAGCGTTGAGGCTTTCTGTTCTCGTTATATTTATTCCCTTAGTCTTTATGTGGCTGATATATTCCTCATCAAGCTCAATGAGCGTTTCAATATGATCTGAAATAAATGAGATCGGCACCACTATTATATTATCCGTGCCCGCGTCCGCAAGCTGCTCAAGTTTTGCCGAGGTTTCAGGTCCCAGCCATTTCACCGGACCCGTGCGGCTCTGGTAGGCGAGGGAGTGGTTGTAGTGGCGGAGCATATCCTTGATATAGCTGATCTGCTCCTCCAGATGTACTGTGTAGAGATCCCCTTTTGCGAGGGTGTATTCCGGCAGCGAGTGGGCGGAGTATAGGATGTGGCATTCTGTGAGAGGTTTCCCGAGAGATTCCGCCGCCTTGTATATTCTGGCTATGAGACAGCTGTTGTAGCTTTCGTTGAGGTGCCAGAAGGGGATACGTTTCATATGCCCTTTGACGCTCACGGTTTTGAGCTTTTCCTCAAACCTTTTGAAGCAGAGTCCGCTTGTGGTATAGGAATCCTGCGGGTACATGGTCATCACATATATATTGCCGAACTCGGAGCCGTCCAGCCTGTCCAGCTCGTCTTCAATATACGGATGGTAGTAGCACATGCCTGTTCTGACCTCAAGCTCTCTGCCTGTTTTGGCATAGTATACTGCGGCTGTTTTTTCCAGAACGGTTTTCATGTGTCTTAGCTGAGGTGAGGAGCCGCCCATTTTTTCATATAAGGGGGCGACTTTTTTGGAACGGGATTTCGCTATGACTCCCGCAAGAATATTCTGCGCCCATGTGCCGATCCTGAAATCTATTATGGTGCGGTCTGAAAAAAGATTCTTAAGAAAGGGGCGGATCGCCTCAATCGAGTCGGGTCCGCCCATGTACATAGCGAAGAGAAGGTCTTTCATTAAACGCCTTTAACTATATCCACAAGGTGCTTAACATTTTCAACCGGAGTCTGCGGCATTATACCGTGACCGAGGTTGAAGATGTGCCCCTTAAGTGATTTTCCTTCTTCAAGGATGATGTTTGCGTATTTTGTTATAGTGGCTTTATCCGCAAAAAGAAGCGCCGGATCCATGTTCCCCTGAAGGACAAACTTGTGCTCCAGTGCGGCATCCGCCTGTTTAAGACTGGTTTTCCAGTCTACGCCGAGGGCAGCGCAGTTCAGGTTTTTGATCAGCGGGTAGAAGGATGAACTGTCCTTAGCGAAGTAGATGAAGTGTGCGCCCTTTACGGATTCGGCGACTCTCTGTACATAGGGGAATATGAATTCTTCATATTCATAGGTGGAAACAAGCCCTGCCCATGTGTCAAACATCTGCACAACGGGGCAGCCGCTGTCGACCTGTGCCTGAAGATAGGAGATGGTGTTGTCCGTGAGTTTCTCCATCAGCACGGTATAGGCTTTTGTATTGTTGTGCATAAGCTTTTTAACTTCAAGGAAGCTTTTTGAGCCTTCACCCTCTATCATGTAGCAGGCGAGGGTGAACGGAGCGCCGGAGAAGCCTATAAGCGGTACATTCAGCTTGCTGATCATAAGCTTGATGGCGTCCATGACGAACTTAAGCTCTGTTTTGGGGTTGACAAGCCTCATCCTGTCGGCGTCCTCAAGGGTTCTTACAGGGTTTGATATATATGGAGCGGGTTTAAAATCCAGATTAACGCCCATAGGCTCAATCGGAACAAGAATATCGGAAAAAAGTATAGCGCAGTCCAGTCCGAAAGCGTCTATGGGCTGAAGTACAACTTCGCAAGCCAGTTCGGGTGTTTTGCAGAGCTCAAGGAAGCTGACCTTGCTTCTTACGTCTCTGTATTCCTTCATGTATCTGCCTGCCTGTCTCATAAGCCAGATGGGCGGTCTTTCTGTTTTTTCCCCGTTCAGCGTTCTTAATAAAAGGTCATTGAAAGCCATTTAGTTCTCCGTGAAATTTTTTTGATACCATTACGATTGCCATGAAACTATACCAACACATAAGCGGGTTGCCAAGTTAATTAGTAAAGCTCCGTATGTAAAAATTATGATTCGGATAAATTAAAGGTGTTTTCATTTGTTAATTCCGTTCTATTTCGGTTAATATTTAGTATCTTATTGCGATCCGGCAGGCGTTTTGTTAATCTGTACGCTCCCCCTGAAGCATACACGGCGGGACGTAAACTATAGCTATGAAGAGGGCAGCGAATGGCACAATTTGATGTAATAATTACGGATCATATCTCCGAGGAAGGGGTTAAGATACTTCAGAACGCAGGGGATATTAACGTTGACATCAGAGCCGGCATTAAAAATGACGACCTGAAAAAAATCATAGGCAACTACGACGCGGCAATCACCAGAAGCGGAACAACCGTTACCGCTGATTTAATCGAAAATCCCGGAAAACTCAAGCTTCTCGGACGCGCGGGTGTCGGTCTTGATAACGTGGACATCGAAGCTGCCAGCAAAAAAGGCATAATCGTTATGAACGCCCCCACAGGCAACACTCTTGCCGCGACGGAGCTTACCATGGGCATGATGCTTGCGGCTGTGAGGAAAATCCCCGCTGCGAACGACTCTGTAAAATCCATCAAATGGGACAGAAAGAAGTTTATGGGTATTCAGCTCCACGGCAAAACCCTCGGCATAGTCGGGCTCGGACGCATAGGCGGAAATGTTGCTATCAGAGCGAAAAGCTTTGGCATGAAGATTGTCTCCTTTGATCCTTATATAAAACAGGCTAAGGCTGATGCTTTGGGTGTTACTCTCTGTGAAAGCCTTGAGCAGGTTCTTAAGCAGGCGGATGTAATCACCTTCCACACTCCGCTCACTGATGAAACCAAAAACCTGATCACTAAGAAAGAAATAGATATGATGAAGGACAATGTCGTGATCATAAACTGCGCCAGAGGCGGCATAGTTAATGAGGACGATCTCTACGATGCCCTTGTCTCCGGCAAGGTGTTCTCTGCCGCTGTGGATGTTTTCACGAAAGAACCGCTCGGCGAAAACAGGCTCCTTACCCTTGACAATCTTTTTGTCACACCTCACATAGGCGCAAACACGGAGGAAGGGCAGAGGGATGTTGCGCTTCTTATCTGCCAGCAGGTGGTAAATGCTCTGCACGGCAAATCATATGAAAACGCTGTTAATATTCCCTTTATGAAGTCTCAGCTCAGCATCGAAATGCAGAAGTACTTTGAACTCATCGAAAGAATGGGGCATCTTCTCGCACAGCTCACAAAAGGTAGACCTGAAAGAGTGGAAGTGACAATGGTGGGTCACAAGTTTGACGAAGACTTCTTTGAGAGAACCTTTGACACTCCCTTCAATTTTCAGGCTTTCACTATCGCGGGTCTCAGAGGACTTCTTGAGTTCAACGTGAAGGAGACTGTTTCCTACATAAACGCTCCCTACATCGCAAAAGACAGAGGGATCGACATTCAGGAAAGCAAAACCCACGCATACGGTAAATTTAACGATCTGCTTGTTATGAAAGTGAAAACCGACAAGGAAGAGAAGGTGATAGGCGGAACCGTTTTTCCCGACGGCTACGGACGCATTACCATATTTGATCAGTTCTTTCTTGATATGATATGTCAGGGTACATACATCTATATCAGAAACAGCGACACCCCCGGCGTTGTGGGCAAGATAGGAACTCTTCTAGGCAACAACAACATCAACATAGCAGGCTTTGAACTCAGCCGTCTGAAAGGCGGGGATGCCATATCCTTCATCTCCGTTGACAGTGAGGTTCCGAAGTCTGTTCTTGATCAGATTCAGGCGATCCCCGGCATAATTGAAGCCAAGGTCGTTACTCTTTAATATTAATTATTGCGTCAGCAGTATAACTTCGGCAGGAATCCGGACGGCGGACAAGCCCGCCCTCCGGAGGAAGCCTTACACGGATAGAAGGGCGGTATTATTGCCGCTTCAATCTTATAAATCCCCCTCTGTCCCCCTTTATTAAAGGGGGAAGTTATTGCAGTTAAAATCATAACAGCTTTTTCCCGGTCATTCTGAACGAAGTGAAGAATCTCCTGTTTGATTAGGCCGGGGCTCTTCGCTCGTGCTCAGAGTGACGCATGGGGCGGGGATAAGAATATTTTTGATTTTTCCACGGATGGAAGTGCGCCGTGCGTAGCGAAGGTTTGCTTTGCAAACCGCGAGCGTGTACAGAAATCCGACAGGATGTGCGGATTTCTGTTATAAAATCAGAGATTGTTTTATCCTATAAGGGTTCGCAGAGACGCAAATGGTCTACATTTCCACGGATGGAAGTGCGCCGTGCGTAGCGAAGGTTTGCTTTGCAAACCGCGAGCGTGTACAGAAATCCGACAGGATGTGCGGATTTCTGTTATAAAATCAGAGATTGTTTTATCCTATAAGGGTTCGCAGAGACGCAAATGGTCTACATTTCCACGGATGGAAGTGCGCCGTGCGTAGCGAAGGTTTGCTTTGCAAACCGCGAGCGTGTACAGAAATCCGACAGGATGTGCGGATTTCTGTTATAAGACGGTCACTCTGTCCCTGCCGTCACGTTTGCTTATGTAGAGAGCCTTGTCTGCATTCTGGATCATCTCTTCGGAATGGGAAAATTTCGGGTCAAACTCTGTAACGCCTGCGCTGAAGGTTATTTTGAAGCAGCCTGTCTCACTTTCAAAAACTATGCTTTTCAGCCCTTCCTTGATCCTTTCTATGGCGATTACGGCGTGTGCCGTATCTGTTTCGGGAAAAACTATTGCAAATTCCTCTCCGCCGTATCTGGCTGCTATGTCGGTTTCACGTATATTTTCGCCGATGATAACCGCAAAGGCTCTGAGAACCTCATCCCCTTTGGGGTGCCCGTAAGTGTCGTTGACTTTTTTGAAGAAGTCCAGATCAAGCAGGGTTACGGTGAATTTATTGCCGTATCGTTTTGATTTATCAAATTCGCTTTTAAGTTTGTCTTTAAAATAGGAGTGGTTGTACAGAAGTGTGAGACCGTCTTTCTTCGCCATCTGCTCAAGAAATTCGTTCTGCTCAAGAACGTTTGTGGATGCGAAAGCCAGTTCAAACACCGTGTTTTCGAGTTCTTCGGTTTTTTTCTGAAGCTCAACGGTCATGGCAAAGTATTTCACAAGGGTATTGTAATGGATTATGAGATCCTCCACAGGGTCATCCGTGTGAGTGAACTCAAAGAAAAAGTCCTTGGAAAGTGACAGAAACTGATGATCAAACTCCCTGTTTGCTATGAAAAGGAAGAAGTTTTCATTCACCATCATCGAAGCGAGCTTTTCAACTGTGTCCGTTTTGCGCACCTCATAAATGATAACCCTAGGACCGTCCTCAGACTGTGCGCAATCCCATTCGACGCTTTCCGGAAAAAGCTGTTTCAGTGTTTCTGTTGTTTCTTCACTTTGTGTGCAGCGGTAAACTGTAGGGTTAACCTGCATCCTCCGGTCTCATATGGGGGAAGAGAATGACTTCTCTTATGGACTGGCTGTCTGTGAGCAGCATCACCAGTCTGTCTATACCGAGTCCTGCGCCTGCCGTGGGCGGAAGTCCGTATTCAAGCGCACGGATGTAGTCACTGTCCATAGCGTGGGCTTCTTCATCGCCCGCTTCTTTTTCAGCAACCTGTTTTTCAAATCTTTCCTTTTGGTCTATGGGGTCGTTAAGCTCATTAAAACCGTTGGAAATCTCGAATCCGCCGATGAAAAGCTCATAGCGCTCGGTAATTTCCGGATTATCCTTTTTTGATTTGGCAAGAGGGGAAACCTCTTTAGGATAATCTGTAATAAATATCGGATCAAAAAGTTTTTCCTCAACTGTATTTTCAAAAATTTCCAGAACTATTCTTCCTCTGCCCCAACTGTCATTGATGAAAATGCCTAAGCCCTCTGCGGTTTTTCTTGCCGAGTCGTAATCCGCAAGCTGCTCCGGAGTAATGTCTTTTCCGCCGAGTTCAACGACAGCCTGTTCCATCGTCATCCTTTTCCAAGGAGACTCAAGATCTATTATACGCCCGTTGAAGGGGATTTTCGCTGTTCCGCATATTTTCACGGCAATATTTCTCACGAAGGTTTCGATCATGTCCATAAGGTCATGGTAGTCGGCATATGCCATGTACCACTCGATCATGGTGAATTCGGGGTTGTGGCGTGTGGACAGTCCTTCGTTGCGGAAGCTTCTGTTTATCTCAAAAACACGCTCAAAGCCGCCGATGACAAGCCTTTTCAGGTAAAGCTCCGGCGCTATGCGCATGAACAGGGGCATATCCAGCGCATTGTGGTGAGTAACAAAAGGTTTTGCCGTGGCGCCGCCCGCTATTGGCTGCATCATAGGTGTTTCGACCTCCATGAAGTCTTTGGACAGGAAGAAGTTTCTCACTTCCTGTATGATAGCGCTTCTTTTGCGGAAAATGTCACGGACATTATCATTAACTATGAGATCGACATATCTTCTGCGGTATCTCTGCTCAACGTCTTTAAGACCGTGAAACTTCTCCGGAAGGTCTCTGAGAGCCTTGGTCAGGAGGCTGAATTTTTCTGCGTAAACGGTAAGCTCGCCTGTTTTTGTTTTGAAGAGGAAGCCGGAGATGCTCACAAAGTCGCCGACGTCGGTGAGCTCAAATACATTGTACTGCTCCTCCGTTATGTCGCCTTTCTTGATGTAAGCCTGAAGATTTCCCGTTCTGTCTTTAAGGTTCAGGAAAGTTATTTTGCCGAACTGCCTGACCGCCATGATGCGTCCGGCAACGGTAAATGTGTATTTCTTTTCAAGAAGTTCATGTCCGTCAGTGTTTTCAAACCTTTCGGACACTTCTTTTATACTGAATGGAACCTTGAATGAGTTTACATAGGGTTGAACTTTATTTTCTGCCAGTTTTTGAAGCTTTTCCAGACGGTGCTGATCCATGTTGAATGTGTTTTCTCCTTAATGATTGCCTGCGGTGAAACCCTTTGCTGCGGCAGATTCCAAAGGCAGGATATAATATATGAATAGTGTGTTTTACTCATCTTAATGTGTTGACTTGTTATACAAAAATCTTTAATCTATTACAAGAAAGAAATTTTTTATGACCTTTCCGGCATTTTAACTTGTCTTTATTTTGCCGAAACCGTCACAATAATTGTTGCATAAGCATGAGTTTTGATTTATTTCACCATGCAAGCCGGAGGTAAAAAGGAATGTTAAACGGTCTCTACAATATTTTTTCTAGTGACCTTGCCATAGATCTCGGAACAGCCAACACACTGATTTACGTTAAAGGCAAGGGCGTGGTTTGCGATGAACCCTCAGTGGTAGCCATAAACAATCATAACAAAGAAACCCTCGCAGTGGGGGACGAAGCCAAGTGCATGCTGGGAAGAACTCCTGCAAACATAGTAGCCATTCGCCCCATGAAGGACGGTGTCATAGCCAGCTTTGAGCATACTGAAAAGATGCTCCGTTATTTTATCCAGAAAACCCTTAACAAGAAAAAATTTATCGGTCCCCGAATCGTTATATGCGTTCCCTCCGGTGTTACTCAGGTTGAGAAGCGCGCAGTGAAGGATTCCGCCATTCAGGCGGGCGCCCGCGAGGTTTATCTTGTTGAGGAGCCCATGGCGGCGGCAATAGGCGCCGGGCTCCCCATAGAAGAACCCTCAGGCAACATGGTTGTGGATATAGGCGGCGGAACGACTGAAGTCGCCGTTATCTCTCTTTCCGGCATTGTTTACTCAAACTCCGTCCGTGTCGGCGGGGATGAAATGGATGACGCCATAGTTAACTACATCAAAAGAAAGTACAACCTTCTCATAGGCACAAGCACCGCAGAGAAGATCAAAAAGGAAATAGGCTCCGCCTTCCCTATGGAAGAGCGTAAAACCATAAAAATCAAAGGACGTGACATGGTTTCCGGTATTCCTCAGACAAGAGAAATATCAGATGCCGAAGCGAGAGAGGCGATAGAGGAAGCGGTAACCAAAATAGTGGACGCCGTGAGAATCGCCCTTGAGAAAACGCCGCCCGAGCTTTCTGCCGACATAGTCGACAGAGGCATAGTTCTCACCGGCGGCGGAGCGCTCCTTAAAGGACTTGACAAGCGCCTTGAAGCAGAAACCAAGCTTCCCATACTCGTATCGGACGATCCGCTCAGGGCAGTGGTTATGGGAGCAGGCAAGGTGCTTGACAATATCGAGCTTCTCAAAAAAGTAACCATAGATTAGTTCGCCAATGACCGGCTGGAAAAAAATAGCGGGAATAACAGCCTTTCTATTTTTCCTTATTCTGCTTCAGGTGCAGAACCCTGAAATTAACGGACCATTCAAAGGGATTTTCGGCAACGTCGTAAATCCCTTTATTTATTACTCTTCCAAGACATCAGCCTTTTTCAGGGATGTCTGGAGCGGGTATATAAATCTTGTTTACGTACGTCAGGATAACCTTGAGCTGAAGGATAAGAACGACAGGCTGAAGATGGAAAACTCCCTTCTTCGCGAAAAGGTTCTGGAATATGAAAGGCTGAAAAAGCTCCTTAATTTTAAAGAGGCTTACAGCTTTCAGTCTGTTGCGTGCAATGTCGTGGGCAGAAACGTTGACGGTTACCTGAAATATATAATCATCGACAGGGGCTCTGAAGACGGAATCGAGATTAAGGATCCGGTGATCAGCTTTGAGGGTCTGGTGGGTTCCGTCAGTGAAGTGTACAAAAACACTGCCCGTGTGGACGTTATCCTTAACATTAAGAACAACGCCAGCGTTATGAACAAACGCACAAGAGCGGTGGGCATAATAAGAGGCAACGGCGAAGGTCAGCTTGTGGTTGACTACTACGACAGGCTGGACAAGGTTCAGATAAAGGATGAGCTTATAACATCCGGTCTCGGCGGCGTTTATCCCAAGGGGATAGCTGTCGGCGTGGTGGACAGGATTGATGAAAAGGACACAGGGCTTTTTCAGGATCTGTTTGTCCGCCCCGTGGTGGATTTCTATAAGCTGGAAAATGTTCTGGTGCTGAAAAGGTAGCGCTGATGTATTATGTGCTGCTGATTCTCACTCTTCTTGTTCTCCATGTTCTGGCGAATTCGGTTTTCGGTTTTCTGAATCCTGTTTCCTACATTCTGATTGTTTACATCGCCATGCTTGAAAAGCTGGATGAGACAAACTACATATGGCATGCGGTTATTTTCGGACTTTTCAGCGATTTTGTCAGGGGCGGATACTTAGGACCCGGGGTTCTTATCTACTTCTTTTACGGAGTGCTCACTCTGAAGGCGGGTGTGTTTTTCGATATGCAGAAGTTCTTCTCAAGGTTCTTCTTCCGCTTGGGGCTCATCGCTGTTCACGTCTTTCTTAATATGGCAATGAACGATTATCTGAAAACACCGTTCTTAGGCGCATACCTGTATTATCTGTTAATAAACACTCTTGCTTTGGTAGCGCTTGTGTTGGTCACGGAGGTAACCGGTGCTTTTAAAAGTGCTGAAAGACGAAGTTCTGGAGTATTATAAGCACAGAACCTACTGGTTTATAGGCATAATTATAGTTATGTTTGCCGGTCTTATAATGCGTCTGGTCTATCTTCAGATATATGAATACGACAAATATAAAAAGCTGTCCGAAAACAACCGTATCCGAATTGTCAAAGTACGGGCGGACAGAGGCTTTATCCTTGACCGCAAGGGAAGACTCCTTGTAAAAAACACACCCAGCTATGAGCTTAAAGTGGTTAAGGAGGACGCAGGCGATATTGACGGGCTGCTCCGGAGCCTTTCAAAATATGTTCAGATTGACCGTGAATACGCGTTGAAGTCAATCCAGCGCTCCTACTTTTACGAGCCTGCTGTTATCGCACGCGGGCTCACCTTTGAGCAGGTTGCGGAAATTCTCGAAAATTACAATGACTTCAAAGGGCTTGAGGTGGATATAGAATCCGTAAGGGAATATATTGACAGTAAGGCTCTCAGCCATATACTCGGTTATCTTTCCGAGGTTACGGAGAATGATCTCAAAACAGATTCCTCCTACTCCAGCGGGGATATGATCGGCAAAACCGGAATAGAGAAGGTCTACGAGCAGGAACTCAGAGGAGTGGACGGAGCCAGACAGGTTGAGGTTGACAGCTACGGGCGTCCGATCAAGACTCTTTCCGAAAAGCACACAATAACAGGAAACGACCTTGTGCTTACCCTTGATATGGACCTCCAGAGGGCACTTCACAGTATATTCGAGGGCAAGAAGGGCGCCGCCGTGGTGCTTGATATTGAAACCTTCGGTGTTATGGGGCTCTACTCCGCGCCGACTTTTGATCTTAATATATTTTCTCCCTTTCATACTTCCGGTGAGAGAATGTCAATTATGACCGATCAGACTAAACCGCTGCTCAACAGGGCAATAGAGGGTGCTTATCCGCCGGGCTCGGTATACAAGATTCTCATGGGCATGGCGGGTCTGCTGGAAAGGAAAGTAACGCTTGACACTGTTGTTAACTGTACAGGCGAGCTGCGTTACGGCAACTTCACATACAGATGCTGGAAAAAAGAAGGGCATGGTCCCATGCGGCTGATCGATGCCATAGCTGAATCCTGCGATGTGTATTTCTATCAGCTGGGGCTTAATCTGGGCATAGATGATATAGAAAAATACTCCTCAATACTGGGGCTGGGCAAGACAACAGGCATCGACCTTCCTAACGAAAAATCGGGCTTTTTTCCCGGAAGAGACTGGAAAAGGCGTAAATTCAAGGAATCATGGTATCCGGGTGAAACAATCATCACAAGCATAGGGCAGGGGTATATGACCACAACCCCGCTTCAGATAGCCGTGATGATGGCGGGCATATTCAACGGCGGAACAGTGATGAAGCCGAAAATAGTTGAGTTCGTGCATAATCCGGTTACGGATGTTAAGATACACACGCCCATGGAAACAGTTGCCGAGATAGAGATTCCCAAATGGATTGTAGATGCGGTCATGGACGGCATGGTAAAGGTTATTTACGGAAACACGGGAACAGGCTACAGAGCAAGGGTTGAGGGTGTGAGCTACGGCGGCAAAACAGGAACCGCTCAGGTTGTTTCCCTGAGCAAAACGGAGCACATGGAAGAGGATGAGATACCCGAGTTCATGCGTGATCATGCGTGGTTCGGCGCTGTGGTGCCTGAGGAAAAACCGAAATACGCCATAGCGGTGCTGATGCAGCATGGAGGATCTGGAAGCAGGAGCGCAGCGCCCGTCGCTGGGGCCATAGTTAATAAACTTGTGGATTTAGGATATGTTAGGGCTGAAGAAAAAGGAAATTGAAAATATAGACAAAGCGCTCGTGACGATCATCGCAATAGTTCTGACTATGAGCTGTGCGGCAGTTTACAGCGCCTCGTTTGACGCGCAGGCGGATGTTATAAGAGATTTCTACGAGAAACAGGTTCTCTGGGTCGTTCTGGGGTTCGCTGTTTTCTTTTTCATATCTTGGGTCGGGCACCAGCGTTTTGTAAAATATCTCCCCGTGCTTTATGTCATAGGCTGCGTGGCGCTTTTTTTTGTTCTTCTCATGCCGCCTATCATGGGGGCGAGAAGATGGCTTATAATAGGCGGATCCAGAATACAGCCCTCTGAGTTTTTCAAATTTATCTGGGTGCTGACTCTTGCCAGAATGTTTATCTCTTATGATGATCTCAAGCTGGGCTTCAAAGATATTTTTCTGAAGATGCTCCCGCTCATTCCGCCGTTTGTTCTGATATTTCTCCAGCCTGATCTCGGAACGGCGGGCAGCTTCCTTGTTATATGGGGTATTGTCATTCTTTTCATCGGTATAAAGCGCACTCCGTTTGTTTTTGCCGCGGTTTCCGCCGCTGTGTTTCTCCCTGTGATGTGGATGTTCTTCATGAAGGACTATCAGCGCCAAAGAGTAATGACTTTCCTTGATCCCGAGAAGGATCCGTTCGGTTCCGGTTACCATGTTATTCAGTCTAAAATAGGCATAGGCAGCGGAGGAATCTGGGGGAAGGGATTTATGGAGGGCACACAGTCTCACCTCAAGTTTATTCCCGAAAGGCATACGGACTTCATTTTCTCAGTTGTGGCTGAGGAAGCTGGGCTTGTGGGCGCCGCTATCATAATCTGCATGTTTCTGTTTATGATTGTTCGTGTTCTGAGCATATCAATGGAGACAAGGGAAGCCTCCGGCAAAGTGATCTGTGTTGCCGTGGCTTCGTACATATTTTTCCAGTTTTTCGTAAACTCCGCCATGACAATGGGCATAATGCCCGTTGTGGGCATACCCATGCCCATATTCAGTTACGGCGGTTCTTCCCTGCTTACATTCATGGCGATGCTCGGTCTTGTTAACAGCGTCGCAATGCGAAAATACAATCCAATAGGCGCGTAATTAATGCTCGATAATTCTCTTTTAACCATCTCCAAACCCTCAAGGTACGTGAATCATGAGATAAACTCTGTTCATAAGCCGAAAGAGGGCAGACTCTCATTCTGCCTCGCTTTTCCCGATGTCTATGAAGTCGGCATGAGTCACATTGGCTTTAAAATGCTTTATGAAAGGCTCAACTCCTCTGATCTGATAGTCTGCGAACGCTTCTTCATGCCGTGGACAGATGCCGTGGCAGAGCTTAAGGAAAAAGTCTTTGTCTCTCTTGAATCGGGAACAGGGCTGAAAAGTTTTGATATTCTCGGTTTCTCGCTTCAATATGAGCTTTCATATACCAATGTCCTCCACAGTATGAAGTATGCGGGTATTTCGTATTTTTCAGCCGAAAGAGGGGAGGACGACCCGATAGTTACCGCAGGCGGTTCCTGTGTTATGAACCCCATGCCGCTGAAAGAGATTATAGACGTGTTTTTCATTGGCGAGATGGAGGGGGAGATAGTATCTGTCTTTGAGACCCTAGCAGGCATGAAGGGGCAGAGCAGAAGAGCGAAGCTCGAATATCTCAACAGCCTCTCTTATACCTATGTTCCGCTAATACAGCCTGATAAGACTGTTAAAAGAAATATTTACACAGGCTTCAGTGAGGATGTGACCATAAACAGCCTCATTGTTCCCATGATGCCCGCCGTGCAGGACAGGGTGGCCGTGGAGATCTCAAGGGGCTGCACGAGAGGATGCCGGTTTTGTCAGGCGGGCTACATTTACCGCCCCTCCCGTGAGCGCAGCATAGAGACAATAGCTAAGGATGCCCTGTGCCAGCTTGCCTCCAGCGGATACATGGAGGTTTCCATGCTTTCCCTCTCCGCTGCTGACTACAGCAGGCTTGAAGAACTTCTTGTCACTATGACAAGGCTCATAAGCGCCGAAGGCTCATCCCTCTCTCTGCCTTCCATCAGGGCTGACAGAATACAGGACTTCATCTTCCGTGAGCTTGCCAAGGTGCGCAAATCAGGCTTTACCATAGCTCCTGAAGCGGGCTCGCAGAGGCTCCGCAATATCATAAACAAGAACCTCAGTGAAGAGGATATTATATCCGCCGTACTGAAAGCCGCGGATGCGGGGTGGAACGGCGCTAAGCTGTATTTCATGATCGGTCTCCCCTTTGAGACTGACGAAGATGTGCTCTCCATAGCCGACCTTGCGTTTAAGGTTAAACGTGCGGCGGGCAAGGGGCGGTTTGATATAAAGGTTTCCGCCTCCAACTTCGTGCCGAAGCCGCACACACCCTTTCAGGTTTTTCCGCAGAACACTGCGTCTGAGCTGAGGCGCAAGCAGATGCTTCTGGCTGATAAGCTGAAAAGCTACCGCATGCGCCTGAGCTGGCATGATGTTGAACAGAGCGTTATGGAGGGGGTATTCTCCAGAGGTGATGAAAGGCTCGGCAGGGTGCTGGCGCTCGCCGCTGACCGCGGGCTTATGTTTGACGGGTGGAGCGAATGCTTCGACTCAAACGCATGGAAGCAGGTGTTCCGTGATCTTGACCTGACCATGGAGGAATTCGCCTCAAGGGAGTTTCATAAGGGAGATTCTCTTCCGTGGAGCGGTATTGATTCCGGCGTTGAGGTTTCATATTTCGAGGACGAATATGAAAAAGCCCGCACGGAAGCGGTTACCGCAGACTGCCGAGAGGATGCGTGTACAAGCTGCGGAGTGTGCGACTTCAAAAATGTTCTCAATGTTTACGCAGGGGATAAGCTTCCCGAAGAACCCCCTCAGCCGGAGCAGGAAGAGACATTCCATTATGTTTTTTACATAGAGAAGCGCAAGGCGGGCAAGTTCCTCTCAGCGATAGAATCTATCCGTCTTTTTACCCATGCGGCGAGGATAGCGGAGATAAAACTGGCATTTACTCATGGTTTCAACCCTCAGCCTAAGATGCGTTATCTCATCCCGCCTCCTGTCGGTATCGAATGCGCATGCGATCTCCTTGCCCTTGAATGCGGCAGACTGAACAACTTCGGAGAAGTGCAGAAGAAGATAAACCGGATTCTACCGGACGGTGTGAAGGTGAAGCGCATTATCCCTTACAAGGTGAATGAGAAGAGAGTGAGCTTCGCCGGACGCTACCGTCTCGGCGGAGAGCTTCCTTCCATGCTTGATAAGCTGGCGGCGGAAGACAAGGCGTATTATATTAAGAAGGATAAAAAGGGCAGGGATAAAAAGGTTGAGCTTGCCGAGTTCATGCTCCACCGATCCGGTGATGAGGTCATACTGCTTTCAGGAGAAACCGGTTCGTTCAACCTGCTTGAGTTTTTCGCTTATCACGGTCTGAGCAGGGCGGAGCTTGATGTGGAACGCAAAAATCTCTATATGTTCCAGAAACCCAGACCGGAAAAAAGCTCAGGAAGCGAAGACGAAGGAGAAGATGACGAAGGCTGAAAGGTTCCGTCCGTTTTTTGAAAGCCTGTACGAAAAGTACAACAAAGCTGAGTACGTGGGCACGGATCCGATTGTGTATCCCTATACAGTTAAAGGGAATACGGAGTTTGTGGCATTTTGCTCAAGCTGCTTCGCCTACGGAAACGTGAAGGCGATTCAGGGCTTTCTGATGAGCTTTTTCAGCGAGTTCGGCACAGAACCGTCAGTTCTGGAGGACAAGCCTACCAAGCTTTACTACAGGTTTCAGAAACCGTCTGATGTCAGAGCCTTCATACTGACCATGAAGGAGCTTTACGACGGATACGGTTCCATTGAACAGGCTTTTGCCTCTTTGGGCGGCAGTCTGGAGGAATCGCTGGTAAACTTTGTAATCCACATGAAAAAACGTGGTGCCGCGCACGGCGGTAAAAACGGTTACAACTTCCTCTTTGCAGATCCTGTGAAGTCCGGCGCTAAGCGTTTGAGAATGTTTCTCCGTTGGATGGTCAGAAAAGATCAGGTCGATTTCGGCATATGGAAAAATTATGACTGTAAGGACTTGCATTTTATCATAGACACACATATATTAAGATTCGCATATAAGAACGGGATAATCAAAAATGATTCAGGCACGAGAAAAAATCTTGATACTGTTACAGATTTTTTTAGGCAGATGAATCCTGACGATCCCGCTAAATATGACTTTGCAGTATCAAGACTGGGTATAGCCTTCGGCTGCACCTATGGCGCAGATGAAAAATGTATTTCATGCGCAGAGAAGGATTTGTGTCCGTTTAACGAAGTCTCAGGGTGAGAATTGAGAGTGAAACAATCTTAATTCCTATGATTGACAAACGGATGAATTTGTATAGTATAACTTATAAGTTATTAAGGAGGAAACAATGGCTGTTGAACTTAATGAGTCAACCTTTCAAACTGACGTGGTAGAGAGCAGCGTGCCCGTTCTCGTGGATTTCTGGGCTGTGTGGTGCGGACCTTGCAGAATGCTTACTCCCACTGTGGAAGCACTGGCTAATGAATATGCCGGTAAAATAAAAGTCGGCAAAGTCAATGTGGACGAAAACCAGCAGCTTGCCGCCAAATACGGCATCATGAGCATACCTACGGTCATGGTATTCAAAGACGGCAAGGTGGTTGAGCAGTTTATCGGTGTTCAGCCCAAAGGCGTTTATGAGGACGCGCTCAAAAGATATATTTAGGGTGTTTTTATGCCCTTTTATGAATACAGATGCAGAGATTGCGGCACAGAGTTTTCCCGTTTGGTTTTCAAAGAGGGTGACAAGGTGGAGTGTACGAAGTGTTCGGGGACGGAAACCGTGAGGATTGCCCTCAGCCACGCCGGAAACGGCTCGGACGGGTGTACATGCTGTACATCAAAGGGGTGTTTTCCTGCTTCCGGTATTGCGGATAAAGAGTAGCGCGGTTTAGCAGCAGTGTAACCATAAAAGAAAAATAAGAATATGAAGCCTTCCGTATCACCGCGGAAGGCTTTTTTTATATCTCCTCCCGGGTTATTCCGGATAGTAATGACAGATCGGATGTTTGATGTTATTAATTGACATAGCATGCGCACTGAATTAAAAAATAAATATCTTTTTGACAAAATTTGCGGGCTGCCGTAAAAATGCGGTTTTGCTCCACTAAACCTAGAAGGGGATTGTACATGAAGAAAATTCTTTTAGCACTTTTAACGGCGGTTCTTTTCACCGCAGGCGCGTCCGCCGCCGACAAGCAGATCAAGGCAGGCTTTATCTATGTCGGACCCGTGGGTGACGCAGGCTGGACCTACGCACACGATCAGGGCAGGCTTGAAATGGAAAAGCTCCCTTATGTCGAAAAATCCACTTATATCGAATCAGTTCCCGAAGGCGCTGACGCCACAAGGATAATCACCGGGCTTGCGAAAAAAGGGCATAACCTGATTTTTACCACCAGCTTCGGTTATATGGACCCCACCATTGAAGTCGCGAAAAGAAATAAAGACATCATCTTCATGCACTGCTCAGGCTACAAAACAGCAGAGAATGTGGGTACTTACTTCGGAAGAATGTATCAGCCCCGCTACCTTTCAGGCGTTGTGGCGGGTAAAATGACAAAATCAAACGCAATAGGCTATGTTGCCGCTTTCCCCATCCCTGAGGTTATCAGAGGAATCAACGCCTTCACACTGGGCGTAAAAAGCGTTAACCCTGCCGCTACTGTAAAAGTTGTCTGGACTCATACGTGGTTCGACCCGGGCAAAGAGCGTGAGGCAGCGGAAAGCGTGCTTGACGCGGGCGCAGATGTTATAACTATGCATCAGGACACTCCTGCTCCCCTTCAGGCAGCTGAAAAAAGAGGCGCATACGCCATCGGCTACAATGTGGAAATGAAAAAATTCGCCCCCAAAGCCTACCTCACTTCCCCTGTCTGGAACTGGGCTGCTCTTTACAAAGTTGTTGCGGAGCAGGTAAGCAAAGGCACTTGGAAAAGCGAACAGATCTGGTGGGGCATGGAGCACGGACTCGTTGATCTCGCTCCCCTCAGCGACCTTGTTCCCGCAGATGTTAAAAAGATAGTTGAAGAAAGAAAAACAGCAGTTAAAAACGGCACAACCAAAGTATTCACCGGTCCCATCAAAGACCAGTCAGGCAAAATTGTCGTGCCCGCGGGCAAAACAATGACAGACGCCGAAATGCTCAGCATGAACTTCTTCGTTGAAGGCGTTCAGGGCTCACCTAAGTAATTATAAAATAAGGGCGGCGCAGGGTTTAAAAGCTCTGCGCCGCTTTTTTATTTTTAAGGGATCACATTGAAACCGTATCTTAAACTTGAAAATATAACCAAAAGCTTTCCGGGCGTTAAGGCTCTGGATAATGTTTCTCTGGACTGTTACGAGGGGGAGATTCACACTCTTCTGGGTGAGAACGGGGCAGGCAAGAGTACGCTTATGAGCGTGCTCGCGGGGCTCTATAAGCCCGAAGCCGGACGCATCTCCGTTAACGGCTCCGAAGTTTCCATATCCTCTCCGTCTGAATCCTTAAAATTCGGCATAGGAATGGTTTACCAGCATTTTATGCTTGTGAGAAACCATTCTGTCATGGAGAACATACTTCTTTCTCTTGATAACCTCCCGGGGATAATAAACAGGGGTGAGGTATTTGAAAGGACGAAGAAGATCCTTGCGGATTTCGGGCTTGATATAAACCTGAATGAACCGGTCTGGAAGCTTTCCATAGGCGAACAGCAGTGGGTGGAGCTTATCAAGCTTCTTGTCCGTGACTGTAAAGTGCTTATTCTGGATGAACCCACGGCGGTGCTTACTCCGCAGGAGGCGGACACTCTTTTCGGGTTCCTCAAAAAGCTTAAAAGTCAGGGCAAGTCTATCATCTTCATCTCCCACAAGATGCGTGAGGTCATGGAGCTTTCTGACCGTGTCACTGTTCTCAAGAAAGGAAAGACTGTTAAATCCCTTGTCGCCGGCGAGTTTGACGAGGCTCTGCTCGCAGGGCTTATGATCGGAACCGATGATGTACCACAGTGGGAGAAGGCGGAAAAAGTCTTTGATGATAAAATTCTGGAAGTGAAAAACCTTTCAGTTGAAAACGATAAAGGACTTTCAGACGTTAAGGGGATCAGTTTCGATCTTTTTAAAGGCGAGATTCTGGGCATCGCAGGCGTTGCCGGAAACGGACAGAAGGCTCTTGCGGAGGTTCTAACAGGTCTGCGCAGACCCTCAGGCGGACAGATAATCGTCAGGGGTGAGGACTTCACTGATCATAAGGGCAAAAATCCCTACATCGCAGGCATAGCCCACATTCCTGAGGACAGAAAGGCGTTCGGCATAGCTCCTGAGATGAGCGTTGACGAAAACCTGATCCTCAAAAGCTACAAAGACAGCAAATTCAAAAAATTTTTCATACAAAACGCCGGAGCGATCAGGCAGAACGCCAAGGAGCTCATATCAAAATTCGCCATAAAAACAGGTCCTGCGGGCTCGCCCGTGCGTCTGCTCTCCGGCGGAAACATACAGAAGGTTATCATCGCCCGTGAACTCTCCCTCAACCCTCTTGTGCTTGTGGCGCTTTACCCCACCAGAGGGCTTGACATAGGCTCGGCGGAATATGTTCATAAGGTTATTATAGACGCAAGGGAAAACGGAATGAGCACTATCCTTATCTCTGAGGATCTGGATGAGCTTCTCAAGCTTTCCGACCGTGTGGCGGTTATGTTCAGAGGGGTTATAACCGGTGTTGTCAGACCTGAAACAGCCACCAGAGAAAAGATTGGACTCATGATGAGCGGAGTGAAAAATGCGGATAAGGTTTGAAAAAAGACTGGAAGCATCAAGAGCTTTCCGCATCACTGCCCCGTTTGTCGCCGTTGCGTTTTCGCTCTTCACTGCGGGCATCATAATGCTTTTTGCGGATATAAACCCCCTCGAAGCTTACAGAGACATGATCATGGAAGCCCTCGGTACCTCATACGGCATAAGTGAAACCCTCGTTAAGGCGACACCGCTTATCATCTGCGGACTGGGAATATCCGTAGCCTTCCGCATGCAGCTCTGGAACATAGGCGCTGAGGGGCAGCTGGTGATGGGCGCCATCGGAGCTTCCGGCGTTGCGCTCTTCTCCGGCATAGAAAACCATTTTCTGATGATCGCTGCTATGATCGCTGCCTCCATGCTCGGCGGAGGTCTGTGGGCTGTGGTATCGGGCTTTCTTAAGGCGAAATACAGGGTAAACGAAATCATCGTTACGCTCCTGATGAACTATATAGCCGTATCTATTCTTTCGCTGCTCATATACGGCAGCTGGAAGGATCCCTCAGGTTTCAATTTTCCGCATTCCGCACAGTTCACAGAGGCGGCAAGAATGTCATACTATTTTGACTCAAGACTGCACACAGGCTTCTTCATCGCCCTTGTGCTTGTGTTTTTCGTGTATGTGTTCATGGAAAAAACTGTTTACGGCTATGAAATAAGAGTAATAGGGGACAACCCCAACGCTGCCAAATACGCAGGAATGAACATAACGGCTGCTATAGTCGGCACAATGTTTCTCAGCGGAGCAATTGCGGGCATAGCCGGCTTCAGTGAGGTTTCAGGCGTTCAGTACCGTCTTCAGGAAGGTGTGTCCATCGGCTACGGATACACGGCTATCATAGTCGCGTGGCTGGCAAGAAGGTCTGCTCTTGGGGTTCTGATAGTCTCCCTGATCATGGGCGTTCTTCTCGTCGGCGGGGACAGCTTGCAGATAATGTGGCAGCTTCCCGTTGCTTTTGTGAATCTGTTTCAGGGGCTGATACTGTTTTTCGTGCTTTCATCGGACTTTTTTATAGCTAATAAAATGCGTATAATTTGGGGCAGATCATGATTGAAGTTCTTCTTGACGCTACGATAAGGGCGGGTACATCGATCCTTTTTGCCACCACAGGGGCTATTATCATGGAGCGCTCCGGAGTGATCAACCTCGGAATTGAGGGGCTTATGCTCATAGGCGCTCTGGCGGGTTTCGCTACGGCAAATCTTACAGGCAGTCTGTTTCTCGGTGTCTGCGCTTCATTCCTTGCCGCCCTTGCCGCAGGAGCCATTCATGGCTTCATTACCGTGTATCTCAGAGGCAACCAGATCGTAAGCGGACTTTCTCTCACTATGTTCGGTATAGGCTTCACAGCCCTTTTCGGTCAGAAGATGGTCGGCAAGACAATCACAGAGTTTTCAAGGACGGAGATTCCTTTTCTGTCGTCTGTTCCTTTTATAAATCCGCTTTTCCGGCAGGACATGCTGGTGTATTTCTCCATCATACTTGTAATATGCGTTCATCTTTTCTTCCGCAGAACGAAATGGGGGCTCTATCTTCGCTCGGTGGGTGAAAACCCCGCAGCGGCGGATACTTCGGGCATAAGCGTTACCAAATACCGCATGATGGCTGTTCTGGTAGGCTCAGGCTTCGCCGGAATAGGCGGCGCTTATCTTTCTCTCGCATACACTCCCTTCTGGGTGGAGAACATGACTGCGGGCAGGGGATGGATCGCTGTCGCGCTGGTTATTTTTTCCCAGTGGAACAGCACAAGAGCTGTCTTCGGAGCTTACCTTTTCGGCGGCATAGATGCTCTCCAGCTCAGGATGCAGGCTGTGGGCACTGATATTTCAGCCCATGTTCTCCAGATGCTTCCGTATATTTTTACCATTATAGTTCTTGTAATTTCCACAATCAGGCTCGGCAAGGGAACTACTCCCGAACCGGAAAGCCTTGGTATTCCATATGACAGAGAGGACAGAAAATGAGAAAAGCAAGCGCGGCTCTGCTTGAAAGAATAAAGAAATACGGAAGTGTAAATGGTGAGGTGGTCAAGGTTGATAAGTTCATTAACCATCAGGTTGACGTGGAGCTTTTCAGGATCATGGCGGACGATATGGCACATCATTTTAAAGATGCCTGTCTCACCAAGATAATCACCGCCGAAACAAGCGGCATAACCATAGCTCACCCTCTGGCGGAGGCTCTGGGCATTCCGTATATCTTTGCCAAAAAGAAGAAGCCGATCACAATGGCAGATTTTTACAGTGCTGACAGCTATTCCTTCACTAAACAGGAGAATACTACCCTTTATGTTTCAAAGGAAGTTCTCGGAAGTGAGGACAGAGTTATCTATGTGGATGATTTCTTCGCCAGAGGCAACACGCTCAAGGCTGTCAAGCAGATCGTGGCGCAGTCCGGCGCGGAACTTGCGGGCTGTGCGGTTATAATAGACAAAAAAGGGGAAGAGGGCGTGTATTCGATCCTCACTCTTGATGAGATAAAGAAGGGGCTGGATTAAGGCAGCCTCCTTCCTGTTTTTTCTATAACTTCTTTAAGGCTGTCGGAAAAGCTGTGCCAGTCAGTAATATCAACAAACACAGGTATATCTGATGCGGAGAGCTCGTCCTTGATTTTTCCCAGAGTCAGAATATCAGCCGGAGCATTCCTTTTCACAGCAATATCCAGATCCGGAAACTCTTTCGCTTTTCCTGTGGTTCTTGAACCGAAGGCTATTATCTCGCAGCCGCTGAGGTGTTTTTTTATTATTCGGGTTATTGTATTGAGATATTCTTCACTGATGTTAATCATTTATCTGCTCAAGAGCGGAAAGGAGCTTTTTGGCGTCAAACAGAAATCTGCCTGCCGCACTGTATATGTAATCTGCGTTTTTTGAATTGTATGTATGAGCGGAAAGGTTTCTGGCTTCGGCATATGAAAACCATGGAAGCGGGTCTGCGATCAGATTTTCTCTGGCAACCATTCTGAAAATGTCTTTTTTGGTTCTGATGCTTTCAGCTTCATCCGGGCTGCGGTTTTCTTTGAACCATCTCTGAATAAATTTCCAGCAGAGCTCGTAGGTCACTTCAAAATTCTGGATGACCCCAGCTCTTGCAGCTTCAAGAATGTCCTCTCCCAGAATTTCCTTATTATGCTCCACCGCATTTATTGCTCTCTCAAGAGCGTTCACAGAGTCTTTGAGAGGAGGTAAGTCCAGAATCATCAGCCCGCTTTAGTTCAGAAAATCATGCAGCTTTTTGCGCATGGCTTTCTTTCTGAGCTTGGCAAGTGCTCTGGCTTCAAGCTGGCGCACACGCTCGCGGCTTATTTTCAGCATGTCGCCAATCTCTTCCAGAGTTTTCGGCGCATCACCTTCTATGCCGAAGCGCAGTTCGATTATCTTTGCCTCGCGCTCGGTGAGTTCGTCTATAATATCTCCCAAAGACTGTTTCAGAGTCTTTGAAATAATATCGTCTTCAATGCTTTTTGAGCCGGAGTCCAGTAGGTCTATGAACGAGCGGTCTTCACCGTCCTTGATGGGGGCTTCAAGGGAGAGATAGTTTCTGGAAACACGGAGAACGTTTTCTATGTCCGGCTCTTCCATACCGAGATATTCGGCAAGCTCACTGTTTGTCGCCTCACGTCCCAGCTGCTTGCTGAGCTTTTCTATGGCTCCGTTTATCTTGTAGAGTATGCCCGCCTGTTTGATGGGCAGCTTAACCGTGCCGGACTGCTCAGCCAGAGCCTGAATAATAGCCTGACGTATCCACCATACGGCGTAAGATATAAACTTGACCCCTTTGGTATGGTCGAAGCGCTTGGCGGCTTCCACAAGCCCCAGATTACCCTGATTTATAAGGTCGGAAATGGGCAGACCCGTGTTTCTGTAGCGGTTTGCTATGGAAACAACGAATTTGAGGTTTGAGAGTATAAGAGTATTGAGAGCTTCCGTGTCGCCCTTCTGTATTCTTTCCCCGATTTCAAACTCCTGATCTTTTGTCATCGGCTTATATCTGCTGATGCCGTTGAGATAGTGCTTCAGCGTGTTTTCGCTCACAGGAGGCGGGGCATCTGTTTGAATTACTTCCTCAACCTCTGCGGATTCAGCAGTGCTTTCCGTTTCGTCGGTCTCTTCCTGCTCTTCCTGAAGGTCGTCAAGTTCATGATCCATTTTCAGCCTTTAACCCTTATAGTTCCGAAAGTATATCAAATATATCACATTTTGGAACAAAAATCATTTCTATATATCGTTTATCCGCAACTGATTTTTAACTAATATAAAAAAGGCGGGGGTGTCGCCCCGCCCTTTTTTCAGGAGGTTGTACTGAAGTTCATGCCGTTTTGACCGTAGGTCAGCTTTATCTTCTGCTCTGCTTTTATGTCGCCTTTGATCAGTGCTTCCGCCAGCTTGTTTTCCACGAGCTTTCTTATGGTCCGCTTCATGGGTCTTGCGCCGAAAGCAGGGTCGAAACCCGCTTTTACTATTTCTGTAATGACAGAATCATCCCACACAAGTTCAACAGAATTTTCACGCATCCTCGCGGCAAAGTCTCTCATTAGCATTTCCGCAATATTATGAAGATGTTCCTTATCCAGCGGGTGGAAGACTATTATATCATCCAGCCTGTTGAGGAACTCCGGCTTGAAGAAGGATGAGAGCCTGTTCATTACGACATTATCGATGAACATGTATTTCTGCTCCGTTGAGCCTTCTTTAGTGAACTCTTCCTGTATCTCCTGTGAGGCTATGTTTGATGTCATTATCACCACACTGTTTTTAAAGCTTACTGTCCTGCCTTTGGAATCGGTAAGCCTGCCGTCGTCCAGCATCTGAAGCAGGATATTGAATACATCCGGATGCGCCTTCTCTATCTCGTCCATGAGTATGACGGAGTAAGGCTTGCGGCGCACTCTTTCTGTCAGCTGTCCGCCTTCGTCGTAGCCCACATATCCGGGAGGCGCTCCGATCAGCTTTGCCACCGCGTGCTTTTCCATGTATTCACTCATGTCTATGCGTGTGAGCGCGTCTTCGGAGTCAAACATAAACTCGGCAAGCGCTTTCGCCAGCTCTGTTTTACCCACACCTGTGGGTCCTAAGAATATAAACGAGCCTATGGGTCTGTTAGGATCGCCGAGACCCGCCCTGTTTCTGCGGACTGCTTCGCTTACCGCTCTGATTGCTCTGTCCTGTCCTATTACTCTTTTATGGAGGTAAGCTTCCATATTGATCAGTTTGTCCGCTTCTTCCTGCATGAGTTTGGTCACAGGTATACCTGTCCATTTGGAGACGATGGCGGCTATGTCCTCTTCGTCCACCTCTTCCTTGAGCATCCTTTTGCCGCTCTGGATTTCGGTGAGCTCAGAGTTTGCTTTCTCCAGCTCCTTATCAAGCTGAACAAGCCTGCTGTATTTTATCTCAGAGGCGAGGGCAAAGTTGCCTTCACGCTCCGCCTTCTGCATCAGGTGTTTTTCTTCCTCTATCTTTTCCTTTATCTCTCTGGATTTTTTTATAAGCTCTTTTTCATTGCTCCAGTGTGCCCTGAGCCCGTCCGCCTCTGCTTTGATGTTGGCAAGCTCTTCTTCAAGCTTAACGAGACGGTTTTTGCTTACGTTGTCAGATTCACGCTTGAGCGCCTGTTTCTCTATCTCAAGCTGGGTTATCCTGCGTTCCGTTTCATCAAGCTCAGTGGGGAGGCTGTCTATCTCCATTCTCAGTTTCGCCGTGGCTTCGTCAATAAGGTCTATTGCCTTGTCCGGCATGAAGCGGTCACTGATATATTTTTTAGCCAGATGCGCCGCTGCCACAAGGGCGGAATCCTTTATGCGCACACCGTGGTGAACCTCATATTTCTCTTTAAGTCCCCGGAGGATCGATACAGTGTCCTCAACGCTCGGCTCCTTCACCATTACCGGTTGGAAGCGCCTTTCAAGTGCGGCGTCTTTTTCTATATGTTTTTTATACTCATCAAGGGTTGTTGCGCCTATACAGTGCAGATCGCCTCTTGCCAGCGCCGGTTTAAGGAGGTTAGCCGCGTCCATCGCTCCTTCCGCAGCTCCGGCGCCCACGAGTGTGTGCATTTCGTCTATGAAGAGGATTATCTCGCCTTCCTTCTCCTTTATCTGGGTAAGGATAGCCTTAAGCCTTTCTTCAAACTCGCCTCTGAACTTGGTTCCGGCTATGAGAGCTCCCATGTCGAGGGAGGCGACAGTCTTGTCCTTCAGAGAATCCGGCACGTCGCCGTTGACTATTCTGTGAGCAAGACCTTCCGCAATTGCGGTTTTCCCCACGCCGGGCTCGCCTATGAGCACGGGGTTGTTCTTTGTCCTGCGGGAAAGCACATGGACAACACGCCTTATCTCCTCATCACGCCCGATTACGGGGTCAAGCTTGCCCTCTCTGGCGAGGCTTGTGAGGTTGATAGTGTATTTGTCTATGGCGTTCATTTTCCCTTCAGGGTTCTGGTCTGTGACCTTGGATGAACCTCTGATCTCTTTGATCGCTTTTTCCACCGCTTTTTTGTCAGTTCCGGTCTGTGAGAGCAGAGTGCGCAGTTTGTAGCCTGCGTTGTCTATTATCCCTAGGAGTATATGCTCGGTGGAGACATATTCGTCCCCAAAGTCTTTTATTATCTTAAATGCCTTTTCCAGCGCCTTGTTGCAGTCGGGCGAGAAATACTGCTGTCCCGCGCCGCTCACTGTGGGCAGAGTTCTGACTATCTCTTCCGTTCCGTTCTCAAGTGCGCTGACATTTGTTCCTGCCTTCTGGAGAAGGGGTTTCACAAGCCCGTCCTCCTGCTTAAGGAGTGCAAGGAGAAAATGCTCAGGCTCTATCTGCTGCTGGCTTTTTTCAGAGGCGAGAGCGAGTGCCTGTTCTGCCGCCTCCTGCGCTTTTATCGTCATTTTATTGAAGTTAATCATTGTGCTTTACCTCCTTCTGAGGCTTATGCCTTGATTTAATAATCAGAAAAACTACATCCAGTGTTTTTCTGATACACGCTTGTGCCTTGATAAACAAAGCTTTTCAGTAAGCTCGGTACAGAAATCGCCGAAATCAAAATGGCGGTTTTGCTTCGCACGGCGCAGTCCCATCCTTGGGACTGTAAACAACAAAAAGTACTACCCTTTCTCTATGCGTACTTTTATAATTTCTTTAGGCGGGGAGGGGACAAGCGCTTTTTCCGCTTCTTTTGCCTTCATTTCCTCACCCAGACGCTGGCGGATATATTCCTTCATCCCGTCAAGCTGGGCGTGGAGCGTTTCTATCTGCTCACGCATATTCAATATTATCTCTACTCCCGCAAGGTTCACTCCCATGTCTTTTGAGAGGGTCATTATAAATTTCAGCCTCTCAATATCCTCATCGGAGTAAAGTCTTGTGTTGCCCACCGTGCGTGAAGGGGTCACAAGTCCCATGCGTTCATACTGGCGCAGTGTCTGCGGGTGAAGCTCCAGCATTTCCGATACTATGCTTATTACATACAGAGGTTTGTTAGCCATGTTATTTTCCTTGTTTTCATTTTGAATCCCCCTCTGGCTCCTTTTTACAAAAGTGGATGAAAACTCCCTCCTTTTCAAAGGAGGGCAGGGGAGGATTTATTTATATTCCTGTCGTGAACGGTTCCTTCCGTGGAAGCCTATATTTTTCCCTTCTTAAGCAATTCCTCGCGTACATTCGTAGCATATTTTTTCATCATTTCTCTGAGGGTTTCCCTGTCGGCTTCGTAAGCGACGGCAGGGATTTTTACGTTCATCACCAGATATAAGTCGCCTGTTCCGCCGCCTTTGAGCATAGGAACGCCTTTTCCTTTAAGCCTGAATTTCTGTCCGGGCTGTGTGCCTGCGGGGATGTTCAGTGTCACGGCTCCGTAAGGAGTGGGAGCTTCGATTTTTTCGCCCAGCGCCGCCTCAAACATATCCATTTCCACATCAACATAAAGGTTGTCACCCTCACGCCTGTAGACCGGATGATCCTGCACATTGGTAACTATATACAGGTCGCCGGACGCGCCGCCGTTAAGCCCTGCGTTTCCTTTCCCCGGCACACGTATCTTGGAATTTTTATCAACACCTTTCGGAATACGCACCTTGATGCGTTCCTTGCTTTCAACCTGTCCTCTGCCGTGGCAAGTGCCGCATTGCTTCACTGTTACCTGCCCTGAGCCGCCGCAGCTTGAACACACGCTGCTGACGAAGAAGCCGCCCTTATTACGGGAGGTTTGCCCTGTGCCGCCGCAGGTAGGGCATGCTTTCTTTTCGCCGCCTTTGCCGCCGCATTCCGAACAGGTTACAGAGTGGCTGACGTTCAGTTCGTATTCGTTGCCGTTTATTACATCATAAAAGGGCACACGCAAATTGTAGTAGAGGTCGTCTCCGCGCATTACCCTGTTTCTGTTTGCGGAAGCACGCCTGTTGCCGCCGCCGAAAATATCGCCGAAAATGTCGTCAAAGTCGAAACCGCCGCCGAAGGTGTTTCTTATGTCCTCAAAGTTCGCGCCGGAGAAGTCATACCCCTGACCGCCGGATACAAAGGCATCGTGCCCTACCGAGTCATACTGCCTGCGTTTCTCTTCATTGCTGAGAACACCGTATGCTTCTGAGATTTTTTTAAATCTGTCCTCTGCGGTCTTATCTCCCGGATTAACGTCCGGATGATATTTGCGGGCAAGCTTTCTGTATGCCTTCTTTATTTCATCGGCACCGGCGCCGCGCTGGACGCCCAGCTCCTCATAGTAGTCCTTAGCCATTTTTCACCTTCGTTATTGTTTAAGCGGCGTTACTCTGTCTCAACCTTTATCACCGTTGGCTTAATCTCCGCACGTTTTTTAAGGGCGATTTTGAGAACTCCGTCTTTCAGATTAGCTTTTATCGAGTTCATATCTATAGTGTTCGGCACGGCGAACGAGCGCTGAAACTTGCCGTAGGCCCGTTCAAGCCTGTAATAATTGTCGGATTCCCTGTCCAGAGGATATTTTTTTTCACCCTTAAGAGTAAGCACTCCCTCGGATACCTGAATATCCATGTCGTTTTCGTCTATCCCGGGCAGTTCGGAAACGACAACAATCTCATCCTCCGTTTCGTAGATGTCCACAGGGGGCATCCATTCGCCGTATGAGGGCGCGTTCTGCTTGTCGAAGGAGTCGTTGAACATCTTGTTGATTCTGTCGTGCATCGCCATAAGATCCTTAAGCGGATCCCATCTTACAATTGCCATAGAAAACCTCCGTAGAAAATTTTATCTGATTTAATTAATAATATTTGAGCCAGTTCGTGTCAAGTGTTTTGATACGGATTTTATTATGGAACAAAAACGGGTGGAGGCTGTCTTATGTATCAAAGTGTTTTGGGCACTTGATTTAATAAGGAATTGACTATAATTATAAAAATGAACTCAAGACTCGCATGGTTTTTGCTGATTTCGGCTGTGCTCCACCTTATGCTTTTCATGTTTATCAAGCTTGATGAACCGGAGAAGAAGGAGAGACCGATCAGCGTGGAAATAATAGAGAAAGAAAAAGAGACTCCGCCGCCTCCGCAGGTGAGGCAGACGCCTCCTCCCCCTGTGCCCCGTCCGCAGCCTCAGCCTGAAACACAGCCGGAAAAAGAGATAGTGAAGGTGACGCCGGAGGATCGGGCTCCGGCGAAATCCGCGGAGAAGCAGCAGGCTGGTTCCCCAAAAGATCAACAGCGGAGAAATGAACAGCCGGGCAGACAGCAGCCCGCTCCCGCACCCAGAGATCAGGTCACACGCAGAACGGAGCCTGATCCATTGACAAAACCCGAGCTTCCTAAAATGGATTTTCCGCAGAGGGACAGTATTCAGGGGCTTGACCGAAAGACAATAGACAGGATTCTGAACCCGAAGGACATCATAAACAGAACAGCGGAAAGCGGCGGTGACAGGGAAGGGGAAGACACCGTTTCCATGCAGGAGGTCAAAACCCGCTATACGTCATATTTTTATAAATTCCGCCGCCAGCTTTATCAGACATGGAGCTACCCTTACTCCGCCGCAATGCGGGGGGAACAGGGGACTGTGCGTATCAAGTTTGCCATACATAAGGATGGGCGTATAACCGATGTTCAGGTGGTAAAAAGCAGCGGATACCCGGATCTTGATAATGAGGCTGTGCGTGCCCTGCGCAACATGGGCGGCGTTCCTCTGCCCGATACCTACGACCTTCAGGTGCTCCGTGTCGACGGTTATTTCATATATTATCTCAGCGGGGCAATCGATATTTATTAGGCTTCCATGGATGGAAGTCTCGCCGTGCGAAGCGAAGCCGCATTTACTGCGGCGCGAGCGTGTGCGCCTTTCCGACAGGATGTGCGGAAAGGCGGGCAGTCAAGATGTAATTTATTAGGCTTCCATGGATGGAAGTCTCGTCGTGCGAAGCGAAGCCGCATTTACTGCGGCGCGAGCGTGTGCGCCTTTCCGACAGGATGTGCGGAAAGGCGGGCAGTCAAGATGTAAAAATTGTTTCCGAGGCGATGTAATACTTGTTTAATCTTTTTTAAGATAATATCATTACATCAATCGAAATATATGGAGCTGACATGAGCAAACAGTGGGAACTTAAATGGATGGCATGGGAAGTAACCAGAAAATGCAACATGAATTGCGTTCACTGCCGTTCAAATTCAACAATAGAGTCTGCGGAGGGCAACCTCACGTTTGACAAATGCCAATCTCTCATGGATGAGATAGGCGAGCACGCCAAACCGGTTATAGTTATCTCCGGCGGCGAACCCCTTTTAAGAAAAGATGTTTTCGATATAGCCGCATACGGCACTGAAAAAGGTTTCCGTATGGCAATGGCGACAAACGGCATGCTTGTGGATGATGAAGTCTGTAAAAATATGAAGCAGTCCGGCATCCGCATAGTCTCCCTCAGCCTTGATGGAGCAACAAAAGATGTGCACGACAACTTCCGTGGTCAGGAAGGCGCATACGAAAGCGTGATGAACGCTGCGGAGTATTTCAGAAAGCATGAGATCAAGTTCATAGTTAACTCATCCTTCACTAAAAGGAATCAGAACCAGATAGAGGGCACATACAAGCTTGCCAAGAAGATCGGCGCTACTGCGTGGTACATGTTCCTTATCGTTCCCACCGGAAGAGGGGAAGAGGTTATGAAGGAGCTTGTTTCCAAAGAGGATTACGAAGACCTCCTCAACTGGCACTACGACATGGAGCGTGAGGAGCAGGATATACTCGTCCGTCCCACATGCGCGCCTCAGTACTACCGCATATGGCATGAGCGCAGCAAGGCGGAAGGGCTTGATCCCGAACGCAGAAGCCTTTCCTTCGGCACAGGCGGCGGCAAAGGCTGTATAGCCGGACAGTCTATCTGTCTTCTCAACCACGAGGGGGATGTTTACCCTTGCTCATACTTCCCCATGGCTGCCGGAAATGTTTTCAAGCAGGGCTTCTGGGAGATATGGAACAACTCCGAGCTTTTCAGGGATATGCGCAGCTTCAAGGACTATGAAGGCAAATGCGGCGTCTGTAAATATCTGGGCGTATGCGGCGGATGCCGTGCCAGATCATACGCAGTCAGCGGATCATATATGGAAGAGGAACCTTTCTGCGATTATATTCCGACTAACTATAAACCCTGCGGCTGATAATTATTAATAATAAGCAATAGACAAAAAAGCCGGAGCGTTCAGCGTTCCGGCTTTTTTCATTTTTTATTCCCGCTGTTTTAAAATCAAACGTGTTTCATTATTAGAAAAGCGAATAATCCCCATATGGCGGCATTGTCCGCTCAAAGTTAATAATTTTCATATGTCTTTATATTGAACTGCTTGACATGGTTCAAATTCTGTTTTATTATCACCGAAGTTTAAGAGGGGCTGAATGCGGGTACTATCTCTTCAGCTTCCGATGATTCTCGGGGATATGAAATCCAACAGGGACAAATTCCTATCTGTTTTGTCGGAAGTTATTGATGAACAACCTTCAATTATTATCCTGCCTGAGATGTGGGCGACAGGTTTCGACTATGAGAATCTTAACAGATTCAGCAGGCAGACTGAAGAGATTTGTAACGATATTTCCGAAAGGCTTAATGAAAATACGCTGGTAATTTCTACTCTGCCGGAATGGAATTATAACAAGGTTTATAACACGGTATATGCGGTTTCATCCTCAGGTGTTATAGCCTCCTATCGCAAGAATTTTCTGTTTACCCCTCTGAATGAGCATGTATATATCGATAACGGTAAAGGTATTACTGTTTTTGAATTCATGGGTGTCAGGGTCGGGCTTCTCCTCTGCTATGAAATCCGTTTTCCCGAGCTTTTCCGCATGACTGCCCGTGCCGGAGCGGAGCTTATAACCGTTCCCGCTGTATGGGGCGCAATGAAAAAGGATCACTGGCTGACACTTCTGCGCGCACGTGCCATAGAGAACCAGTGCTATATAGCCGGATGTAATACCAGCGTTATGCACGGCCGCAAGGATATGCCCTGCGGCTATTCCGCCATGTTTGACCCATGGGGCGAGGCGGTTTATGAGCCTGCGCCTGAGGAAGGTGTGTACACCGGCATTGCGGAGCCTGCGAAGGTTGCAGAGATAAGAGAAAAGATTCCGAGTTTCAACGATGCTTTAAACGCTTTTGTAATAGAGAGAAAAAACTAAAATAATGACATTAAGCTAAAGGAGGAAAGAATGTCTGAACTTCAGAGCAGGGTTCGTGATAAGAGCCTTCACCATCTTTTTATGAAACCTGAGGACACTATCAAGTTTTTCAAAGATGCCGACAACAGGGTTATGGATCTCGGCTGGTCCGGTTTCACACCAGTTGGCTATCCTAAAGTTGTACCCATTGCCCTTGCTGACTATGTTGAAAAAAACAGCCTTCAGGGAAAATGGAAGTTCAACCTTTTCATAGGCGCGTCAGTCGGTTCTGAAACCGAAAACAGATGGGCAACACTCGATATGATCGACAGAAGATGGCCGTACCAGACGGGTAAGGACATCGGAAAGGGGATCAACTCCGGTAAAATCAGAATGGGCGACAAACACCTCTCCATGTTCGCTCAGGATCTCAGATACGGCTTCTACACCAAAGACAGAGGCGGTAAGCTTGACGTTGCCATCATTGAGGCAACCGCAATCACGGAAAACGGTGATATAATCCTTGCCGGTTCTGTGGGTGCTGCTCCTGAAATCATTGACATAGCTGATAAAATAATCATCGAAATCAATACCGGCATGCCCTCTCTGGAAGGTATGCACGACATTATGATGACAGATCTTCCTCCTTACAGAAAGATCATCCCCATCACTGACGTGCGTCAGCGCTGCGGAACGCCCTTTGTTCCCACAAATAAAAGCAAAATCGTTGCTATAGTTGAGTCCAAGCTTCCTGACAACGGACGCGCGCTCAGAGGAACTGACGATGTTGCTCAGGCTATCGCCGACAACATAGTTGACTTCTTCAGCCACGAAGTGAAAGCCGGACGTCTGCCTAAAAACCTTCTGCCTCTTCAGTCAGGCGTCGGTTCAATCGCAAATGCGGTTGTGGGCGGTCTTACAGCTTCTCCCTTTGAGGATCTCGTTGTTTTCACAGAAGTTCTTCAGGACACTTTCCTTCCCTTCCTTGACTCCGGAAAGTGCAAATACATCAACTGCACATCTCTTTCACTTTCAGCGGAAGGCTTCAAAGAGTGGTGGGAAAAATTCGAGTTCTACAAAGACAAAGTTCTTATGAGACCTCAGCAGATCTCCAACAACCCCGAACTTATCAGAAGACTCGGCGTTATAGGCATGAACACTCCCCTTGAGTTCGACATATACGCTCACGCCAACTCAACCTGCGCAGGCGGTACAAAAATGCTTAACGGTATCGGCGGTTCCGGAGACTTCCTCAGAAACGCTTACCTGTCTATCATGCACTGCCCGTCAGTCCGTGAGTCCAAAACTGACGAATTCGGTATATCAGGCGTTGTTACAAAAGCTCCCCACGTTGACCACACCGAGGCGGATCTTGACGTTCTGGTTACAGAACAGGGTCTTGCTGACCTTCGCGGACTCGCTCCGAAGGACAGAGCGCGCGAAATCATCAAAAAATGCGCTCACCCCGCTTACAAAGATTATCTCACTGACTACCTTGAGAGATCGGAGAAGGCGACCGGTTATCACCATGAACCCCACATACTCTCCGAAGCGTACAAAATGCACATCAACCTTGCCGAAAACGGCACAATGCGCTTCTGGAACAAATAATTGCAAGGGCGGCTCTGAAAAGGGCTGCCCTTTTTTTCATTTCAGCCATATTTTCCGTAACTTCATCTCCGTATTCTGTTTTCCGATAATGCTCAAGTTTTTTCCGTTTTAGCCGATAATATACACATGCCGCGGAAGAAGGAAGTGACGCGCCTTTAGGTTCGCCGCATATGCGAAGCTTCGTCATTAAACATCGATGTAACCCTCACAATTCAAAGGATTGAAAAGCCCTTTTTTATTGCGGATATTTTTGCGTCCGTTTTCAAAGAGGGCAGGACTAAGGACAGTATTTACGGAGGTAATATCATGCAGTCGATGACACTGAGCATGACGAGCACCCGCTTTGAGGCGACAGCCTATTCATCAAAACGCGGATCATCAAACAGGGAAGCGGCAAGCGCTCCCGCATACCAGACCGGCAATAAGGCAGGCAGCAGATATGTAAGCAGCGGTTCCGCTTTCATACTTGATATAGCAGGGCTGAAAGAAGGAGCGCAGAGCTTCGCTTCCTATCTCAACAGTGAAACTTCTCAGAATGAGAGCCTGAATTATCAGGGCTTCAAAATGAAGATTCAGTCTGTTACCATCGAAGCCTTCTCCGAACAGAACAGAGAGCATGCGAGAATAAGCGAAGGTTTCAGATTCAGCTATACTTCGATTGAGATTTCCATGGAACAGAGCTCATCTGCGGAAGAGCCGTCAGACCTTTACGACAGCTATTTCGGCGATGAAGCGTACTGGGGCGCTGAGAAAACATCCGGAAGGATAATGGATTTCATCAAATCCATAGCCGGAGGCGATCCGGAAAGACTTGAGCAGGCAAAAAACGGTGCCGTAAAAGGCTATAAAAGCGTGGAAAGTCAGCTTGGGCAGATGCCGCAGGTTTGCGTGGATACTCTGGAACTCCTCATGGAGAAAATAGACGTCTATAAGGAAGAGATAACAGCAGCAGTACAGCAGCCCGTTGATTTGACTGCATAGAAAAAAATAAGCCCCGCGGAAATATGCTCCCGCGGGGCTTGTGTGATCAGATCATCAGTTTTCTTAAAACGAAATCCAGAATTCCGCCGTGTTTGAAGTATTCGATCTCTATGTCGGTGTCAAGTCTGCACATGGTGTCAAACTCAGTCACCTTGCCGTCCGGCTTAACAGCCTTCACTTTAATTGTGCATCTGGGGGTTACGTCGGGCAATCCTTCTATTGTGAAGGTCTCCGAACCGTCCAGACCTAGGTTTTTCCAGCCCTGATCATTCTTAAAGACCAGCGGCAGAACGCCCATTCCCGCAAGGTTGCTTCTGTGTATTCTCTCAAAACTTTCGGCTATGACAGCCCTTATTCCCAGAAGCTTGGTTCCCTTCGCTGCCCAGTCACGGGATGAACCTGTGCCGTATTCCTTGCCACCGAGGATAACTGTAGGTATTCCTGATTCAATGTATTTCATTGAGGCGTCATAGATGAACATCTCTTCGCCTGTGGGCACATATTTTGTATATCCGCCTTCTTTCGGCTCCACGAGCTTGTTTTTGATCCTCACATTGCCGAATGTTCCGCGCATCATAACCTCATGGTTGCCCCTTCTGGAGCCGTAGGAGTTGAAGTCATCCTTGGCGTTGCCGTGGGCTATGAGATACTGGCCTGCGGGATAATCGGGCATTATCGAACCTGCGGGGCTGATGTGGTCTGTGGTTACCGAATCTCCGAGCAGCGCTATCACTCTTGCGTTTCTTATGTCCGTTATGGGAGCAGGCACCGGTTTGAAGCCTTCAAAGAATGGAGGTCTGCGGATGTACGTGGAGTCCTTCTGCCAGTCGAAGATTTCGCTCTGGTTGGCGGAAAGCGCAGCCCAGAACTTGTCTCCTTCGAGTATACGTCCGTATTCCTTGAGGTAGTCATCGCTGGAAAGGCTTGATTCCACAAGAGCCCATATCTCTTCCGATGTAGGCCATATGTCTTTGAGATACACGGGCTCATCATTCGGGTTGAAGGCTATGGGGTCGGTGTCCATGTTGATGTTTACGGTTCCGGCGAGAGCATAAGCCACAACAAGCATCGGCGAGGCGAGGAAATTCGCACGGACATTGGCGTGAATGCGCGCCTCAAAGTTTCTGTTGCCGGAAAGAACTGCGGCTACGGACATTTTATTGTCCTTAACTGTTTTTTCGATGATAGGATGAAGCGGACCGGAGTTGCCTATGCAGGTGGTACAGCCGAACCCTGCGGTATGGAATCTAAGCGCCTGAAGGTAAGGCATGAGACCCGATTTTTCAAGATAGTCGGTGACTACCTTTGAGCCCGGGGCTAAGCTTGTCTTCACATATGCGGGAACACGCAGTCCCCTCATCACGGCTTTCTTCGCCACCAGTCCGGCGCCAATCATAACAAACGGGTTTGATGTGTTTGTACATGAAGTGATGGCGGCTATGACAACGGAACCGTTTTTAAGCGTAAAGTTTTCACCCTGAAGAGTGAGCGGTACTTCCGCGCCTTTGCCGGCGTAGTCGTCCATGACTTTAGGCAGATCTTTAAGGATTATCCTGTCCTGAGGTCTGGCAGGACCGGCGACACATGGTTTAATAGTGGAAAGGTCAAGCTCAACTACCTTGGTATATTCGGGCGTAACGGAATCATCATAGAAAAGTCCGTTCGCTTTGGTATATTTCTCAACAAGATCAGCTTCTTCGACTCTGCCTGTGAATCGGAGATAACGCAGTGTTTCTGCGTCAACAGGGAAAAATGTCATTGTAGCGCCGAACTCAGGACTCATGTTGGATATTGTGGCTCTGTCCGGTATTTTAAGGGCTTTTATGCCGGGACCGAAGGCCTCAACAAATTTCTCAACCACTTTATGCTTCCGGAGGAGCTCGGTTATTGTAAGGATAACATCCGTTCCGGTGATTCCTTCGGCGATTGTTCCTGTGAGCTTAAGCCCTATAACCTCGGGAATGGGCATATAGTAAGGCTGACCGAGCATTACCGCCTCTGCCTCGATTCCCCCGACACCCCAGCCCATGACTCCGATTGCGTTGATCATGGGCGTGTGTGAGTCTGTGCCGACCAGAGTATCGCAAATGGCTACCGTCTCGCCGTCTATCTGGCGTGTGTCAATCACTTTGCCGAGATACTCAAGGTTCACCTGATGACAGATCCCCGAGCTGGGCGGAACTATGCGTACATTGAGAAACGCTTTCTGAGCCCACTTGAGCACAGCGTAGCGTTCGCCGTTGCGTCTGTATTCACAGTCAACGTTTTTATCAAGACTGTCCTCACTGCCGAAATAGTCCACCTGAACGGAGTGGTCAACGATGAGATCCACAGGGACAAGCGGATTGATAACGGAAGGATTTTTGCCCGCTTCATTAACTGCGTCTCTCATTGCGGCGAGATCAACTATGCCGGGTATGCCTGTGTAATCCTGCATTATAACCCTTGCAGGGTGATACGGAATTTCCTTCGGAGCATCGTATGTGGGCTTCCAGTTCGCCACATCCAGAACATCCTCTTCGGTGACAATATGCCCGTCAAGCTTTCTGAGCATATTTTCAACAAGAACCCTGATGGAGTAGGGGAGTCTTTTGATATTTGCCAGACCGTTCTTCTCCAGCTTGGTAATGTCGTACATGACGACTTTGCCCTTTGAGGTTTCCAGAATCTTCTTGTAATCCGATTTGAGCATACAGCCTCCTCCTACTTGGGTAATCTATCCATAAACTTGCTTATCAGATCAATAGGCAGCGGGAACACAATAGTTGAGTTCTTTTCGGATGCTATCTCCGTGAGTGTCTGCAAATATCTTAACTGTATTGTAACAGGGTTTTTGGACATTATCTCGCTTGCCTCGGCGAGCTTTTCCGCAGACTGCATTTCACCTTGAGCGTGTATGATTTTGGCTCTTCTTTCCCTTTCGGCTTCCGCCTGTTTCGCCATAGCTCTCTGCATTTCGCTGGGCAGGTCTACATGCTTCATCTCAACGGAACTGACCTTAACCCCCCAAGGGTCGGTCTGCTTATCGATAACTGTCTGAAGTTCATCGTTGATCTGCTCACGGTTGGAGAGAAGGTCATCAAGCTCAAACTGACCCAGAATGCTTCTCAGGGTTGTCTGCGCGAGCTGGCTTGTGGCGTAGTAGTAATCCTCTACTTCAAGAACAGCATTTTCAGGCTTGAGAATCCGGAAATAGATAACCGCGTTGACTTTAACGGAAACATTGTCTTTTGTGATTATATCCTGCGGAGGAACGTCCATGACCACCGTACGGAGGTTAACCTTTGCCATTTTCTCCAGAACGGGTATCAGGATGATAAGCCCGGGACCTCTTACGCCGGAAAATCTTCCGAGCCGGAAAATAACCCCGCGCTCGTATTCTTTAAGCACTCTGACAGAGTTTGCCAGCAATACGACTGCTAAGAGCACCAGCACGCCTAAGGATGGAAACATATTGACCTCCAAATTCTATTTCTGTATCATTTTACACTCAATATCAAAAATTTGCCACACCCGTAAGGAGAAAAATTCCATGGGCATAAAAAGTATGACAGGCTACGGAAAAGGTATTTCCGTTTCAGAGAGCTGCGATATAAAGATCGAGATAAAGAGTGTGAACAGCAAGTATCTTGATCTTAACATCAGAATGCCCAAATATCTATCCTTTATCGAAATTTCAGTGAAAAACCTCATAAGGGAACGCCTTGAAAGAGGGAAGGTTGATGTCTTTGTTGATGTAAGTCTTAAAAAATCACAGTATAAGCCGAAGCTTAACAAAGAACTTCTTCAGGGATATATCAACGCGCTTAACGCCGCTAAGGATGAGTTTTCGCTTGACGGAAGCCTTTCTCTGGATCATGTTATCTCCCTTCCTGACGTTATCGGGACGGAAGAGGACGACAGCCTCGGCGATACGGCGGGCAAGGTGCTTATGGACGCTCTGAAAGCAGCCCTTGACGGGCTGGAAGCCATGAGAATGAACGAAGGACAGGCGCTTAAGGCGGATCTCCTTGAACGTATAGCGATTCTGGAAGAAATGAATCGTGAGATTGATGAAAACCGCAAAGATGTTTATAATTACTGGTATGATAAGTATACGGCAAGGGTCAGGGAGCTTCTGCCTGAAGGCTTCTCCGACGAGAGGATAATTCAGGAAGCCGCTCTTTACGCTGAAAGAAGCGATATAAGCGAAGAAGTTACCCGGATATACGCCCACGCTGAGCATATGCGGCAGATAGTGAATTCCAAAACCGCCTGCGGCAAAAAGCTGGACTTCCTCTGTCAGGAGTTCAACAGGGAGTTCAATACAATCGGCTCAAAAAGCAGTAAAATAGGCATAATCAATAATGTTGTCAGGGCTAAAAGCGAGCTTGACAGAATCCGCGAGCAGGTGCAGAACATTGTATGACAGAAAAAGATTCAGGCAGGGCAAGCTTTTTGTGGTGAGCGCTCCCAGCGGAGCGGGCAAGACTACCCTGTGCAGTAAGCTTCTGGAAAACAACAAGGCGCTTCGGTACTCCATTTCGTACACCACCAGAAAACCCAGATTTGATGAAGCGCACGCGGCGGACTATTTCTTCGTTGATGTCCCTGAGTTCAGACGCATGATTGATGAAGGCGAATTTATCGAATGGGCTGAGGTGCACGGCAACTATTACGGCACCTCAAGACGCACTGTTGAAGGCATAATAGACGAAGGCGGCGACGTTCTGCTTGATATAGATCCGCAGGGCGCACGTCAGCTTAAAGCCACTCTCGGCTATGGCGTATATATATTCATAACCGCTCCCAGTATTAAGGAACTTGAAAAACGCCTTAGAAACCGCCGAACCGAACCGGAAGACGTTATGCGGCTTCGCCTTGATAATGCCCGCAAAGAACTTCGCCTTTTCAGCGAATATGACTATATTATAATGAACAGAGACTTTGAAGAAGCATACAAACATCTTGAATCAGTCTATATTGCCGAACATCTCAGGACAAAAGATGTCAGGGACATATACGAGTTGATGGAAGAGGAGGAGTAGATTTTATGCCAATGCTCGACATTGAGAAGAGAATTAAGGATGACAAGATGAAAAGCCGCTTTAAGCTTGTGAGACTTGCCGGCATCCGCGCGAAACAGCTTAACAGAATGAAGGACGGTGACATACCTGCCAAGCTTGAGAGATACCACAAAGTTACAACTAACGCTCTTGATGAAATAATCGAGAAAGCAATAGACTTCGAGGAGACAGATGGCTAACATTCTCATCGGAGTGAGCGGAGGAATTGCCTGCTACAAGATACCCACCCTTTGCAGGCTGTTTAAAAAAGAAGGGCATGACGTTAAGGTGATCCTTACCGAGAATGCCTCAAAATTTGTCACTCCGCTTACCTTTGAGTCTGTAACCGGAAACAGAGCCTACACGGGTGAGTTTGATCCGGGGCTTGATCCGGAAATCATTGAACATATTGACCTTGCAGGCTGGGCGGATAAATTTGTCATTGCTCCCGCAACGGCTAATCTTACAGCAAAGGCGGCTTGCGGCATTGCTGACAATCTTCTTACGTCCACTCTGCTGGTGTATACAAAACCCGTAATCTTTGTTCCTGCCATGAATACAAATATGTTCAATCATCCCGCTACTCAGGAAAATCTCAAAACCCTTGAGAAAAGAGGACACATCATCATAGAACCGGACAGCGGCGAACTTGCGTGCGGAACAAGCGGCAAGGGCAGAATGAAGGAGCCGGAGGAGCTTTTCAGGCTTATAGAAGGGGAACGCCCGCTTGCGGGTCTTCGTGTTTTGGTTACAGCCGGAGCCACTGTCGAGCCTATTGACCCTGTCCGCTACATCTCCAACTACTCCAGCGGTAAAATGGGACTCGCAGTTGCCTCAAAGGCGAGGGAACTCGGGGCCGAGGTGAAGGTGATCGCAGGGAGCATAAGCGCTGACTGCTCAGAGTTTGACACTGTTTATGTGAAATCCGCAGAGGATATGCTGAACGCCGTGAGGGAACATGTCGGCTCATGCGATATTCTCATAAAAGCCGCTGCCGTGGCGGATTATGCTCCGGTAGAAGCCGCAGTGCAGAAAATCAAGAAGAATGACGGAGAGCTTGTTATCCGCCTGAAAAAAAATCCCGATATTTTAAAAGAGATCGCACCTCTGAAAAAGCACTCTCAGGTGTTCTGCGGTTTTGCTGCGGAGAGTGAAAACCTCAATAAAAACGCGATCCGGAAACTTAATGAAAAGAAGCTGGATATGATTGTCGCAAACGATATTTCCAGAAAAGATATAGGCTTCGGCTCTGATGACAATGAGGCGGAGATCTTCTTCGCGGACGGTTCATCCGAACACTTCAGTAAAGGCTCCAAAAAACTGCTTGCCGAAATGATTCTTATACGCGCGGCAGGGCTTCTGAAATGAGCTCCTTCGGCAAAAACCCGATAGAGGAAATATACGGCGTCAGCCACATTCTGAAACCTGCCGTTCCCGCAAAACAGGAGACTGAGGACGATATGAAAACCCTTGCGGAAAAAGTCGCCGTTTGTGAGAAATGCGGACTTTCCAAAGGGAGAACAAACTCAGTTTTTTCCGACGGTGATGAAAACGCCGATCTGATGTTTATCGGCGAGGGACCCGGCTATGACGAGGATATGCAGGGTAAGCCTTTCGTGGGTAAAGCCGGTAAGCTGCTCACAAAAATGATTGAGGCTATGCAGTTTAAGCGTGAGGAAGTTTATATCGCTAACATAGTCAAATGCCGTCCGCCCGATAACCGAGCTCCCTTCAGAGAGGAGGCGGAAGCCTGTATCCCGTACCTTTACCGTCAGATAGAGTATGTTAAGCCGAAGGTCATTGTCTGTCTCGGCAGCGTGGCAACTCAGTACCTGCTTAAAACCACGGCGAGCATTTCCAAAATAAGGGGCGAATTTGTTGATATGAACGGAATAATGGTCATGCCGACTTATCATCCTGCTTATCTTCTCCGCAGTCCGAACATGAAAAAGCCGGCTTGGGATGACCTTCAGAAGGTTATGTCTGTTCTTGGCAAAAAAAGTTAGCCTGAATACATAATTTTCCGTTGCATAAACAGGAAACATGTTAAAATTTATCATTACTCAATTCGAGGTGTGGTGATGAGAAGAGTTATTTTACTTGCCCTTGCGGCGGCAGTCGCGGGCTGTACAGGAGGGGGACCCAATGTGGATCCGATGTCTGCTCAGGTTAGCTCGGCAGATGCAGAGATGGTTGTTATCCCCGAAGTATGCAAAAGTTATTACAAGTTTGACAAGCCCAGAGTCGCTGTCGCTCAGTTTATGAACAACACTTCATATGGAAAAATGACTGCGGCTAACACAAGCTTCGCGGGCAAGTCCACAACCAAGCGCACCAGTGCCGGCGTTGCAGGAGTGGTTGTTGCTCCCGGAGCAGTCGGAGTAGGTCATGTGGGAGCTTCCAAGACTGATGTTACGTCTTCAGGTCAGGTTGATACCTACATGAGGGAAGTTGCGCCGAAGATAGGCGAATACGCCCAGTCAGCGACGGAAAACATTGTGGCTAACATAGGCGGAATGAGCATCTTTGACAGATCAAGCCTTGAAAGCATACTCAGCGAACAGAAATTTCAAATGGCAATAGCCGATCCTGATACAGCAGTCAGGGCAGGCAAGCTTGCCGGCGTTCAGTATATTTTCGCAGGCACTGTGGACAGCATAAGCGCCAAATACATTGCTCCGGACAACAATAAAACCTCTGATACCGGCAATGCGTGGGCTAACCTTGCTCTTGCTTTAGGTAAAGCCGCCGCTAATACCCAGACAGGCTGGATCGTCAATATTGAAATGACTGTAAAGATGATCGAAGTTGAAACCGGTCAGGTTATAATCAACACTAAAGTCAAAGGTCGCGAAGTTGCGGGCGGAGGGCAGGGTCTTAACCCCGAACTCATAGCAGAAGCCGCTAAAAAAGCCATGGGCGAAGCCATAGACGATGTTAAGCCCGATCTTTCCCAGAGATTTTCCCCAAAAGGCTACATAAAGCAGATACGAGGCAATAAGACTCTCGCTCTTGTTAACATGGGCAGCGACGCTGGAGTAAAATCAGGGGAGAAGCTTGAGGCTTACGAATTCATAGAAATCTCCGATCCGTTTACAGGGCAGAAGTCATGCAATATGGCAAAAATTCCAGTGGAGCTGACTATCTCCGATCAGATAGCTCAGGATCAGGCATGGGCTAAAATAGACGGTAAACCCGAAGCCCTCGCCAGAGTTAAAACAGGCTCTATCATCAAGCGTGAAAAGCTTGAAGGTCAGAGCATGTTCAAGAAGATGTTTTAATAACCTTTAAAGGAAGAAGACCGGATGCTGAAATTCGGTTTTCTTCTTTCTTTTCATAAAAGTTTAATCCGCTCCGCGCAGGTTTCCTTTCAAATGTGTTTTTTACCTTGTTAAGTCTTTTCATCAAAGTTAAAATCATAAAAAGCCCAGCGGGAGGAACAGCCATAAATCCGAAGAATTTGCTTCTGTGTTTTCTGTTCATATTTTCGACCGCCGCCTACGGAGCGGACAGTGCATTTCCGCCCGAGACTCTCAGTCATCTTGATATACTCAACAGCGGCAGGATCACCGTTATCGGTTCATCCCCCGAAGGGCTGAAAGTAAATGACGCTCTGAGACGAGCGAGGATAGAGGCTGAGGAAAAAGCCCATGCCATACTCTCCGATCTTCCCGTGAGCGGACTCAGAACATTAGAGGACGCGGCGCTTTTTGACAATGAATCGGAGCATGTTTTCAGGGAGCTGCTCTCCTCTCTTTCATCATGTAAGAGCAAAGGAATTTACGACAAAGCGAAGAAAAAAGGCTATTATTGTTTAACAGGAAGGATTGATCCGCTTGAGATTCTGGCAGAGAAGTCCTCCGCTGCCGTGAAATCAGAGCCGGACGGCACTGCCGCTGAATACGACTCCGTGATAATAAACGCTGCTGTCGGCGTATTCGTTCCCGCTCTTATGAACAGGATATATGCCGCTGACGGAACGGAGATATGGAACAGAGCCTTCGGTCATCCGGTTTATGTGACCGATATGCCGGATGCTGTGACTCTGCTTTTTCAGGAAGGCAGACGTAAGCCGCTTTCTCTGAACGCTGAAAGAGTGGCTTCTTACACGGATGTTTATCTCGGCAAAACCGCGTCCGATGAACTGAAAAGACTGCTTTCAGCCGGAACGGATGTTAAAATTGTATTTGCATTTCTCAAATAAATTGCTCAAACGAGGTTTGTATGAAAAAACTGATTATGCTGCTTGCAGCCGTTTTTATGTGCGGCGCTGTTTATGCCCAGCCTGTAAAGGTCAGTGCCATAGGTGAGGCTGATATAACGGGCGGTGACACCGCTTCGGCAAGGACAATCGCCATAGCCAGAGCAAAATGGGCAGCCCTTGAGGAAGCCGCAGGGGTCAAAGTCAAGTCAGATGCTATACTCCAGAACGCCGTGCTTGTGGATGAAGCCATCAAAACCGAGGTTCAGGGTGTTATCAAAAGCTTTAACATAACCGGAGAAGAGAAGGACAGCTCCATATACAGAGTTCAGATCTCCGCCATGGTTGAGAAAACAAAGGCGGAAAGCGCTGTGGGTGTGGTATCCAAAAATACGACCATCTCCGTTATGCTGCCTGTTGTTTTCCCGAACGGCAGGGTTGAGGAATCCAGCGCTCTTTCAGAGAATGTGATAAACGAGCTCACCTCACGCAATATGGAAGTAGTGGATATGGCGGGCGGAAACGGCTTCGGAGTGAAGGAACTCGAAAGAGCCATGAAGTCGAACGATTATCTCGCGCTGAGAAATGCCGCTTTCAAAAACCTGTCCAACACTATTCTCATCGGCAAAGTTGAAACCACCGCTACCGCACAGCAGGGAACGGACATAGGCTACGGCGTCTCATTGCCTTTTAATGTTGTAACGGGCAGGCTCACTTACAGGCTCATAACCGAGAAATACGGCAACAGGGTTATTCTCGCCAGCGGGTACATCCCCGTGAGAGGGCAGGGCACAACCATTGAGGACGCAACCTTCAGGATGACGGAAAATCTCCGTGATTCCGTTGCCAATACCCTTGTCGGCATAGTGATGGAAAAAATGCAGGGCGCGAACAGCAGGATGGTCACTGTCCGGCTCATGGGCAGGACAGATATAGATAAGCTCATGCAGCTTAAACAGATGCTCACCTACACAAGCTGGGTGCTTGAGGTGAAGGATCAGGGTGTTGACGCCCTTGCGGTTACTTATCCCGAAAAATCGCTGTACCTTGCTACCTCAATAAACGGCAGGGGCGGCTTCAAAGTGGAAAAATTCTCAGACTATGAAATAGCAGTATCTCCCCAATAAATCATAAACCGGCGGTAGCTTATGAAGATTATTCCATCATTCTTAAGGAATTATAAATTCGGGCTTCTGGTCGGTTTTCTTGTTTTTTCGGCACTTCTTTTCGGCTTTCAGCCCGGGTTCATAGACAAGTTCGCTCTCGGTATTGAAGACGGTAAGTTCCACTTCCGTTCCGCAGTCGGCATGACACCGAAGCCCTATGAGGACATGGTGATAGTAACCGTGGACGAATACAGCGTAAACAAGCTGGGGCGCTGGCCTTGGCGCAGGGATGTCATAGGGGATCTTTTCTACAATCTCCGAAACGCCGGCGTGGTCACCTTGGATATTGTTTTTTCCGAACACACGGAGCCCGAGCGTGATAACTATCTGGCGGAAAAGATTCTGGATGCGGATAACATTGTCCTCGGTTTCTTCATGCGGGATGATGCCACTCAGGAAACCACTGAGGACACCATATATGCCCTTGAGGACTGCGCTTATCTCTCATTCAAGATGCTGGACAACACCACTGCGGTTAAGGAATTTCCTTTCGCCGAAGTAAATATAGACGAAATAGCCCACATGGGGCTGACATGCGCCTACTTCAACACGGAAGCCGACGCTGACGGTCTCTACAGACGATACCCCATAACATACATCCACAAGGGCTATCTGTTTTCGCCGTTGGGGATTCAGGCGCTGCGCTATTACCTGAATCAGGATGTGGAGCTTGTAATTGATAAAAACGGGGTGAAGAAGTTTGCTCTCGGCGATATAGTTTTCAATAACCAGAGCTACTTTAAGCTCAATTACTATGATGATGTAAAATATGTCTCTGCGTATGATGTTTATTCCGGCAAGATTCCGCCTGAATTCTTCGATAATAAGATAGTCGTCGTGGGAGTCACGGAAACGGCTGTTTACGATATGCGTCCCACACCCATAAGCCCAATCACCCCCGGGGTGTCGCTCCATTACACAGCGATAAGCAACCTGCTTCAGGGGCATCTTATCAAGTGGCACAATGCTTGGGATTATATGCTTATTATCCCCGTGCTTATTATCATCTTTGCTCTCAGCTTCATAAAAAAGCAGTACCTGCGGTGGTCATTGTATGTTCTGGCTCTGGGTTCGGTTTTTGCCGTTTCCTACAGTGTTTTCATCTATTTCAATATATGGCTGAGAGAGTTCTACGCTTTGTTCCCTGCCGTGCTGATGATCGTGGGTACTGAGGCGGTGGCCTTCTTCAAGACGGAGCTTCATGCCCTTGAGGTGAAAAAGGCTTTCGGCTCATATGTTTCACCCGAGCTTGTGGAGGAGATACTAAATAATCCCGACGGGCTTGAGCTTGGCGGTCAGGAAAGGGATCTTACGATTCTTTTCTCCGATATACGGGGGTTCACAACCCTTTCGGAAAGTCTTACCCCTACTGCGCTTGTATCCATGCTGAACAGGCTTCTTGATCCGATGACAAACGTCATTCTCAAAAACAGAGGCATGCTTGATAAATACATCGGCGATGCGATGATGGCAGTTTTCAACACTCCCGTTGATGTGCCGGATCATCCCGACAAGGCTGTGAAAAGCGCTCTTGAGTTGCTGGAAACATTGAAAGTGGTGAACGCTGAGTTCGCTAAAGAGGGCATACCTGTGGTGGACATAGGCATAGGAGTAAACACCGGAACAGTAGTCGTGGGCAACATGGGCTCAAAGGTGCGCTTTGAGTACACGGCGATAGGCGACAGCGTTAACCTTGCCTCCCGTTTGGAAGGACTGTGCAAGCAGTACAAAAACAGAATAGTGATCAGCGAATTTACCCGAAACAGACTCACGCTTCCGTTGATATGCCGTGTGCTGGACAAAGTGCGGGTGAAGGGCAAGCACAAGCCGGTGGAGATTTTCGAGCCCATGGCTGACACGCCGGAGAACAGGGAAATTAAAGACAGCTTTGAAAAAGCCCTTGATAAATATTTCAACATGAATTTCAATGAAGCGCTTGCCATTTTTCGTGACATAGCGGAAAAATTTTCAGACGGTCCTTCAGAGGTTTTTGCGGAAAGATGCGCGGATTTCCTTAAGGAGCCGCCCGAAAAAGACTGGGACGGAGTGTACACTCTGAAATCAAAATAGGAAGTGCTTAATATGTCAAAGAAAAAAGCTGTTGTTCTCGTAAGCGGAGGCATGGACAGCTGTGTTACCGCCGCTGTTGCCGCACAGAATTACGAGCCTTGCTTTCTCCATGTAAATTACGGTCAGAAAACAGAAAACAGGGAATCTAAAGCCTTTGAGGCTCTTTGTCTGGCTTACGGAATAAAAAGAAAACTTGTTGTGGACATCAGCTATCTCAGGGAGATAGGCGGCTCATCGCTCACTGACGACGCCATAGAGGTTGAAGAGGGCGAGCTGGACAGGCAGGGGATACCGAAGACTTATGTCCCTTTCCGCAATGCGAATATACTCTCCATCGCCGCAAGCTGGGCGGAGGTTCTTGAAGCCTCAGCTATTTTTATAGGCGCAGTGGAGGAGGACGGCAGCGGCTATCCGGACTGCCGCAGGGTGTTCTACGATGCTTTCGAGGCGGCGATAGACGCCGGAACCAGACCTGAAACGAAAATTAAAATTGAAACTCCGCTCATTTCCATGAAAAAATGCGATATAGTTAAACTGGGCAAGGAACTCGGCGCGCCCCTTGAGCTTTCATGGTCATGCTATAAAAGCGAGGATGAGGCGTGCGGCGAGTGCGACAGCTGCCTCCTGCGCCTGAGAGGGTTTAAGCAGGCGGGTTACGAAGATCCCATCCCCTATAAAAAAAGATAATGGTGTGAACCGATGAAAAAGATTGCCGTTATGACCAGCGGAGGCGACAGCCCCGGAATGAACGCCGCCATCAGAAGCGTTGTGAGAACAGGACTAGCCAATGGTATCGAGGTTTTCGGAATCGAGCAGGGCTACAAGGGCTTGATCGAAAACAGGATGCGCAGCCTTTCCAGCAAGGATGTTTCCAATATGGTTTACAGAGGCGGAACATTCCTCCGAAGTGCCAGATGTCTGGAGTTTAAAACTGAGGAAGGGCAGAAACTCGCTGTCAGCAGCCTTGAAAAAAACGGCATAGATGGGCTGGTTGTCATAGGCGGCGACGGTTCACTCACCGGAGCTAAAATCCTTGCGGAAAACTACGGCGTGAAAGTCATAGGTCTGCCGGGCTCAATAGATAACGATATATACGGAACAAACACTTCCATAGGTGTTGATACGGCGCTGAACAATATAGTCCACGCCATAGACACCATAAACGACACCGCAAGCTCCCATGACAGAACCTTTATAATAGAGGTGATGGGAAGAAACTGCGGCTATCTCGCAGTGATGTCCGCCATAGCAGGCGGGGCGGAGACTGCGCTTATTCCGGAGGTTCCGTATCATTTGGAAAGCATAATAGCCAAAATTAAGAAGAGATACGAGGAAGGCAAGACCAGAAGCGTTATCATTCTGGCGGAGGGTGTCGGTTCCGCTTACGATTTCGGCAAAACCTTTGAGCTTATCGGAGGATTCGAGACACGGATCATCGTTCTCGGACACATACAGAGAGGCGGCAGCCCCACATACTTTGACCGCATACTCGCCACCAGAATGGGCGACGCAGCGGTGAGAGGGCTTATGAACGGCAAAACATCCTGCATGACTGCACTTACCGGAAGAGAGATAGAGCTTATGCCTCTGTCCGAAATAATAGGGAGGAAAAAGGTGTTCGACGCCGCATTGCTGAAAATGGCGGAAGATTTAAGCACATAGGAGAGATCCATGAGCGTTACCACAAAGACGGGAGACAAAGGGCAGACCTCTCTTTACACAGGGGAGAGAGTGGACAAGGATGATCCGGTTATGGAGTTTCTCGGAACCGGAGACGAGCTTGTATCAAATCTCGGGGAACTGCGTCTGAGAGTGAGCGCTCATGCCGAGGATATTCTGCGGATACAGAAGACAATTTTTCGCATAAACTCATACGCCGCCACGAAGAAAGGACGGGAAAGGTTCCTGATTCCGCAGGAAGAGGTGGATTTTCTGGAAGGAAAAACCAAGGAGTTTGAGGGCATAACCGGAGAGCTTCACGGATTCATCATACCTTCGGAAAATCTCAACGCGTCCAAGGCGGATATATGCCGGACTGTGGCAAGAAGATATGAAAGAAGATTGATAACTTTGTCTGCTTATGTTAATTTTGACACTGTCGTCAGAAAGTATGTTAACAGGCTGTCCGACATGCTTTTTATGATGGCGAGAGTGATAGGAAAGGAGAAAGACTGAAAATGAGCCTCAAAGACACAATAACCGATGACATGAAAACATATATGAGAGAGAAAAACCAGATAGCCCTCGATACGGTGCGTATGCTCCGTTCGGATATTAAGAATGTGGAGATCAATAACAGACCCGCAGGCGAGCTGGACGATGAAGGCGTGCTGAAGGTAATCGCCTCCTCCGTGAAAAAACGCAGGGATGCCGCCTCTCAGTACAGAGACGCCGGCAGACCCGAGCTTGCCGAGAAGGAAGAACTTGAGATCACATTCCTTGAGAAATACATGCCCGCCCAGATGGGTGAGGAAGAAATAAGAAAAATCGTAGCTGAAGCCGCCGAAGGTGTGGACGTGAGCGATAAAAAGAACTTCGGCGCCGTGATGAAGAAGGTTATGGAAAAAACAAAAAACAAGGCGGACGGCAAGCTTGTCAACGAGCTTGTGAAGGCAGTGTTTGATGGAAATAACTGACATTGTACTGCTGATAATTATCGGCGCTTTTGCAGTGCGCGGGCTGATAAAAGGGCTTGTGCACGAGCTTTTCGGCATAGCGGCTATAGTAATAGGCTATCTTGCGGCTTATAAATATTCCCTGACGGTGGGAAGCCTTTTCAAATCATTCGATTTATCGGAGAAATCCTTAAGCGCGCTGGGTTTTGTGATTGTTTTCGTTGTCGCATACCTGATTGTGATGATAGTTGCCGTGTTCATAAGCAAAATCATAAAGAACGTGTCCCTCTCGGAAGTTAACAGAGGCGGCGGAATGGTTTTCGGCGCTTTCAAGGCGGCTGTTATTCTTTCCGTTATTCTCACATCTTTTATCTCTTTCATGCCGAAGGAGTCGGGATTTGTGAAAACAACCGAAAGCGGCGCTGTTTCCGGCTTTCTCATTAAACTTTCCCCCGTTATATACGACATAGTGAACAAGTTCGGCGGCTCGCAGGTAAACCCTTTCCGTGAGGAGAAGATAGAGCTTGAGCCTGTTGATATTTTCGGCGGCGACCCCGGGCAGAAGGCTCTGGAAAAGGTCAGGGAATCTGCCGAAAACATCAAGGACGGTGCAGAGGAAAAATCCGGCGACATCATGGATAAAATAAAAGACATGACCAGAGAGGAAAAAGACGCTCTGGCGGAGAAGCTCCTCGCTCCTAAGACCGATCAGTAAATCCGGTGAAATACTTTGACAGACTCCCATATTGAATCATTAGAGTTTCCCTTATTCAGACAGTATCTCAGAGGTTCCTTCATATCAAGCCTTTCTGCCGCCGTGCTGGAAAAGCTTGAGCCCTTCGGGGATTACGGAACCGTAAAAATGCGTCAGGATGTTATGGAAGAGGCATTGAGCCTTGTGAAATCCATAAACATAAGCATTCAGAGAGATGAAGACTACCTTGCGGTTTATCCGCGCATAAACGATCCACTTGCTTTCTTTGAGCCTCAGGAACTGATGGAGATACGCAAGTTTCTGCTGAGCGCTGCCGCACTTAAGACAGCGCTCATTGATGCCGGTGCAGTTCATATGAAGGCTTATCTGAAAGGCATGTCAGCGCTTACGGACATCACCGCAGCCATAGGCGAGGTGCTGAACGATAAGGGCGACATACGTGATGATGCCTCCGCCAGACTCAGGGAGATAAGAAACGAGCTCCAGTCGGTGAGAAAGAAGATACACAACGCCCTCAACTCCGTGCTTTACAGCCTGAACGCCGAGAAGTTTATTCAGGAACTTGTCATAACGGAGCGCAGCGGGCGTTTTACTCTTCCATGTAAGAGCAACTTCCGGCAGTACATCGACGGCATAGTTCATGACCGTTCAGCAAGCGGACAGACTCTCTTTGTGGAGCCTGAATCAACCGTTTCCATGAACAATACTCACCACGAACTTAAGGCTGAGGAGCGCAAAGAGATTTTCCGCATTCTCAGCTCTATTATCCGCAGTATATATGAAAAACGCAGAGAAATACGTTCCACAACAGAGAACTACGGCGAGGTGGCGTTCCTGCTGGAAACCGCCCGCTTTTACAAGCCAAAGCCGCACTGCATGCCTGTTTTCGGTGATGTGCTTGAATTTGACCGTGTTCATCATCCGATCATCCTCCTTGAAAAGAAGGGTGAGTCAGTTCCGCTGAATATAAGGATGGAGAAGGGCGAGCGCATCGGCGTTATCTCCGGCCCCAACACCGGCGGCAAGACGGCTGCTCTTAAGTCTATGGGACTTAACCATATTATCGCTTCCTGCGGGCTGCCGCTCATGGGCAAATCCGCCAAGCTGTACAGCGTGAAGAAGGTTTTGGCGGACATAGGCGATCATCAGTCGCTGGTGATGGATCTCAGTACATTTTCATCTCACATGGTAAATATCAGAGATATTATAAACGCCGCGGATGAAAAAAGTCTGGTGCTTATGGATGAGCTTGGAACGGGAACCGAACCGAGAGAAGGCGCGGCTATAGCCGTTGCCGTATGTGAAAGTCTGGCGGAAAAAGGAGCGGTTACTTTTATTACCACACACTTTGCGGAGATAAAGAACTTTGCTCTTTCAAGGACTGATTCCGCTATATTCGCCGTTGAGTTCGATTATAAAACCTTTGAGCCGAAATACAGCCTCCAGAAAGGTATTGCAGGTAAATCCGACCCCCTTGTTATTTCCAAGCGCCTCGGCTTCCCCGAAGCCGTTGTGAGGCGTGCGGAAGAGCTTATCGAAGAGGCTAAAAACTCTCTTGAAATAGGCATAGAGGAGGTTAACAGGCTTAAATCAGAGCTGATAAAAGAGAAGGAAACCTACCGTGGGCGAAGGCTGGAGCTCCTTGAGCGTCAGGCGGTTTTTGAGGAGAAGGAAAAGGCTCTTAAGCAGAGACTGGATAAAAAAGAAACAGAGCTTCTGGAAGAGGCGATGCGGCTTTTTGAGCGCGCAAAACGTCTGGCCGGAGAGAAGCAGGGGAAAATAGACAAGACCGAAGCCCTTGAAGGAATGGAGAAATCTGCCGAAAAGCTCACCGTTCTCAAAAAGAAACTTAAACCTGTGCGGGATATTCAGGTGGGTGACATTATCTTTCTTGAGAAGTATGAGAAGAGCGGCAAAATTACAGCCATAGAAGGAAGCACCGTTTCTCTTGATCTGGGCGGGCTTAAGATAAAGATGAAGCGTGCCGACATCATAGGAAAAAAACTTCAGGAAGAGGAAAGGGTGAGGGACGTTAAGCTCAGCACTGACGCCGCCCCTGCCGTGCGCAGAGAGATTCTGCTTGTGGGCAGGAGGGTTGAGGAAGCAATAGACGAGCTTGATAAATTTATGGACGAATCGCTCCTGAGCGGGTTCGACAAGATATACATAGTGCACGGAAGAGGAACAGGGCAGCTCCGCAGAGGCTTGCATGAATACATGCGTAACGACCGCAGAGTAAAAAAATACGCTATCGCCTCAAACGAAGAGGGCGGGCAGGCGGTAACAGTCGCCGAGTTTTAGCAGCATTTGTTATTTATCTTGTCCGCCATGGAAGGATGATTGAGAAGAGTTTTCAGCATGCGTTCGAGCAGAAGCTTCGGTTTGAACGCATCCCCGCCGATGTTTTTCTGGAGCATTTTGTCAGCTCCAGTTGCAAAAAGTACATGCGGCATAACCCCGTCAAGAGAGTTTATCACGCTCTTCAGCTCTTCATGAGTGATGAATTTGCAGTGCATATCCATCACAATGAGGTAGAAGTTTTCCCCGTCCTGATGTTTTTTCTCAAGGCAGTAGAAAACTTCGCCCTTGCAGTTTGCCGTGGCGGCTCCTATGCCCGCTTTTTCAAGCTCGGCTTTAACTGTATCTGTGAAGGATTTTTCGTCATCTATTAAAAGAACGTCATAAGCTTTCATAAAAGCCTCCCTAAAAGCGGCACCGCAGAATGAGCGGTTTGAAATTGTCTGAAATCTGTGTGCATATTCTCATACTTTACGAAACAATGGAAGTGGCTTTTCACATTTTTATTTAGCTGACATAGATTTTGAGTATATTATGTAAGTCTGTTTTATATTTTTCTCATGATAATAGTTGACAATTGTCCATGTTTTAAATATACCTTAACAAAGGTTGATTAAATTTAACGAGCAAAGGTGGGAGATGGCAGAGCAAGTCATTAAAATCGGAGAGCGAGTCAGAAAAATCAGGAACCAGAGAGGTCTTACCCTACAGGATGTCGCCTCATACACAGGTTTCTCCAAGGCTCTTATCTCTCAGATAGAAAACAATGTTGTCACTCCTCCCATAAATACTCTCTCAAAAATTGCAAAGGTTCTGAACGTAAAAATGACTTATTTCTTTGAAGAGGAAATAGATTATAACGATTATCATATTGTCAGAAGGAACGACCGCAAACTTATCTTCCGTGAGGGTGTAAAGCACGGCTATATTTACGAGGAGCTGGCTAAGGTGCACGGCTTTGAAAACCTTGAGATATACATGGTCACCATCAAGGAATCGGGCAGCGATAAAAAACTCTTCAACCACGAAGGCTATGAATATATATATCTGAAAAGAGGCAAGATTAATCTCTATCTGAACAATGAAGTAATTGAAGTCGAAGAAGGTGATTCCATCGCCTTTAATTCACGCATCCCCCATTACCTTGAGTGCCCTGAAGGCGAAGCCAAGGTTATCGGCATTCTGCTCAAAACCGAAGGGCTGAAGGAACATCTCGAAAAACAGGCAAAATAAACCATCTGACTTGATAACATCGAACAACACATCCTGTCTGTTTGGTGTGCACGCTCGCGCCGAACTTGGTTCGGCTTCGCTTCGCACGGCGCAGCAATCTGTCTTGCCGCTCCAACTACATCCTGTGTTTTTTCCGCACACGCTCACGCCGAACTTGGTTCGGCTTCGCTTCGCACGGCGCAGCATCTGTCCTGCCGCTCCAAAAACTACATCCTGTGTTTTTTCCGCACACGCTCGCGCCGAACTTGGTTCGGCTTCGCTTCGCACGGCGCAGCATCTGTCCTGCCGCTCCAAAAACTACATCCTGTGTTTTTTCCGCACACGCTCGCGCCGAACTTGGTTCGGCTTCGCTTCGCACGGCGCAGTCCCGTCCGTGGGACTGTTTACGTCAGTATATTTAGAGACTGCCGCGTCGCTTCGCTCCTCGCAGTGACATAAACTGCTGTCATTGCGAACCCTGAAAGGGTGAAGCAATCACTCATCTGATAATATCAAACTGCACATCCTTTTTGTTTGGTGTACACGCCCTCGCCGGAATGAACCCGCCCGCACGGAGTTTCAGAGACTGCCACGTCGCCGTGCTCCTCGCAGTGACACTGTAATACGCATCCTGTCTGTTTGACGCACACGCTCTCGCCGCACGGCGGATTTGCGTCCATGGAAACCCGCAAACCGTGGTTTTTAATCATATTCTCATGTTATCATTGTATTTATAACAACATATGCTTCTTGTTTTATGCACAATATATACTAAAAAATAAGTATAACGCCTTTATATGTTTTCCTGTTCATTTGCTTTCTAAACATAACCTGAAAAGTCTGAATTATTAGTACACACATCATAAGTGACTGAATTAACACACTATATTTTTTGGGTATGATGGTCAGTCCTCTTGACAAATTTAAACATTGTTTTATCAAATAGGTGCTATAAGGAGTGTAAATATATATATTGACAGAGGTTTTCCCTTTTTGTTAAATTCCCTTCAAATTTTTATTAATTAAAATGAAATAATGTTCATCCATGATTGATGATCAGAAATACAAGGGGGATCAATGGCTCGCATTTTATCCGTAGACCCTGTTTCCAGAATAGAGGGACACCTTAAAATAGAAACAGAGATTGATTCAGGAGTTGTCACACGCGCACGTGTGGCGGGGAACATGTACAGAGGTTTTGAACGGATGCTTCTGGGCAGGCATCCCGTGGATTCCGCCAGAATTGCCCAGCGCATTTGCGGTGTATGCCACGAGGTTCACGGGGTTTCCTCTGTGATGGCTCTTGAAGAGATCTATAAGGTTACTCCGCCCGAAAACGGACTTGTTCTCAGGGATATGATCTTAGGGCTTCATATAGTAACGGATCATCTGCTCCATTTTTATAATCTCTGTCTTCCTGATTACGCCGATTTATCGGTCGCCGCAACCTACAGCGGCAGTGACACCCGCCTGAAAGAGATAGCAGGATGGATAAGAAACTCCGGTACGGGTTTCATAGGCGGAGCGGCAGAAGGCGATTATATAAAGGATAAGGACGCTGTTTACAGGCTGACGCTCCATTATTTCGAGGCGCTTAAGATACGCAGTGAGGCTGCCTCGGGGCTTGCTCTTCTCGGTGGTAAGGTTCCGTTTATCCATGCGCTTCTTCCGGGCGGCATAACCACGGAAATAACCGCCGATACACTGATGAAATACTATCATGTCCTTGAGAAAACGGCTGATTTCGTAAACAACTCCTTTCTGCCGGACGCTCTGGAGATTGCCCGCCGCTATCCTCAGTACTTTAAAATAGGCGAGACGTACAACGCATTCTATGCTCACTCATCCTTCAAAAACGCGAAAGGCGCCAGCCTCTTTAACGCAGGTGTGATAATAAACGGTGAGAGGAAAAACTTCGATTACTCAAAGGTGAAGGAGCTTCTTAACGCCTCATTCTATGATAATTCCGGCAAACCAGATGAAAATAAAAAAGGAGCGTACAGTTGGATAAAGGCTCCGAGATATGAAGGTTTTCCCCTTGAGGTGGGTCCGGTGGCAAGGTTTGCTGTCAATAATGACGCAGGCTTCAAATCACTTCTCGGGAGGTTCGGCAGCTCAGGCGTAACCTCCTCAACTATGTCCAGAATACTCGCCAGAGCCTACGAATCTGTAAGACTCTGCAATTATCTCTTTGAGCGCTCAGAGGATTTCAGGCTGGATGAACCCACAATCCGTCCTGTAGATCTTCAGGCTCCGATAACTGGTCAGGGTGTAGGCTTTTCCGTTGCCGCCAGAGGGGCACTTGTGCACCACATAACGGCGGACAAAGGCAAGGTTACGGATTATAAAATGATTGTTCCCTCCACATGGAACTTCGGTCCCGCCGCTGACGGCAGGGCTGGAGTGGTCGAAAAAGCTATAACAGGAACTCCGGTACGCTTCGGCGGCGAGGGCGGTTCCGTAGAAGTGGGCAGAGTTGTGCGCAGTTTCGACCCCTGCACAGCCTGCTCTGTTCATTAAGGTGCTTTGATGTTAAGCAGAAGAGACTTTCTTAAAAGATGCAGAGATATATCAGTCATGGCTTTCGGTGCGGACATATTCGGTGCCGACATTGCCGAAGGATTCATGAAGATAGCCGCTTCAAACAGACCTCTCGTATCCTTCATACAGGGGCAGAGCTGCACCGGCTGCTCAATCTCGCTCACATACGGCAACGAGACAAACTTCATAGATTTCATAATGAAGCTGATAAGGCTTCAGGTTCACCCGAATCTCTCCTTCAGTCAGGGTGAAAGCTATCTGAAAATGCTGGATTCAGTGTCGGAAAAGGGCGGTCATGTTCTTGTCGTGGAAGGCAGTATTCCGGTTAAGATGAAAAAGGCCTGCATGCTGGGTGAGCACACTCTTTATGACGAGCTCAAAAAGCATATGGAAAAAGCATCGGCAATTATTGCCTGCGGCTCCTGCTCCTGCTTCGGCGGAATACCCGCCTCCGGCATGAATGAAACCGGCGCCGTTTCCGTTGAGAAATATATGAGCATGGCGGGCATAAAAAAGCCCGTTGTCAAGATTCCCGGCTGCCCCATCCAGCCCGACAGGTTCATGGGCACTGTCGCCTATCTGATCGCCACAGGCAAGCTTCCCGCTATGAAGGACGGCATACCCACACAGTATTTCGGTGAGCTGATTCACAACAACTGCACCAGATTCCAGTATTTTTCGCAGGATATTTACCTTGACGACTTCAACAAGGACAAGCACGCCTGCCTGCTTAAAAAAGGGTGCAGAGGAACCATCACCAAGGCGGACTGCCCCACAAGGCGCTGGAACGGCAGTGTTAATGTCTGTGTGGAGAGCAATGCTCCCTGTATAGGCTGCGTTAACGAAAAATGGCCTTTTACATCTGATATATACATTGAAGCCAAGAATGTTGAGGATGTTCCGTGGAGCGACTTTAAAAAGTACTCCGAGAAGAGGGGACGCAAATGAGCATGAAAAGTTTAATATATTATCTGGACGGGCTTTCCCTTAAGGTTAAGATGGCAATAGCCTCCTCGCTTCTGGTGGCGATCACTGTTTTCGGAGTTCTCGTGCTGGACAGTATAAGGCTCCACAGAGTCGAAACAGCGCTGACAAGCTACATGAACCAGCTTAAGGATATGATCTTCATGTCCACTTACGATTCTCTCAAGAAAGGTAACATGCACGTTTTCAAAAATATGATTGCTGAAATCGGCAAGTATCACGATGTCGCCGAGTTTTCCCTTGTTCATACGGACGGACTTGTGGCTTACTCTTCAAACCCTGAGAAAGTGGGACAGAAGGTTGAGCATGAGTTCAACCCCGAGCATGAGGAAAGCTTCACCGACAACGGCAACATGGTTTATCATTTTCCGGTTAAAACCATAGGCTACTGCCTGCGCTGCCATACAGACTGGCGGGAGGACACTGTAAACTCATACTATCTCGTAAAGCTTAAACGGGATGCTCTGATCAGTGTTCAGCGCATGTCATATATATCCGACATTTTCGTCCTTATCTGCGGTACGTTACTGGTTTTCATAATATATTTCCTTGTGAATAAACTCGTTATCAGAAATGTGGACAAACTCCAGAACACGATCGTATGCGCTTCGGAAAACTTGGATCTCAGCCTCAAATCCGACATCTCCTCCCGCGATGAAATGGGTGAAATAGCCGCCAGATACAACAAATTCATGGAGATCATCGGGCGTGACATAACCGGAACCTTCAAATCCATATCAAATGTTATGGAGCAGGTGCTTCCGCTCTCCCTTTCCGCTATGCGGATTAAGAAGATGAATGACGAGACTCTCCGCCTCGCGGGGGAAGTGGCTGCCGCCAGTGAGGAGGTCAGCGCCTCTGTGAGAGATTCTGCCGAGAATATACAGAATTCATCCACAAAAGCGGATGAAACACTGCGTCTTTCCGAAGACGGAGGCATCGCAATGCAGGAAACGACTAAGCTTGCCTCAAACGTCAGCGGACTTGTGAATACACTTTCCGAGGAGATGCAGGAACTGCTGAAATCCTCCGTTGAGGTCGGCGAAATAGTCAGAGTGATCACGGATATTACAGAGCAGACAAACCTTCTTGCGCTGAATGCGGCGATAGAGGCGGCAAGGGCAGGGGAAGCGGGCAGAGGCTTTGCCGTGGTTGCGGACGAGGTGCGCAAGCTGGCTGAAAAAACACATAATTCGGCGGCTGATATAACAAATGTTGTAAGCTCCATGCAGACAAAGGTTCAGGCAGCGGTGAACAACGCCGGAAAAGCCCTTGAGATAGTAAATCTTCAGGGGAGCAAGGTTGTTACCGCCAATGAGAAATTCATGGACATCAAGGCTTCCGTGGATGAGCTTAACGGGCTCCTTATGCACATAGCGTCCGCAGTTCAGCAGCAGTCGGCGGCTACTTCGCAGATAGCTGTTAATATCGAAGATGTGGCGAAAATGAGCGAAATGAACTCCGGCGGCATCGACAAGATGGTTAAAGGTGTCGAAATCGTGGTTCAGCAGCTTGACGAATCCGAATCAGAGCTTAAAAAGTTTACTCTGGACGCTAAAATCATTCCATTCATCCACGCCAAGGCGAGCCATGTTCTTATGATGAAATCTGTTTATCACGGATATATGTACAACGGACGTGTGGAGATAAAATCCTTTGAGGACTGCGACTTTACAAAATTCGTCAGAAATGAGGGAGAGAAGGAATTCGGGCGTGATCCCGATTTTGCCGCTCTGGACGCTCCGCACAGGAGCATTCACTCGCTTGCGCAAAAGATAAAACATATGCTTGAGAAGAGGGAAAACCCCGCGAACGAGCTTGAAGCTCTTCAGTCGGAGATAGAAAACTTCATAGGCAAGCTGAATATTATGATAGAGAAGTATTCATGAGATAACGTGGCGGTGTTTTGCGGGTGCTTTTCAGCTTCTGTAGAACACCGCAAGCTCATCCAGCCTTGAGAGGCAGCGCTTCAGCTTCTTTTCAAAGGGTGATTCCAGCATAGCCGCCGAGAACAGATCTTTAAGCTCATATTCAGATTTTATGAAAAGCTTCGTGTTGTAGTAATAACAGTGATCTATAAGGTGGTTGAAGCGCAGGGCGCTGTTCAGCTCCTTAAACGGCAGAAGTCCGTCAATAAAAATCGCCTCACAGTTTGAGGGAATCATGAAATACCTGAAAGGGTGATTGTCCTCAAGGATCTTCATGAGTTTGTCAAAATCCGTGCGGCTTTTCGCCTTGGATTCGCAAATACAGTTTGTAAAAGCGTCAAAGAATGATTCCGTGGATACGTTCCGTTTCCATGCCTTATGCTTTTTGCGGTAGTCCTCACCCTCAACCACGACGGTTTTGAAGGACGAGGCTATCACGCCCATCTCCTTCTCGAACCTGTCCACCTGAAAGCGGAGCTTTCCAAGCTCGGTGGGAAGTGTGTTTGATGTGGTGACTATCAGCGTATCTTTATTAACTTCCTTAAAAAAACGCACCATTATCAGACACATTGCCGGGTCATCCAGCTCAAACTCATCCACAAGAAGAAGATCAAGCTTGGAAAATTCCTCAATACATTTCTCAACGCCGAGGTAATGGAAAAAGTAGTTCATCTCGGAAAAGCTCATGAAAGCTTTTTTCATGTCCGTCATGTTATATGTGGCGCTGAGAAGGTGAGTCTTGCCGATTCCGTAGCTGCCGTCTATATAGATGTTGAGAGGTTTCTGAAACACAGGCTTGGGCTTGAAGAACGAAAATCCTTTTTTGACAGGCTTTTCATACTTTTTTTTCATGATCTCGGCTGTTTCTTTCAGCAGATTTTTGATATAGTGCTGAGAGGGGTAATTTTCATCCGGTATGTAATTGTCAAAGGTGCATCCGGAGAACTTCGGGTGCGGCTTCAGATTGGCGAAACATTCCTCTATGGATACATTGAAGCTTAGTTTGCTTATGTCGATGTAGTTTCCGGCGCTGGTCAAGGCAATAATCCCCCGTCAATAACAGATTTGAGAAATTAGCGGAAAGGTTTGATTTCTGCAAGTGTTAAATTATTAAAATTTTCAGGAGGAAGCATGGAAGAGTTGATTAAAGCCGCTCTCGAAGCGGGTGAAATTATAAAAGACGGTTTTAAAAAGACTAAGGACGTTAAATACAAGGGGAGTATAGATCTGGTTACCGAATATGATGTGGCGGTGGAAAACTTTCTCAAGAAAAAACTTTCGCCCCTTTTTCCTGAACATGTGATAATAGGCGAGGAGTCCTCCACAGGCAGAGAGGAGCCGGAAAAGGCAATCTATATCGACCCTATAGACGGCACGACAAATTTTGTGCATTCATTTCCGTTTGTTTCCGTCTCCATCGGTTTTTATGAAAATGGCGAGGCTGTGCGCGGTCTGGTTTACAATCCGGTTATGGATGAAATGTTCTGCGCTGAGAAGGGAGCGGGTGCGTTCCTGAACAATGAGCGCATACGTGTTTCAGAAACACAGGAAACAAAAAAGTCGCTGATCGCCACAGGCTTCCCTTACTCTATTGTTGAAAGCAGATGTCCGGATGTTCTCTCCATGCTGGGCAAGGTTCTCAGCAATACCAGAGGGATACGCAGGGCAGGCTCTGCGGCGCTGGATTTGTGTTATACTGCTAAAGGAACCTTTGACTGCTATTACGAGTTTAACCTTAAGCCGTGGGATGTGGCAGGCGGAATATGCGTTGTTCAGGAAGCGGGCGGACAGGTGAGCGGACTGGACGGTAAAAAGCACCGCATTACCGGTGACTTCATCATAGCGTCCAACGGGATTGTTCACGAGGACATGCTCGGACTCATAAAATGCTGAAAATAACTGAGGATGTTTGATTATTTAATCGACTGTTCAGTTATAATTTATTTATTTCAGCCATCGTGTTAAGTGTGCCGTGATTAATTTTAATATGGCTAAAATTGCTTTGACTTGGACAGAACGCCGTGTTAACTTTTGCCATAATTCATTTTTACGGCTGTCTCAGCCGTTTACGGTCGGGGAAGTATATGGAAAAAAAGCCTTTATTAAATGTGGACAACATTTACCTCAGCTTCGGCGGGATACAGGCAATAGCCGGAGTTCGGTTTCAGGTTTATGAGGGTGAAATCTTCTCCATAATCGGTCCCAACGGCGCGGGGAAAACGAGTATCCTCAATACCATCACGGGCATCTATCCGCCCACCAAAGGAAAAATAATCTACGACGGAGCAGACATTACGGCAGCGCCTGTGCACAAGCGCCCGCAGATGGGCATAGTGCGCACATTTCAGAACCTTGAGCTCTTCAAGGGGATGACAGTTCTGGACAACCTCATGCTCTCCCGACACATTTTCATAAAATACGGTCTGCTGTCCTCAATGCTTTACTTCGGAAAAGCAAGAAAAGAGGAGATAGAGCACCGCAAGCGGGTGGAAAAGGTCATAGACTTCCTCCGTCTCACTCATATACGCAAAAAGCATGTCTACGAGCTCTCCTACGGTCTCCAGAAGCGTGTGGAACTTGCCCGTGCCCTCTGCCTTGAGCCGAGGCTTCTTCTCCTTGACGAGCCTATGGCGGGCATGAACAGCGAAGAGACCGAGGATATGGCAAGATTCATAATCGATATAAACGAGGAGGCGGGCGTGACTGTTATCCTCATAGAGCATGACATGAAAGTGGTCATGGATATATCAACCAGAGTAGTAGCCGTTAACTTCGGCGAAAAGATTTGCAGGGAGGGCACACCGGAGGAGATTTCATCACATCCGGACGTGATAGCCGCTTATCTCGGGGAGGAGCAATGGGTTTAGACAGAACTCTTCCCTATTATCTCTATAAAAACTTCATGGAACAGCCCGCCAAGACCGCCGTCCGTGAGAAGGACTTAGGAATCTGGCAGGAGTCCGACTGGAAGGACTACGCTGGCGATGTGGTTAAGCTTGCCCTTTACTTTGAGCATATAGGCATTAAGCCCGAGGACAGGGTGGCTGTAATCGGGGACAACAAGCCCGAATGGGTTTATGCGGAGCTTGCCGCCCAGCTTGTGGGGGCTATACCTTTCGGCATATATCAGGATTCCGTTACGGAAGAGGTGAAGTACCTTCTCCAAACCTCAGAAACCTCCCTAGTGATAGCAGAAGATCAGGAGCAGACGGACAAGATACTTGAGCTCCTGCCGGAACTGCCCGCTGTTAAGAAAATAATCTATTATGATAATAAAGGGATGTATCAGTATGATGATCCGAAGCTGGTATATTTCAAGGATATTCTCGCCCGTGAAAAAGTGGGGAGCGAGTGGATAAAGCGTTATATGGAAGGGCGGCTCAAAAGCATTTCCGAAAACGATGCGGCTGTGATGTGCACCACCTCAGGCACTACAGGGCACCCCAAGCTTGCCATGCTCACTCACAAGAACCTGCTCACAATGGCGGAAAGCCTTGCAGAAGCCGATCCGAAGAACGACAGGGATGAGTTTGTCTCCTTCCTTCCCCTGCCGTGGATAGGAGAGCAGATGATGTGCGTGGTCAGCGCTCTGCGTTTCCGCTTCACGGTGAATTTTCCCGAAAGCACAGATACGGTACAGGCGGATATGAAAGAGATAGGTCCCGATTTTGTATTCTCACCGCCGAGAGTGTGGGAGAATATGGCGTCTACGGTTCAGGTTAAGATAATGGACGCGACGCCGTTCAAACGTTTAGTATATAACAGACTGCTCCCCGTGGGCTATGAATACGCCGATGCGAAGTTCAGCAAAAAACAGCCGTCACTGATGCTTAAGCTGCGTTACGCCTTTGCCTATCAGATGCTTTTCCGCAAGCTCAAGGAGCGCATGGGGTTCAGCAACCTCAGAAGCGCCATGACGGGCGGTGCGGCTCTGGGACCGGATACGTTCAGGTTCTTCCACGCTCTGGGCATCAACCTAAAGCAGATCTACGGTCAGACGGAGATCTCAGGCATTTCCTGCATTCACAGAAGTGATGACGTGGACTTCACGTCGGTAGGCGCTCCCATAAAAGGAACCGAAATCAGAATCACCGACGAAGGTGAGATAATCTCCCGCAGCGACGCTGTATTCACAGGCTATTACGGCAACAGCGAGGCAACGGCGGAATCACTGCGTGACGGCTGGCTGTATTCCGGTGATGCGGGCTATTTTGATGAGAACGGAAAGCTCGTGGTCATTGACCGTATGAAGGATCTCATGCGCTTGAAAGACGGAACGGGGTTCTCGCCGCAATTCATTGAAAACAAGATAAAATTCAGTCCGTACATCAAAGAGGCGGTGACTCTTGGCGACAGACGGGACTACATAACGCTTATTCTCAACATTGACATGGGCATTGTAGGAAAATGGGCGGAGAACAGCAAAATCGCCTATACCACTTACACAGACCTTTCCGCCAAAGAAGAGGTTTACGCTCTTGTGGCAGGGGAATTGAAAGCGGTGAACGCCCAGCTTTTGCCGGAGATGAGAGTAAAGAAATTTGTTTTGCTGTACAAAGAGCTTGATGCCGATGACGGTGAGCTCACCAGAACCCGTAAGGTGCGCCGGAGCTTCATAGAGGAGAAATACTGTGAAATCACAAAGGCATTGTATGAAGATACTGAATCTGTTCATATAAAAGCGGTTATCAAGCTTCAGGACGGCAGGGAACGAGCTGTCGAGACTGATATGCGTCTTTACCTGATGGAGAATTAGGGATGGAATTTTTTGTTCAGCTTATAATAACCGGAACGGTGATAGGGAGTATTTATGCGCTCCTCGCCCTCGGCTTTACGCTTATATACAAAGCGACAGATGTTGTTAACTTCGCTCAGGGCGAGCTTTTGATGGTCGGCGCTTATGTATGCCTGCATCTCACCGTGAGTTATAATGTTCCTTTCTGGGCATCTTTCCTTATAACCCTCGTGTTTTCCTTCACTATGGGCTTTTTCATCGAAAAGGTCTTTCTGCGCAGAATGATAGGCGAACCGATAATCTCAATCATAATGCTCACCATCGGGCTTTCATCCGTTATGAAGGCGGTTGTTCAGATCTTCTGGGGAACCGACACACGCACATATCCGCAGGTGTTCTCTCAGGAACCGTTTATGATAGCCAGTCTGAGCATCAGTAGGGTTTATATCTATTCCATTGCGGCGGTTGCTGTTTTTCTCATACTTTTTTCAATCTTCTTCAAAAAGTCAAAAGTCGGCGTGGCGATGCGTGCTGTCGCCAGCGATCAGCAGGCGGCGCTTTCCATGGGCATAGATGTTAAAAAAATCTTCGCTCTCTCTTGGGGCATAGCCGCGGTGGTTTCCTCGGTCGGCGGCATATTCCTCGGCAATATCAACGGTATAAACACTACTCTCTCCCACTTTGGGCTTAAGGTTTTTCCCGTGGTTATCCTCGGCGGGCTGGACAGCATAGTCGGCGCTATTGTGGGCGGACTGATAATCGGCATACTGGAAAACCTTGCCGGCGGATACATCGACCCCCTTATCGGCGGCGGGGCGAAGGAGATTTTCCCCTATGTGGTTATGATAGCCGTGCTTATGATTAAGCCCTACGGTCTTTTCGGAACCAAGGCAGTGGAGAAGGTATGAGCTACGTCAACTGCGGAAACTTCAAAACCTCTTATGAAAAGGACGCCGAGCTTTTCCAGACAAGGCTTTCCAAGTTTCTTATATACGCATTCGTAACGGCGCTTTTTGCCGTTCCGTTCTTCCTCGGCGATTATCTGCTGTATGTTATGAACCTTATCTTCATAGCAGTGATAGGCGCCGTGGGGCTTAACATACTCACGGGCTTCACGGGGCTTATCTCCCTCGGTCAGGGGGCGTTTATGGGTGTGGGCGCTTATGCGGCGGGGTATCTGTCACTCACGTACGGACTGCCGTTCTTCCTCGCTATCCCCGCTGCGGGGCTTGTTACAGCCGTTTTCGGCGCGTTCTTCGGCATTCCCTCTCTGCGGCTCAAGGGGCTTTATCTTTCAATAGCCACCCTTGCCGCACAGTTTATCATCGAGTTCGGCTTCATCAGGCTTGAGTTTATAACGGGCGGTGTCACAGGGCTTTCCATTGATTACGCAAGCTTCCTAGGTCATGAGATAGACAGCGACTTTTCCTTCTATTTCCTTGCGCTTGTGCTGTGCATCATTATGACCCTAGCTGGTGTAAACATGATGCGCACCAGAGCGGGCAGGGCGTTTCTTTCCATACGTGACAACTACATAGCAGCGGAAGCAATGGGCATAAACCTGTTCCGCTACAAACTCATCTCCTTTGCCGTAAGCTCGTTTTACGCAGGCGTGGCGGGTTCCCTCTGGGCATACTACACCACAATCATCACACCGGAGAACTTCACCATCGGCGTTTCAATACAGTATCTCTCAATGATCATCATCGGCGGTCTGGGCAGCATACTGGGCAGCATTTTCGGCGCTGTGTTCATAGTTATTCTTCCCGAGGTTCTGCAAAGCTTCTCCGACTGGGCGGGAGGCTACTACCCCAACCTCACGCAGATAATAGGCTCAATCAAGGAAGGGGTTTTCGGGCTTGTGATAATCCTTTTTCTGATGTTTGAGCCTGAGGGGATGGTTAGAAGATGGAGACTGATAAAGGCCTACTGGAAATTGTGGCCATTTTCATACTGATTTGTAAGGAGGAAGTTTTATGAAAAAGCTTGCGTTACTTTTTATGGTTTTTGCGCTGCTCACCGGAACCGCATTTGCTGCCAAGCCGGTTAAAATCGGTGTTCTGGTGGATGAATCCGGTGGAACGGGCGATGTGGGCAAACCCTACGGCGAAGGGATTAAGGACTGCGTGCGCTGGTTCAACGAGAACGGCGGCATAAACGGCGTTCCCGTTGAAATTTTGTACGTTGACTACGGCTATAAGATTCCCGCCGCGCTCAGCGCATACAAAAAGTTCATGCGTGAAGGCGTTGTCGCTGTCCACGGCTGGGGCACGGGCGACACGGAGAATCTCGTGAAAATGGTCACAAAAGACAAGATGCCTTACTTCTCCGCATCCTACTCCGAGCACATAACAGACCCTAAAACAGCTCCGTATAACTTCATAGTGGGCGCGACTTACTCCGATCAGGTTCGCGCGGCTCTCAAGTATATCAAGTCGCAGGGCGGCAATACTGACGTTGCGTTTATCTATAATGATTCCGGCTTCGGTCGTTCACCCTTCTTCCCTGACGGTGAAAACAGCGCTAAAGAGCTGGGGATTAAGCTTGTTGACAATCAGGTTGTTGACCTCAAGGCTCTGGACGCCACAAGCCAGCTTCTTAACATGAACAAGAAGAACCCCGGCTACGCCTTCATTCAGCAGACATACATGGCAACGTCCACAATCCTCAAGGATGCGAAAAAGCTGAACATCCCCACCAAGTTCATCGGGCTTAACTGGACGTTCGGCAAAAAGCTTGTGGAGATGACCGGAGCGGATTCCGAAGGATTCATCGGCACGAACGCCTTCACTCTTTGGAACGATACAAATGCGGAAGGGATCAAGTTCCTTCGTGATCTCAACAAAAAATACCATCCTGAGGTTAAATACAGAGAGGTTAATTACATTCAGGGATTCTCCTCAATGTATGTGCTGCTCAGCGGTCTTAAAATGTCAAAGGGCAACTACAGCGGCGAGAACATAAAGAAGAGTCTGGAAACAATGAAAAACTTCAGCACAATGGGACTTACCGCACCTGTTACGTTTACTCCGCAGAGTCACAAGGGTGTGCGGGCGCTCAAGCTGTATCAGGTTAAGGGCGGTGAGCTTGTGCCGTTTACTGACTACATATCGGCGGACTGATGCTTAAAATCAACAACATAGAAGTTGTTTACAATGACGTTATCCTTGTATTGAAAGGACTTTCCCTTGAAGTGGAGCAGGGTAGGATAGCCGCCCTGCTCGGCTCTAACGGGGCGGGCAAGACTACCACCCTTAAGGCGGTGAGCGGTCTTCTGCGTCCTGATGACGGAGAAATAACTGACGGCGAAATCTGGTTTGACGGACAGAGGATAGATAAGAAAGACGCATCGGACATTGTGAAATCCGGCATTTTTCAGGTGATGGAGGGCAGGCGGGTTTTCAAAGACCTTACCGTTGAGGAAAACCTCATAGCCGGTGCTTACACCCGTCCGGGAAACACTGTCTCCACCGGAATCGAGCGGGTTTACAACTACTTTCCCCGCCTTAAGGACAGGCGCAGCCAGCTTGCAGGCTATATGAGCGGCGGCGAACAGCAGATGCTTGCCATAGGCAGGGCTATCATGGCTGCCCCGAAGCTTATTCTCATGGATGAGCCCTCTCTCGGGCTTGCGCCGCTTCTGGTCAAGGAGATCTTCAACATCATCACCACTCTCAACAGAGAAGAGGGGACAACGATCCTCCTTGTTGAGCAGAACGCCAATATGGCTCTCTCCGCAGCGCATTACGGATATATAATGGAAAACGGGCGTGTGGTTCTGGACGGAGCGACGGAAGAACTCAAGGCGAATGACGATGTTAAGGAGTTTTACCTCGGTCTCTCGGAGAAGAAGAGCTTCCGTGAAGTCAAGCATTACAGGAGAAGAAAAAGATGGCTTTCCTAGGCAATTTTCAGCGGGTTCTGGAATTTATAAGGGAAAACTCCGCGCATCCTCTTGTTCAGAATGCCTTCGTGCGTTCGGAAATCTCACCTTCTCTCGTTACCGATTATGAAACCTTTCAGTTTATAAATCCCCTTACCAAGCAGAAGCTTTCGGAAATGCACATGGGCGGCGCTCTTCTGCCGCTTATTCTTGCAGGCGGCTATGTTTCCAAAATTTTTACATCACCGGGTCCCGTCTACAATGTGAAGGGTGAAAGGTGGGAGCACTACAGGTTTTATAAGGCTCTGGAAGCGGCAGGGTTTATTGACGGCGATGTGGCTGTAAACACCTTCTCATACCACGGCAGCCCCGCCGGGGACATGGCTGAGGAGGCATGCGAAAAGTGCGGCTGCGCAGTTTATCCCCTTGGTCCCGCTGACAGCGGCAAGGGAGCGGAAACGATCCTCGCCGTGGATGCAAACGCTTTTATCGGCACTAAGACATACCTCTTCAAATGCCTCGAAAAACTTGAGGGCAGAGGGCGGCTTGAGAAGGCTTTTCTCATGGCGGAAAAGCTCACTGAGGACGACAAGGCGGTGCTTTTCGCGGAACACGGCATAAAGGCTTTTCAGGCATACGGAACGGCGGAAGCGGGGCTCATAGCCTATGAAACAGCCGGAGGAACAGGGATGAAGGCGGATACGGACGCTCTTTTCATCGAAATACTGGACGCGGACGGAAAACCCGCAGGAGAAGGGGAAACCGGTGAAGTAGTTGTGACGTTCATGAACGGAACAACCCCTTTCATACGTCTTGCCACGGGCGATCTCTCATTTACCGAAAACGGACGTCTGGCAGGAGTTTTTGGCAGGACGGATTCATCCGTGAAATTCAAGGGCGTATTCGTACATTTCTGGGTGCTTGAAAAACTCTGCGCCGAATGCAGGGTTTCAGGCAGACTTGATATTTCCAATACTCCGGACGGGGCGGACTCCATGTGTCTGAGTGTTTCAGGAGGTGATACGGATATGATCCGCTCCTCATTTTACAAGGCTTTCGGATTGCGTTTGCCTGAAATCAAAGTTGATGATACTATTTCAGAAACTGCTGTACAGGACACAAGAAAACAGCTTAATCGCAGGTAGGTGCTCTTTATGTTCGTAAAAAACTGGATGAGAAGAGAAGTTATTACAATTTCCCCGGACGAGACAATCCTTGATGCCAAACACATTATGAAGGAGAACGGCATAAGACGTCTGCCTGTGGTGGAAAAGAACAAACTTGCGGGCATAATCACCGAAAAGGATATAAAAGAATATTCTCCCTCCAAGGCAAGCTCCCTTGATGTTTACGAACTCAAACGTCTTCTTGCCAAAACGTTGGTAAAAGATGCGATGAACGTGAACGTTATTACTGTACATCCCGAAACACCGATCGAAAAAGCGGCGCTCATTCTCCGTGATAAACGCTTCGGCGGTCTGCCTGTTGTGAATGATTCCGGTGAGCTATCCGGAATTATTACTGCGGTGGATTTATTTGATATATTTGTGGAATCCATGGGTTTCTCCCACCAGAGCACAAGGATCGCGATCCTGCTGGAGGACAGAAAGGGAGCCCTTGCCGAAATGACACGGATTATCGACAGTCACGAGTTGAATATTGTCAGTTTAGCAACTTTCTTCCTGAAAAACACGGAAGGAGGAGCGCGTGATGTGGTGATCAGAGTTAACGGTGAGCAGAGTAAAATTGATGCCGCCGTCAGAGACCTTCGTTCTGCTGACTTTAACCTTGTAAGCATTATAGAAATGAACGATATTATGAACGATGTTTAAATATTCAGTTAACCGGTTTTCACTCCTGCTTCGGTCTGCCTGAGAGGATTAAAACCGTCTTTTTTTCACATATAGAAAATCTTTGTCTTTTCTTTTCAGGCTCTTGTACCTGCCTCTCTGCACCTGCACTAAAACTGACGCTGTTTTGCTTGTTTTTTAACAAATTATGTTAAAATACAGTTTTTTGAGGATTTACACATATCTTGAATACATCTATCTTTTAAGCAGAAAAGCATTTTATGTTTTGGTGGGGTATGAAAAATTTTATAATATTCAGTGCCAATACCGTCTATAGGGAAACTATTGCGGCTATGGCAGTTGATTTTGGCTTAAATTGCCTTGCATCTGAATCAATTAATACAAAGATGCAGATTTCAATCAAGGAAATAACCCCGGAAATTGTGATTATTGATATTTTTTCCAGAGGAGCGACTGATGATTTCGTCGCAATGGTCAGAGAAATATTTTTAACAGCCAGATTTATTTTCATAGTTTCGGAGGATAACCCGCTTTTAAGTTATTTTGTCCAGAAATACAACGTAAGTGACCTTTTATTCGTTGAGGATGACACAGAAAGAACACGGAGCAATCTGGAAAGGATATTGAAATCAAAAAATAACGGAGGTATGTCTTGCCATAACGGAAATCTTACTTTGAGAGAGTGCGAGGTATTGAAACTGATAGCCGCTGGAAAAACCAGCAGGGAAATAGCGGAAGAACTGTTTATCAGTAAAAACACGGTGGATACCCACAGAAATAAAATGCTTCAGAAACTGAATTTATCCAACTCCGCCTCTCTTGTGACGTATGCCTGCAAGTCGGGACTTTTATAAAATTTATTAATTAAATACGTGCTTCTATCCTGTTTTCTGCATGTTGAGGTCAGCAGAAAAAGCGCTGCTTTTATTTCATACCTTATTGTTGCGTCCAATGTTAAGAAATGTAAAAAGAAATGATTGCAAATAAATTTAGTCTTGCCTCAGTATGTGTTTTTTGACATATTAAAAATACATAAAACTTAGTATAAATTCGCCTGCTTCCCGCCGTTTAGCTTTGTTTTTCACTGATGTTGAGAGTGATTATGTATTTTAAGGGGAACTATAATTATGGCCAGAAAAAAGAAAGACACTAAATTACGGATTCTTGAGCTTAGCGCGGCACTGTTTGCTGACAAAGGGAAGGATGCCGTGGGAATAAGAGAAATTGCCGAAAAATCAGGTGTTTCTCTAAATACTGTAATGTATCACTTCTCCTCCAAGGAAAATCTCCACCATGAGACAATAAAGTATCTTCTTGCAAACGGAATCAATTTTGGTGAAATTTTCAGGAAGAAAAGCGAAAATACCAGCTGCGACTGCCCTGCTGAGATGTTCAGGGGCATAATCTCCGAGATTTTCGCCGAAGGGCTTAAGCCCAAATACGCCACATACATCAATATGATTTCAAAAGTTATATTCAGCAGAGACAAAACCCAGCTCACATATCTTCTTGAGAGCTTTCAGGAGACGGAACTGCATTTCACCGGATTTTTTGAAAAAACCGGCATAGAAGCAGATGAAAAGGAGATGTCTTTCCTCATGGGGCTTTTCTGGACACAGCTTCTCTACTCCGCTGGAGCAAGAAAGCTCGCCGAGCTTGAGTCTGTCCATGACGATTCGGCAGATTATGCCGCAAAAGCCACTGCGGATATTTTTCTGCAAAGGCTAGGGGTGAGACAGGCTTCCGGCGTGCGTTAGGATACGCACACGCCGGCTGAATTTTTACACTGTAAATGCGCTGAGCACTGTCGAGTGCGCTGTGGGATATTTTACAACCCTGTCGGCGAGAAAATTCTCAGTCTCACCGGAGAGGTTCAGCCCCAGACGCTCTTTATTGTGAATAATAAGCTCTGCAATTAGTCCCGCTGCGGAAGGCATAGAATCATCAAAGGTTTCCAGCACTTTTCCCGCTCTGTCCAGATGAAGAAGCCCCTCATGAGTAAAATCCTCCAGAGCCTCCTCAAGTAAGGATTTCGCCTTTACCAGAAAACCTTTCTCCGACGTTATATCAAAAAACTTCATGTACATATCCGCAGTGAAGGCATAATCCTCCAATGTGGCATAGCTGAAAATATCGCCGGAGTAGTTGATTCTGTTCAGGTGCGTTTCGTCTATGAGGAAATGCTCAAGCTTGCCGAGGAGCATTTTTGCCTGCTCAAAGTAATACTCATCTCCCGAAGTTTCGCTGTATTCCAGAAGCGCCTTGCAGAAGAGGGCATTCTGGGAGAGGATGATTTTATTGTCCTTCGCCGGCTTTTCTTTGTACGCGGCGCCTGCTTTCAGTTTATCAATGAGAGGCTGCACGGCTATTCTGCTTTCGTAATCCGCCCCTGCAAAAGCCGCTACGCCTTCAAAAGGGAAGATATACTCAAACATCTTCTTCTTGTCTTCCTCACTGAAAAGCACCATGTCACGGTTGAATATTTTATAGTAGAAGCCTTCGGACAGCTTTCCTTTGGAATCAAGGCTGTCCGCATCCATTGAGGAGATAAGCCCGAACTCGGTGTTGAATTCGTCCAGTATGAAGTCTATTGCCTTTCCTGCTGTGTGGAGATACAGCCTGTTGTCTGTTATGCTGAACATGCGTGTCAGAAATATGGCATTCAGTGCGTTGTCGTAAAGCATTTTTTCAAAATGGGGTGTGCGCCATTCTTTATCCACTGTATATCTGAAAAAGCCGCCGTTTATATGGTCGCATATTCCGCCGGAACAGAGAATGTCGGCAGTTTTTGTGAGAAATTTATTTACTCTCTCCTTTTCAAAGCGTTTCAGCAGATAAAGCAGGGAGGGAATCTGAGGGAAACGGGCTCCCACGCCGAAACCGCCGTTTTCCGTATCCATAATGCGGTAAAACTCATTATCAAAAGCGCTGAGCGGAGTGGATTCAAAGTGTTCAAGGTCAAACTTAACCTCCCTGAATTCTTCCAGAAAACTCAGATAGTTTTTCGCCGTCTGCCGCACATGGGCACGGTCTGTGCGGTAGAGTTCGCCTATTTTCTCAAGTATCTCCCTGAAGGCGGGCAGTCCGTGTCCGGGTTCCTTAGGATAGTATGTTCCGCCGTAGAACGGGGTTCCGTCGGGCAGAAGAAAGCAGTTCAGAGGCCAGCCTCCGTTTACTCCTGTGGACTGAAGATAAAACTGGTAGCGTTTGTCCACATCAGGATACTCCTCTCTGTCGACTTTTACGGGGATAAAGTATCTGTTTATAACAGCCGCCATTTCAGGATCTTCAAACGACTCATGTTCCATAACATGGCACCAGTGACAGGCGGAGTAGCCCACGCTGACCATTATCGGTTTATCCTGCTCCTGAGCGAGTTTCAAAGTCGCATCACTCCACGGCTGCCAAGCTACCGGGTTGTCTTTATGCTGAAGGAGGTAAAGGCTTCTTTCGTTTTTAAGAATATTTTCGAGCAATGTAATCACCTTTTGATATGATTTCCATTTAATTAAACATAAGAATATGCGAAATTCAAGATAATAAAGCTTAACAGTGATGTATGTTCATGAACTGGGCCTTGCGGAGGAAGAAAAAAGGAGCCCGCAGGCTCCTTTTTACTAATGGGTGAGGCAGGAATTATTTTGATTTTTCAATGCAGTCAACGACTGCAATAGCGGCCAGATTTACTATATCGGTTACGTCTACTCCTCTCTGGAGAACGTGCACCGAATGTTTGAAGCCCTGAAGAATCGGTCCTATGGCTATACCGCTTCCGAGTCTCCACAGAAGCTTGTATGCGCTGTTGCCCGCTTCAAGGTTGGGGAATACGAGTACGTTTGCATCTCCTTTGATTTTTGAGAAGGGGAAGGCTTCTCTGGCGATGGGCGGGTAAACTGCCGTGTCTGCCTGCATATCCCCGTCTATTACGAGCTTAGGCTCGGTTTCATTAACAAGCTTGATCGCTTTTTCCACCTTGATGGTTCTTTCCATGCGGACTGAGCCGAAGTTGGAGAAGGAAAGCATAGCCACTCTGGGTTCGATCTGGAACTTTCTCAGCGTGTCAGCGGACTGGAGAGCGATCTGGGCGAGCTGCTCCGCCGTTGGGTCTATGTTTACTGTGGTGTCGGCGCAGAGCACCATTCTGTCCTTAAACAGCATGAAGTATGAGCCTGAGGGGGTAGTATAGTTTTTCTCCAGAGGCAGAATCTCAAGCAGGGGCTTGATGGCATCGGGATAGTTTCTGGAATAGCCGTTTACGAGGCAGTCCGCATCGCCGTGTTTAACCATCATTGCCGCGAAGTAGTCTGTTATTTTGGATATGCGCCTTGTGGCTTCGGCAAGTGTCATGCCTTTTCTGCTGCGTATTTCAAAAAGCTGCGCCGCATAAGTGTCAATCTTGTCTGAGCATCTGGGGTCAACTATTTCTATGCCTGCAAGGTCAACATTAATTTCTGCGGCAAGCTTCTTGATCCTCTCAACATCTCCGAGCAGGATAGGCTGGGCGATTCCTTCCAGTACGATTCTGTTAGCGGCTCTTATCACTTTTTCGTAGTCGCCTTCGGGGAACACGAGTTTTTTCGGGCTCTGTCTCGCAACGGAGATTACCTGACGGGTGAATTCCTTAGCGAATGAAAGCCTTGATTCAAGCTGATCTCTGTATGCTTCAAAGTCTTTTATGGGAAGCTTCGCAACGCCTGTTTCCATGGCAGCCTTCGCAACTGCGGGGGCAACCCATGTAAGAACTCTGGGGTCGAATGGTTTGGGGATGATATAATCCTTGCCGAATTCGATTTTTTCAACGCCGTAGGCTTTGCAGACGTTTTCGGGCACATCTTCTCTGGTCAGTTTTTTAAGGGCGTAAACTGCTGCCAGCTTCATTTCCTCGTTGATGGCTGAAGCTCTGACGTCAAGCGCGCCTCTGAAAATGAAGGGGAAGCCGAGAACGTTGTTAACCTGATTGGGGTAATCTGAGCGTCCTGTGGCGACGATAGCGTCACCTCTGACTTCCTCAACCTCCTCGGGAGTGATTTCGGGGTCGGGGTTTGCCATAGCCATGATGATCGGCGTTCTCGCCATGGTTTTAACCATGGATTTTGAAAGAGCGCCTTTGGCTGAGAGACCGAGAAAAACGTCTGCGCCGTCAACAGCCTCATCAAGAGTGCGTTTATCTGTTACGAGTGCGAACTCCTCTTTGTATTTGTTCATGCCTTCTTTTCTGCCGACATAAACAATACCCTTAGTGTCACACATAAATATATTCTCTTTCTTGGCGCCGACAAGAAGCATAAGCTTGCCGATGGCGATGCCCGCTGCTCCGGCTCCGTTGATTACCGTAACAACATCCTCTATTTTTTTATCCACGATCTCAAGAGCGTTCAGAAGAGCGGCTATGCAGATGATCGCTGTTCCGTGCTGGTCATCATGGAAAACGGGTATGCTGAGTTTCTTTTTGACTTCTTCTTCTATATAGAAGCAGTCGGGCGCTTTAATATCCTCAAGGTTAATGCCCCCGAAGGTGGGCTCAAGAAGCTCACATGCCTTGATAACATCATCGGGATTCTCGGAGTTGATTTCTATGTCGAAGACGTCAACATCGGCAAACCTTTTGAAAAGAACGCCTTTTCCTTCCATAACAGGCTTGCCCGCCGCCGCTCCGATGTTTCCGAGACCGAGGACTGCCGTTCCGTTGGAAAGAACCGCCACCAGATTTCCTTTGGATGTATAGTCGTAAACGGCTTCGGGATTTTTTTCGATCACACGGCAGGGTTCAGCGACACCGGGCGTGTATGCAAGGGAAAGGTCTCTCTGCGTGAAGCAGGGTTTCGTAGGAACAACTTCGATTTTACCGGGGCGGCTGCCCTTATGGTATTCGAGAGCTTCCTCTAAAGTGATTTTTTCATGTTTGCTCATTTAGCTCCTCCTGACTTATCTGGGTTAATATTAATTTTGCGTTTATACATAGTCAACAAGAATTTTCATATTACAATCATATGTTCATTTAATTCTTTGCATGCTGAGCAGATTATTAATTTTAAGTATAATAGATAAAAACTATAACAATGATTTTAATATTAAGAACATAGTTTGACAACAAATATTACACGCTTATTGTATTAAGTATGTATTGCCTAATATTATAGAAAAATTCAATTATAAAATAATATTATTATTAATATATTAACTTTATTTTGGCTTGTGCTATGTATTTTAGTATTATGTTCAATTTTTATGCTTTCTATGATCTGAATGACAATTTATGATTATTTCATAATTGCGCATATGTCAGTTTTATGGTGAAAGGAGTCTGATGTCAGGTTAAAGAGTGTCCGGTTAGTTAACAATGAAATTTTTTTTATTTTGATCCCAGTGCCGAGAAAGCCTCATTGCTCCTTTGTATTTGATATGGTAAAAGTGATCATGGAGAAAGATAAGCATACCAAGGCTTTTGAGTCGTTTCTGAAATACGAGTACTCGGCAAGTTCAAATACTGTGGAAGCCTATGTGCATGATGTTAAAGACTTTCATCAGTTTACTGCCGGAAGGGATGATCCTTATTCCCTGAAGGAAGTCATAGGTTTCATGACGGAGCTGAGGATAAGAGGCAACTCTGTTGAGACTCTTTTGCGGCGGCTTTCAGGGCTGAGCACCTTTTTTGATTTTCTCATAAAAGAAAAGGAACTGAAGGTTAATCCCGTTACTCTGGTAACCAAACCGAAAAAGTGGGAGAAGCTGCCTGCCTTTTTGGATTTCTCTGAGGTTGATGAGTTGCTGAGAGCTCCTGATGTTTCAACTCATTTGGGTTTCAGAGATCAGATAATGCTTGAGACAATGTACTCCTCCGGCATAAGGGTGAGCGAGCTTGTGAATATAAAGCTGAATGACATAGATATGAAAAGAGGAATATTTAAAGTAACCGGTAAGGGGAGCAAGCAGCGTATCGTGCCGTTTTATGAAAGCCTAAGAGAGAAAATGGAAAGCTATCTGACTGTGCGGAAGGAATATTTTGTGAAGGAATCCGATAATGGCTACCTGTTCCTCAGCCGCACCGGAAATAAGATTGACAGGGAATACTTTTGGATGTTGGTTAAAAAATACTGCGAGAAAACAGGGATAAAGAAACATGTATCCCCTCACACTCTCCGCCACTCATTCGCCACGCATATGCTTACCAACGGAGCGGATCTCCGCACCATCCAGCTTTTTCTCGGTCACTCCGACTTAAGCACAACCGAGATATATACCCATGTAACAACAGACAAGGCGAGAAATATAATGAATGAGTGCCATCCGAGATTTTCCCGAAACAGAGGCAAGCAATGACACCGTCTGTTGTTACATCCGCTCCCAAGGAAGGGAGCGCGCCGTGCGGAGCGAAGCCTTGCCTAGCAAGGCGCGAGCGTGTATCCGAAATTTCCATGGATGGGAAATTTTGGATAATGGGATCCGACAAGGTGAGAAATATAATGAATGAGTGCCACCCGAGATTTTCCCGAAACAGAGGCAAGCAATGACACCGTCTGTTGTTACATCCGCTCCCAAGGAAGGGAGCGCGCCGTGCGGAGCGAAGCCTTGCCTAGCAAGGCGCGAGCGTGTATCCGAAATTTCCATGGATGGAAAATTTTGGATAATGGGATCCGACAAGGCGAGAAATATAATGAATGATTGCCATCCGAGATTTTCCCGAAACAGAGGCAAGCAATGACACCGTCTGTTGTTACATCCGCTCCCAAGGAAGGGAGCGCGCCGTGCGGAGCGAAGCCTTGCCTAGCAAGGCGCGAGCGTGTATCCGAAATTTCCATGGATGGAAAATTTTGGATAATGGGATCCGACAAGGCGAGAAATATAATGAATGATTGCCATCCGAGATTTTCCCGAAACAGAGGCAAGCAATGACACCGTCTGTTGTTACATCCGCTCCCAAGGAAGGGAGCGCGCCGTGCGGAGCGAAGCCTTGCCTAGCAAGGCGCGAGCGTGTATCCGAAATTTCCATGGATGGAAAATTTTGGATAATAAAAACAAATGAGGGATCTCAAATAGTTTCCGGTGCTGCTGCATGAAACTCCTTAAAGATATAAAAAAAGCGGTTATAACCCATAAAACCCCGGATTTTGACGCTCTCGCCAGCGCATGTGCCGCATGCGTTCTGCACGGGTGCGATGCGGTGCTGACGGTTACGTCATTTGAGGCTAACGTTGAGGACTATTTCAACGAAGAGGAAGTGACTCTCCCTGTGATACGCCTGAAAGAGAAGGAGTTTGAGGAAATAAAAAGCCTTGAGCTGCTTGTGGTCACCGACTGCAAGCTGGCGGAAAGAACCGCTCCTCTTGAGTGGCTGCTGAAAAAAGCGGACAAAATCATAATGTACGATCACCACCCCTCCCACGGGCGGGATATAGAAGCGGACGAAACTTATGTGGACGAAACAGGCTCAACTGTAACGATCATTATCAGAAAAATGAAGGAAACAGGCTTCACGCCTGATAAGCCTCTCGCAACCTTGATGATGCTGGGTCTGTATGAGGACACGGGGCTGCTCTCCTTCTCCAGCACCACCGCAGAGGATATACTGGCAGGCGCTTTTCTGCTGGAATCCGGAGCGGATTTGGAGCTGATAAGCGAGTATGTGAAGCGTGACATGAGCAAGGAGCAGATCTTCATTCTGAACGAACTGCTTGTGAATATGAATGTCTTTCATATTCAGGGCGCATCCGTGGGGCTCTCCTACGCAACCACAGACCGCTACATAGGCGAGATAGCCGTCATAGCCCACCGCATTATGGACATGGAGAGTATGGACGCGCTGTTCGTTGCTGTCCGTGCCGGAGAGCGCATAGTGCTTGTCGGGCGGAGCAGGGCGGACGAGATAGACTGCTCCGTTGTGATGGAACGTTTCGGCGGCGGCGGTCACTCCAGCGCAGCGAGCGCCATAGTAAAGAAGATGACTCTTACCGAATGCGTTGATCTGCTTAAAATAGTGATAAGCGAAAACATACACCCCGTGCGTCTTGCCAAGGATATAATGAATTCTCCGGTGAAAACCGTACCTATTACCGGCACGTTTGAGATGGCTATGGATCTTTTCATGAAATACAACCTGAATATGATGCCTGTGGTGGACAACGCGGGTCTGCCTGTGGGGCTTATATCCAGACGTGACATATTGCAGGGCATCAAGCACGGGCTTGACGGAGAACCTGTCCGCTCGCTTATGCAGATAGAGTTCCGCACTGTGGAGCCTGATGTGCCTTATTATCTGGCGGAGGAGATGATGCTCTCCCTGAATCAGAAAATGCTTCCTGTAGTTCATGAAGGCAGACTGAAAGGGGTTATTACCCGTACGGACCTTCTCCGTCTTATGCACGAGGAGATAACCAAGCTGCCGAGGCATCAGCAGAGTAAGCAGGCTCAGAAACTGAAAAATATAAGCTCACTGGTCAAAACATGTCTGCCCGACAGGGTAAGCAGGATACTGGAAGATATAGGCAGACTGGCTGAGAGTATGGGGCTGAATGCTTATCTGGTGGGTGGTGTGGTGCGTGATATTCTCATGCAGAACACAAACATGGACATTGATATAGTCGTGGAGGGTGACGCTCCGGCTCTTGCCAAGCGTTTTGCCGCCATGAAAAAGGCGAAGGTTTCAGAGCATTTCAAATTCAAGACAGCCGTTGTTATATTCAGGGACGGCTTCCGTGTTGACTTTGCCACATCCCGGACAGAATACTATACTAACCCGGCCTCAGCGCCGGAGGTGGAGAACGCCTCCATACGCAACGACCTCTACAGGCGTGATTTCAGCATAAACGCCATGGCGGTGAAGCTCACAGGGGACGATTTCGGACTGCTGCTGGATTTTTTCGGCGGACAGAAAGACATAATTGATAAAAAAATAAGGGTTCTGCACAGCCTGAGCTTTGTGGATGACCCGTCCAGATGCCTGCGGGGAGTGCGTTTTGCCGTGCGTTACGGTTTTGCTGTCGGTCCTCATACGGAGAAACTCCTGAAGCATGCGGTCTCCCTGAAGCTGCTTGAAAGGGTGGTGGGGCAGAGGATGTATCTGGAGCTGAAATACATCCTCTCCGAAGACAGCTATGTTGACGCGCTTTTGATGATGAAAAAGTACGATATGCTTAAGTTTTTCCATGAAAAACTGGCGATCGATGATTTCAAGCTGGACAGATTCGCTGTTTTGAAGAAGATTAACGGGTGGTACTCGTTTCAGTTTGAGGATAAACTTGAGCTTTGGATAAGCCGTTTCTGCATCCTTTTTGCCGATTTGAACAGGCAGGAGATGAAGCGCCTAGCCTCAAGGTTTGAGATCACCGGCAGGCTTTATGACGAGCTGGCGGACACTTTTTACAAGTTTAAACATGCCGTCTGGCAGGTGAGGCGTCTGAAAGATGTGAAAGCCTCCGCCATAACAGGGATTTTTGAAGGGATGAAGACAGAGGCGGTTACCGCCGCCGTGGCTGTTCTGGGGCAGGAATATGAATGGCTTCTGAAAGAATACCTCACTGTTTACAGGTTTGTGACGCCGTCTGTGGACGGAAACGACCTCAAATCGATGGGGATACCGCCTTCGGGCATTTACGGAGAAATACTTAAGGAAATTAAACGGGCTAAGCTTGATCATGAAATATCCTCAAAAGAGGAAGAACTTGACCTCGCAGAAAGAATTGCACGGGAAAGGGGAATAAAATTTTGAACAGAGAATACTCCGAAATTATAAGCATCCACCAGCCGCTGATACCTATTATACTCGGCAGCGGCGATCAGCACCTTAAGGCGGTTAAATCCGCATTTGATGTAAGCATAGCGGTAATCGGCGATGAATTTACCATAAAAGGCGCCAGAGCCGATGTTATGAGGGCTGTCCGCCTGATTGATCATCTGCGTGAGATGGCGATGAAGGGCGAGTTCACGGAAACAGGCGTAAGCGACGCTCTGAGGATGATGGACGATGATCAGGAGGTTGACGTAAGCGGAATCCTCCTTGAATCAATCAAAGTGTCGGGCAGAATCAAGAGCGTTTCGCCCAAATCTCCTAAGCAGAAGGAATATTTACAGACTATAAAGGATAAGGATCTTGTTTTCGGCATAGGTCCGGCAGGAACGGGAAAAACGTATCTCGCTATGGCGATGGGCGTTCATCTTTTTCTGAAGAAGAAGGTGGGGCGCATAATCCTCACCCGTCCGGCGGTTGAGGCGGGGGAAAATCTCGGCTTTCTGCCCGGTGACATAGCGGACAAGATAAACCCGTATCTTCGTCCTCTGTACGACGCGCTGTACAGCATGATGAACATAGAGCAGGTTGCGGCTCTGGTGGAAAAGAATATAATAGAGGTAGCGCCGCTGGCGTTCATGCGGGGGCGTACGCTGAATGACTCGTTCATTATTCTGGACGAAGCGCAGAACACCACAAGCGAGCAGATGAAGATGTTCCTCACCCGTCTGGGGTTCCGCTCCAAGGCGGTTGTCACGGGGGATATAACTCAGGTTGACCTGCCTTCCTCCAAGAAATCGGGACTGATACTTGTTAAGGATATACTGAAAGGGATAGACGACATAGGCTTTGTGGAATTCAGTCAGAAGGATGTTGTAAGACATTCTCTGGTGCAGAAAATTATTCAGGCTTACGAAGTATTTGAGGAGAAAAAATAAAGTGACGGCAGATGTTCTTTTAACCGATAAAATGTCCGGAGGCTTTACGGAGGAGTTTCTGACGAAGATTTCCATGGAGGTTTTCGCCTTCGCCGAAGCTGCGTTTGAAGAGGCTGAAATATCCGTTCTGATTACTGACGATGCCGAGATCCGAACCCTGAACTCTCAGTACAGGCAGAAGGATTACGCAACGGATGTGCTCTCGTTCCCCATGGCTGAATACCCGCTGAATGACGGCGGAATGCTGGGTGATATAGTTATTTCTCTGGATACCGCTAAGAAGCAGGCGGAAGAGAATGAGATTCCTCTTGTAAGAGAGTTTTCTTTTCTGTATATTCACGGGCTTCTTCATCTTCTGGGGTTCGACCACGAAACTTCCGAAGAGGATGAGAAGGAAATGTTTGATATGCAGGAGGAAATCCTGCGCAAACTTATTAAAAACGGATTGGTTTTGTGAAATTGTCAAATTATTTAAAGTCGCTGTTTTCAGGTATTTTTAGTATGGAACAGCAGTTTTTTTTGTGTTAATATCCGCTCATGAAAAAGAAACCTCCTTCCGAACCTTGCCCGAGTCCCATGTTTCCTTTTGACGGAAACACCGCACTTAAATTTTCTTACGGATATACTGCGCTCTTTTCTGCGGCGTATTTATTTATATTCTCATCAGAGGTGAATTGTTTTGGAAACTGACAGTATACTGTTTCAGTCGGTCTCAATATTCGTTTGTCTTATCCTTTCAGGCTTTTTTTCCGGCAGCGAGACTGCCCTGACCTCTCTCAGCGAGATGAAGGTCAGACATATGATCGAAGAAAACCCGAAGGCGAAAATCCTTGAGCTTTGGATTTACCACCCCAACAAGGTTCTTAACACAATCCTTATCGGCAACAACATCGTAAACATCCTTGCCTCCGTAATAGCTGCGGACATGATGCAGAAGATATTCGGCAACACTCAGATCGCCGCTGTAACCGGCGTTATGACGCTGATGATCCTTATCTTCGGCGAAATCACACCGAAAACCTTCGCCAAGCACAATGCGAAAGCGATGGCTATCGCCCTTATGCGCATTCTGAAAGTGTTTTATACAGTGTTTTTCCCAGCGACTTATGTAATGAATAAACTTGTGGTGGCGATGATTAAACTTTCAGGCGGCAAGCTGGACAAAAAACCGCAGATAACGGAAGAGGAGCTTGAGTTCATCATCAACGTGGGCGAGAAGGAAGGTGTGCTTGAAAACGGTCAGAAGGAGATGCTTCAGAACATCTTTGAACTGGGCGACATGAGCATCAAGGAAATAATGGTTCCCCGAAGAGACATTATAGCCGTCAACGTTAACGAAGACTTTGACAGCATAATGAACAAGGTTGTGGAGAACGAGTTCTCACGTCTGCCTGTTTATGAGGAAACCATTGATAAGATAATCGGCATTCTCAACGCCAAGGATCTGCTTGTGTTCACGAGAGAGGATGTAAGCAAGTTCAACCTCCGCGGCATGCTCCGTGCGCCTTACTTCATTCCCGGTACTAAAAAGATAGACAATATGCTCACAGAGTTTCAGAAGACAAGGAACCATATGGCGATTGTTCTGGACGAGTACGGCGGGGTGGCGGGACTTCTCACCCTTGAAAACGTGCTTGAGGAGATAGTGGGCGATATTTACGACGAGTATGATCAGGATGAAGTGAGCGATACAGAGGTCGAACAGACTGACGCTGATACTTATATACTTGACGCCATGATGGATATTGACGACTTCTGTGAAGAGTTCGGCATTGAAAAAACCGAAGAAATGGAAAAGTACGAAACCCTCGCGGGACTGGTTTACGATCTCGCAGGCAGAGTGCCGGAGCAGGGTGATTCGTACGTTTTCGGCGGCAGTACGCTCACTGTCCTTGAAATTGAGGACAGAAAAATATGCAGAATAGAGATGAAAAAGATACAGGATACTCCTGTGGCTGATGACGTGGAGGTCTGATGTCCGAAATATATAAAGCGGGGTTTGTCTCCATACTTGGCAGACCCAACGTGGGCAAATCCACACTGATTAACAGCCTCATAGGTGAGAAGATAGCCATAGTCTCCAACAAACCCCAGACGACAAGAACCAATATTCAGGGGATAAAGACAGGCGAGAACTACCAGATAGTTTTCATCGATACGCCCGGCTACCACAAGGCGAAGGATACTCTTAACAGGCTTATGGTTCAGCAGGCAGCGGACTCCATAGACATGGCGGATATTATCTTCCTTATGGTTCAGGCTGACGAGCATATGGGACCGGAGTTCAGAAACCTTGTGAAGATACTTGAAGAGTCAAAGGCGACAAAGTTTCTCGTGATAAACAAGCTGGACATATTCAAGAAGGAGAAGGCGTTTCTTCTTGCTGAAAAGATGTTTCCCGTGCTGAATTTTACCGAGGTAGTGCCTATAAGCGCACGTACAGGCAAAAATATTGACCTTCTTGTTGAACTTGCCGTGAAGCATCTGCCTGAGGGCATGCCCATGTTTGACAGTGAGGAGATAACGACTGTTCCCGAAAAGATGCTCATAGCGGAGTACATAAGGGAACAGGTGTTCGAGCAGCTTCAGGATGAGCTTCCGTACCGCATAGTGGTGGAAACCGAATCCGTTGAGGACACCGAGGACGGACGCATGGAGATAAGCGCGTCGATTATTGTCGATCGTGAAAGCCACAAGGGAATGGTCATCGGCAAGCAGGGCGCACGCCTCAAAGAGATTGGAACAAAAGCGAGAATGAATCTGGAGAAATTTTTCGGAGTCAAAATTCATCTTGCATTATGGGTTAAGATTCGTAATGATTGGGCAGACAAGAATGAATTTTTGAGAATACAAGGACTCCGGTAGATGCTCACTCCGAGATTAAAGGTTTCACTAGAAAGCGTCAAAAAACTTATCAGAAGAAACGCGAAGGTCGCACTTGAGAAAACGCTTTCCAAGCTGCATCCTGCGGATATTGCAATTATATACAATAACCTCAACGATATAGACGGAAAAAAACTCTGGAACAACATCAAAGATGAAAAGCTTATGGCGGAAATCATCGCTGAGATGAACGAAGCCGATGTAATTGATGTTATTTCCGATCAGAAGCCCGAGAAAATCGCCAGAATAGTTGAACACATGGAAAGTGACGACGCGGCGGATGTCGTGCGTCTGCTCCCTGATGAAATATCTGATTCCGTTCTCAGTTTCATGGGTGACAGCGATCAGATAAGCGAAGTGGAACAGCTCCTTAACTACGAAGAATATACGGCTGGTTCAATAATGAACACCAGCTATTTTTCTCTGAACGAGGAGACCACTGTTAAGGAAGCCACCAAGTCGCTCCACGGGGCAAAAAATGTGGACATGGTTTTCTATCTCTATGTTACGGATGATGAAAACAGGCTTGTGGGCGTTATCTCCCTCCGTCAGCTTATCCTGAACCCGCCCGAGAAAAAGCTTTATGAAATAATGACCACCGATGTAATACACGTGACCACCTATGAGGATCAGGAAGACGTGGCAAAGGTGGTTGAAAAATATGATCTTCTCGCCGTTCCTGTTGTAGATGAGTTTAATGTTCTCGCCGGTATTATCACTGTTGACGACGTAATCGACATCATCCGTGAGGAAGCCACGGAAGACTTCTATATGATGGTCGGTTCATCGGATGATGAGCTTCTCTTCGCCAACAATTCTATGAAAATCGCCAAGGTCAGACTGCCGTGGCTCATTGTAACCTTTGTGGGCTCAATAGTCGCCAGTATTGTTCTTACCTTTTTTCAGGGGCATGCAAGGGATTTTGCCATGCTTGTTCCCTTTGTTCCTATTATCATGGCTATGGCGGGCAACGCGGGCAGCCAATCCGCCACAATCCTCATACGGGGCGTGGCTCTGGGTAAAATATCCACTTCGGATATTATTCCCATCATGCTGAAAGAGATGCGGGTGGGCATGATAATGGGCATAACCATAGGCGTCCTTCTTGTCTTTATTGCCCCTTTATGGTCGGGCTCTCCGATCATCGGGTTTGTGGTAGGAACGGCAATGTTTTTTGCTATGACTCTCGCCACTTTCTCAGGCACATTTGTTCCCGCTACGCTGATCAGGTTCAATTTTGACCCTGCGGTTGCCTCCAGCCCCTTTATCAGCATGCTTAACGACATCTTGGGTCTTTCCATATACTTCTCGGTTTCAGCGGTTCTTCTTCGCTATTTCGGATGAGCAGGCACTTAACAGACGCCATAATCTATAAACTCCACAGATATTCAGACTCTTCCGCAATCGCGCGGGCTTTCACTGCGGATTTCGGCAAAATCAAGCTGTTTGTGCCCAAGGCTTTCAGCAAAAAGGGCGGGCTCCTCACCTGTTTTCCGGGTATTCTGGATTTTCAGATGAAGGAAACATCCGACCTCAGCCGCTTTTACGCTTTCACTCAGAAACCTGAATTTCACAGATTCATCAACAGCCATGAAATAATGATCCGCCTGCATTTTATCTTTGAGGTTATGGACGCTCTCTACGAGGAAAGAGAAAAGGACGGATACCTTATGCGCCTTATTATGAAAATTGATGATACCAACTTCCGGAAGGCGGCTTCCTTCACTGTGAGGCATATGTTTGAGAAAAACGGCGTGCTGCCGGATTTCAGAGAGTGCGCAGGCTGCGGAACTGCCGAATGCGCCGAGGGGATTGTTCTCGGAGGTGAGTTCTTCTGCGGAAACTGCCGCAGGGCAGGGGTAAAAGTTACGGGCGCAGTCATGCTTTTCATGAAGAGCGCCCTTAGCAGCGAGATGATGAAAAACCTGATAATAAACAGAGAAAATGAAACAGAGATTATTTCATTTTTTACTGACTTCTATAAATCCCTTTACAGTAAGGAGCTTAAGAGCGCCGCCACACTCAGCGTACTTCTTTAAGCATCCTAAAGCTTTACAAATCTTTGTGAATTTTTTACTATAGCAAAAAGCTATATGACTTAGACACAGTCAGAGTAATATACACAGATTACTGCGGTAAAAACCGTTCCATGGATGGAACTGCGGTAAATTAAGGTCGGGAGACATCGCAATGCAGAAGGGGTTGACTAATCTCAACAGGTATCTGCTTGAGGAGCAGAGAAAATATCCTCACGCCACAGGTGACTTTACATTTATCATAGAACAGATCGCCTTCGCCTCCAAAATAATAGCCCGTGAAGTAAACAAGGCGGGCATAGTGAACATTCTCGGGAAAGCCCAATCCGTGAATGTTCATGGTGAAGACCAGCAGAAGCTGGACGTGTACTCCAATGCCAAGATGATCGAAGCTCTCGATCACATAGGCAAGCTCTGCGCCATGGGGTCTGAGGAGTGTGAGGATATTGTTCCCATCCCCGATAAATATCCCAAGGGCAAATATGTAGTGGTGTTTGATCCGCTGGACGGTTCAAGCAACATCGATGTGAACATCAGCATCGGAACAATTTTCGGTGTGTACAGAGCAGTGACAGAAGGCAATCAGGGCACTGTGGAGGATTTTCTTCAGTCCGGCAGAAACCTTGTCGCCTCTGGCTATGTTATCTACGGCTCAAGCACAATGCTTGTATACACTGCGGGCAACGGGGTGAGCGGCTTCACCCTTGATCCGGGTGTGGGTGAGTTTCTTCTCAGCCATGAAAACATCAAAATACCCGAAAAGGGCAAAATATACAGCTTTAATGAAGCTAACTTCGACAGATGGACTCCTGAAATTCAGAACTATGTCAAATCACTTCGCAGCAATAAGGAAAGGCAGTATACGGGACGCTACATAGGCTCCCTTGTTGCCGATTTCCACCGCAATCTTCTGAAAGGCGGCGTATTCGCTTACCCGGGCGACACCAATAATCCCAACGGCAAGCTGAGGCTTCTTTACGAAGCGGCTCCCCTTGCCTACATTGTCGAGCAGGCAGGCGGCGCGGCAACGGACGGGATAAACAACATCCTTGACATCAAACCTGAAGGAATCCATCAGAGAACGCCTCTTGTGATAGGCTCCAAATACGAAGTCGAGCTCTACCGCAAGTATGTAACGGGTGAGGTTTAATGCGCATTGGCGCGCACCAGTCCATATCAGGCGGAATATATAAAAGCATTGAAAGAGCCTTGCATGACGGATGCGAGGCTCTTCAGGTTTTTGTGCGCAACGCCAGCAGGTGGGAGTCGAAACCTCTAAACGAAAAAGATGCGGAAAAATTCAGACAGAAGGCGGAAGATTTCGGCACAGAGAATATCTGCGCCCACGCCTCATATCTCATCAACCTTGCCTCCGCCAGCGGAGATATATACTCCAAATCGCTTAAAGCATGCGCAGACGAGCTTTCCAGATGCGGGAAACTCGGTATTCCCTATTATGTGATTCATCCCGGTTCCTTCACCGGTTCAACACTTGAAGACGGAATCAGACGCATCGCCGTCTCTCTGGACAGAATTTACCATGAAAACGGATTCAGAACCATGACTCTGCTTGAGATAACCGCAGGGCAGGGTTCATCCGTGGGCTGCTCTTTTGAGCATATGGAAGAAATAATAAATCTTGCGTCATGCAGTGAAAAGATAGGTTTATGCCTTGACTCATGTCACATGTTCAGCGCAGGATATGATATTGTGAATGATTATGATTCGGTTTTTGACTCTCTTTCTGAAAAATTCGGCGATAAAATAAGGGTGTTTCACCTCAACGATGCCAAAAAACCTCTGGGAAGCAGAGTTGACAGGCATGCGATGATAGGAAAGGGTGAAATAGGCGAAGAATTTTTCAGAAAAGCGGTTAACGAATCCGGATTCGGGCATATGCTGGGCATTCTGGAAACACCGATAGGAGAGGGCAGCACCTACGCCTCTGAGGTGAATCTGCTTAAGTCATACAGAATATAAAGGAGCAAAAGTGATGGAAGCGCCGATAGTTATGATAATGAAGGATCTCCTCAAGCCTGAAAAGGTTGTGGAGACGCATATATCCTATGTTTTTCTCACAGCGGACAAAGTTTACAAGGTCAAAAAGAACGTGAATTTCGGTTTTCTGGATTTCTCAAGACTCAAGCTTCGCAAGCAGTACTGCCTTCTGGAAAAGGAGCTGAACGGACGCTTCTGTGAGGGGATTTACGGCGAGGTGCTGAAGGTCGCCCGCAAGGAAAAATCCTTTGAAATAACCGAATATGAAAATACACAGAACACACTGGAGTATGTGGTGACCATGAAGCGCATACCGGAAGACTGCTTCCTTTCATATAAGGTCAAAGAAGGGCTTATAACAGTGGACGATATGCGCAAAACAGGCAGGCATATAGCCGATCTCTTTTCGTCAATCAATACTGATGAGGCTTCTGCGGAGGAGAACGGAGGGGCGTCCGTGGTGCGTTTTAACTGCGGGGAAAACTTCTCACAGACTGAAAGCTTCGCAGGAAGATTCATCGATAAGTTATTCTATGATTTCATAAAAAAGGAAACACTGGCGTTTTTGGACAAGCATAGTGACATATTCGCCTCAAGAGTGAAAAGCGGCTTTGTTGTCAACGGACACGGTGATCTTCGTGCCGAGCATGTATTTTTTGAAAGAGACAAGGTCGGACTTATAGACTGCATTGAGTTCAATAAACGCTTCCGCTACAATGATGTAGTGTCTGAGGCGGCGTTCATCTGCATGGAGCTTGATGAGCTGGGCAGAACCGATCTGTCGGACGCTCTGGCAGAGGGCTTCTTTGAAAAATATAATGATGAAAACAGCATAAAGCTTTTTAATTTCTATAAATGCTACAGGGCTTTTGTCCGAGCTAAGGTAACCTGCTTCCTCCTTGCGCAGAAAGGTGAGGAATGGGAAGGCTTTGCGGGTGCAAAAAAGAGTGTTGACAGGCTTATTGATCTCGCCGCTGCCTACGCTCTAAATATGGAACAGGCTAAAACACTGATGTTTTACGGATATATGGGCTGCGGAAAGTCCAAGAACGCTAAAGTGTTTTCGGAAAAATTTGCCGCCGCTAACTATAACACAGACGTGGAGCGTAAGCTCCTCTGTGGTCTTCAGCCTACGGACAGCAGAAAGATAGAGATGGAGACGGGCATTTACATCCGTGAAAAATCCCTTGAGGTCTATGCTCACCTAGGCAGAAAAGCCGCAGAAAAGGCGAAAACAGGGCGAATGACTGTTCTGGACGGAACATTCTCCGATCCGGCGTTTGTTAAAGCGGCGGAAGAGAGCACGGATTTTGACAAAAAAATCCTATTCACCGCTGATGATTCCGTTATTTTGGAACGCTTTAAGGAAAGAGCCAAAAAAACGGCTGTGACAGACGGCAGGGAAGAGATATATTTTCAGCACAAGGATAAATTTGTTGACGCCGGAGCGGATCTGTCTGTCGAAACAACGGGCTGCATAGAGGACAACGCAAGGCGTATTATGGAGTTTCTGATTAATGAAGAATAACTTTTCCGTGGTGCAGGTAAACTCCCCGTTTGAGGATACGGCGTTTTTTGTCCGCAATATATATAAAAAAAACGCGTTTCTGCTGGACTGCGGCAAAATAGGCTCACTGACCAATCAGGAAGTACTGAGCATTTATGATATATTCATAAGCCACACTCACATAGACCATTTTTACGGATTCGACCGCATACTGCGCGGCTCGCTTATGGCGGAGAAAACCATCAGGATTTTCGGTCCGCCGGGGATAATAAAAAACGTTCGGGGTAAGCTGGATTCATACACATGGAACCTGATTAAAAGCTACGCAATTAATTTTGATGTGATAGAACTCAGCGAGACAAGGCTTCACAAACGTGCCCTGTTTATGGCTGAGAACGGCTTTGAAGGCATTTACTCTGAGATACTTCATGATGACATAGATTTGGGAGAGGGCTTCACATTCGATTTCGTATTCTTTGAACACAGGGTAACGTCTGTGGGCTACCGAATAAAGGAGAAGCCGCTGATCTCTGCGGACGGAGAGCTCATGGAGAAGTCGGGCTTTCGTCCGGGCAAATGGGTGGGGCAGCTTAAGAAAAAGGTTGAGAACGGCTACCCGCATGATGAAACCATAGATGTCCAGACGGCAGACGGTTTTGTGTCTGTGACTGTTTCTGAGCTTGAGGCGAAATTCATTACAAAACATTATCCGCAGGATATAACTTTCGTAACGGACATAGCGCCCAGCTACTCCAACTACCTGAAAGCCATAGAGTTTGCGAAGGGAGCAAAATCTCTTCTCATAGAAGGGGTTTTTATGAAGGAGGACATTCTCCACGCCATAGATAAGCAGCACCTCACCCTTGATCTGGCGAAAACTATTTACGCCAGATCCGGCGCTGAAAAAGTGCGTTTTTTTCACTTCGCTCCAAGATACGACCGTGACAGAGGACCTTTTCTGAAAAGGCTTTATGACGGTTTTGACGGTGAAATACTTGAGGTTGAGGTAAGATGAAGCTGCTCATAATCCTTGTTATATTTTTTGCCGCCGCAGGATTGTTTTTTGCGGGCAGGTCAAAACTTATCACTCTCAAGCCGTTCGTTAATCTCAAAGGGGTTCAGGATTACGAGCTTGAGGTAATGGACTATAAGCGGGCTGAATCAGAGATAGTGACAGAAAAAGAGAATTACCCCAAATTCTATAAAGGCGGTAAGACCGGCGTGCTGCTTATTCACGGCTTTACGGGAGCCCCCTACGAGCTTATTCCTCTGGCTGAGTACCTGCACAGTGAAGGCTTTACGGTTTATCTTGCCAGAGTCGCCGGACACGGCTCAGACCCGGAGAACCTCAATGAGCTTACCTATGAGGATTGGTATGAGTCGGTGAAATACGGCTACTTCCTCCTGAAGAATAATTGTGATAAGATAATTGTCACGGGTCAGAGCATGGGCGGACTGATTGCCTTGAACACAGTGATTAAAAACGGTGCGGACGGACTCATTCTCCTTGCTCCTTGCATAAAAATAAAGAATCCGCTCTCGGTTTTTGTGCCTTATGTAAAACACTTTAAAAAGTATGATCACAAAAATATTGAAGCGGATGAACAAAAATTCTTCTATAATACATATCCCATGGAAGGCGTACATCAGCTGATTATGTTCACTGAATATACTGAACCTCTTGCGGAAAAGATAAATATTCCTGTCCTCATGTTTCAGCACATGGGGGATAAGGTAGTCAGCGCTGAGGCTTCACGTGAGTTTTTCGGACGCATAGGCAGCCAAAATAAGAAGGCTGTGTATTTCGACAATGATGACAGCGGCTATCATGCTCTCTGCGGTGCAAAAAACCCGCACAGGGATGATATGTTCGCTGAGATTAAGGAGTGGATAGATGTCATTAAGTAACAGGAAAATCGGGTTTATCGGAGCAGGAAACATGGCGTTTGCCTTAATGAAAGGGCTTGTGAACTCCGGTCTTGTACCACCTGAAAACATAATGGCATCTGATCCGGAACCGTCAAGGTTTGAAGGCTTGAGCAAATCTCTGAATATCACCATTACCACCGATAATATAGCGGTCGCTAAAAAGAGCGATATTATAATGATTTGTGTAAAACCGCAGGTAGCAAAATATGTGATGGATGAAATAAGCCAGTTTCTGAAAGATAAGCTGCTTATTTCCATTGCCGCAGGTGTCAAAACAGATTTTTTTGAGCATTACCTCAGCGGACTTCGGGTTATCAGGGTTATGTCAAATACTCCCGCGCTGGTAGGCGAGGGCTCATCCGCCATATGCGCCGGCAAATACGCCGGAAAGCCGGAGCTTGAGATAGCGGACAAGCTTTTCTGCTCTGTGGGCAAGGTGGCTGTGATAGAGGAAAAATATATGGACGCTGTGACGGGTCTCTCCGGCAGCGGTCCTGCCTATGTTTTCAAGTTTATTGAGGCTCTTTCCGATGCGGGTGTGAAGCTGGGCTTAAGCCGTGAGACATCCCGCATGCTTGCTGCTCAGACTGTTTACGGCTCCGCTAAGCTTGTTCTAGAAACGGGTGAGCATCCCATGGCGCTTAAGGATATGGTTACCTCCCCCGGCGGAACGACCATTGTCGGCGTCCACATGCTTGAGAAAGGCGGCTTCTCCGCGGCTATTATTGATGCAGTGGAAGAAGCTACGAAACGTTCGGAAGAGCTCGGGAAGAAATAGACCTGCGATTCCAATGATGGAATCGCGCCGTGCGAAGCGAAGCCGCATTTACTGCGGCGCGAGCGTGTATCCAAAATTTCCATGGATGGCAAATTTTGGATTGTCAAAACAGAAGAAGCTACGAAACGTTCGGAAGAGCTCGGGAAGAAATAGACCTGCGATTCCAATGATGGAATCGCGCCGTGCGAAGCGAAGCCGCATTTACTGCGGCGCGAGCGTGTACATCAAACTGACAGGATGTGCAGTTTGATGTTATTGATATAGACGTAAACAGTCCCAAGGACGGGACTGCGCCGTGCGAAGCGAAGCCGCATTTACTGCGGCGCGAGCGTGTACATCAAACTGACAGGATGTACAGTTTGATGTTATTGATATAGACGTAAACAGTCCCAAGGACGGGACTGCGCCGTGCGAAGCGAAGCCGCATTTACTGCGGCGCGAGCGTGTACATCAAACTGACAGGATGTGCAGTTTGATGTTATTGATATAGACGTAAAAAAGCGGGGAGTTCTTCAGCATCTCCCCGCCTCTATTGTTATTTCAGGGGTAAACCTGAAACAGGAGCCACAGTAGAGGACAGGCGCTCAAGCCTGCATAATCAGTTTATTTCCATTGAGAACATTGATTCTGTTCCGCCCTGAATGACAAGGCGGTGCAGGGGAAAAAGGCTTACCTTTTCTCCGCTTTTCACCACAATATCGCCTTCCTTTGTTCCGGTTATCCACAGCTTTCCCTGTTCGCATACAAGGCTCGCCTTTTTGACGCCGTTAAGTGATACGAGCTTGTCTTTCCCGAGAGACATTCTAAGGCTTTTTCCTTTCATGGCGCACTCCTATGAAGCGTTCATTATAACAGAATATACATTACCCAAACTTATTGACCGTTAACTTTTGATATGCTTAAATATCACTGAAAAACGGATAAAACAAATATTGCTTTTCAATCACAGCGTTCGGAAAAATAGAACGGAGATTAATATGGAGCTTTATCAGCTAAAATCATTCGCCGTAATAGCGGAGATGAAAAACCTCACAAAAGCCGCCGGAAGCCTCAATATAAGCCAGTCTGCGCTGAGTACTCAGATTAAAAGTCTTGAGGACGAGCTGGGGCTGGAACTCTTCACCCGCAACTCCAGAGGGATGGAACTGAACGATAAAGGGAGAGTGCTTCTTACCCACGCTCAGGAAATTCTTAAAGCCGCTGACAGTATGAAACGCAAGGCGGGTTTGCTGGGCGATACGGTTATCGGTGATGTGACGGTAGGGATAAACACCGAGCCCGCCTTTCTGCGTGTGAGTGAAATCTCAAGGCTGATAGCTCTTGAATATCCGGAACTGAATGTGATTCTCATGGCATGCCAGAGTGTGGACACAGAAGATATGCTCAAACGGAGAGTACTGGACGCCAGCTTCTTTTACCATCATCCCATAAGCAGCGAGATCGAGTATGAGGTTCTGGAAGATGCCGAAATCTGCATAGCCGGAACACCTGATTTCCTTGAGGGCAAATCCTCATGGCAGGAGATAGCCGCAACTCCGTGGGTCTGGGCGGGCTACGGATGTCCCTTTTATATAGCTGTTTTGTCGAAGTTCGAGGCGCTGGGGCTAAAGATCAAACAAGCAATAAACTGCGAGGACGAATATGTTATCAGAGAGCTTGTTCTGGACGGTCACGGTCTGGGAATGCTCCGTCTTGAAAGGGCGAAGCAGCTTGAGAAGGAGGGAAGGCTTGTGATCTGGAAGGACGGCATAATCCCCGTCAAGCTTTGTTTGGGCTGGCTCAAGGGACGCAGCGAAGATTCCGAGGTAAATGTAGTGAGAAACGCTGTGAGAAAAGTTTTTCAGCATAATGTGGAACCCGCTGTTGGGGCGCATGGTGTCATGTGGAGCTTAACCTGATAAGAAATTTATATATTATGTATTTATTCAATAAAGCATGAATCCTTCCTACCCGTTCGGGTAGTTGTGCGTCATATGTTTCAAAGTGTATATTAACTTTGCCCGTAAAAGCTTGGAAAGTTTCTGTTTTCTTTCTGCCGGAGCCCCCTGAACGCTGAATTCAGAGGAAAGAGCAATAATGACGCTCATGGACGGAGAGATTGCAAAACTGTGCCGGCTGCCGCTCCCGGCTTGTCCGGTACGGGAGCGGTAATCGGTGTGGTATGCTTTTAAAAAAATCAGCAGAAGTATTCACTGTTGTTCGGCAATCTGCCAGAAATAAAAATAAAGCTATTTCTGATCCGGGGCTGATATGAAATATTCGCGCAGTTATTCTTTCTTTTTTACCGTTTTGCTTATTATGATATTCTCCATTTCCTGCGGAAGCGGCAGCGGAGGTGCTGATAATGGAAACGGTGACAGTGATGAAGACGGAAATACAAACTCGGCTCCACAACTCACGGGAATCCCTCAGACATCCGTAACAGCCGGTTCTGTTTACAGCTTCATCCCTCAGGCAAGCGATCCTGATGGGGATGTACTGATCTTCGAGGTATTCAACAAACCGTCATGGGCATCTTTCAGCAGCTCAACAGGAGAACTGAGAGGCACGCCTTCAACGGGAGACACAGGAACCTACAACGGAGTGATAATAACTGTCAGAGATGCTTCCGATGCCGCCGTATTACCTCCTTTCAGTGTAAGTGTTTATTATGATAATTCTCCGCCGGATATAACAGGCACGCCCCAAACATCGGCAACGGCGGGCAGCTCATACTCCTTTAGTCCGTCCGCAACTGACCCGGATGGAGACAGTCTCTCCTATGAAATAGTCAATAAACCCTTATGGGCTTCCTTCAGCGCATTAACAGGAATCCTCAGCGGCACTCCGCAGACAGAGCATACTGGTGTGTACAACGGCATTATTATAAAAGTTACAGATAATAAAGGCGGTTCAGATTACCTTTCTTCTTTTTCCGTAACCGTTTATGCGGTTAATACTCCGCCGCAGATAAATGGAACACCGATCATGGCAATAACATCCGGCACAGCGTATGCCTTTGCTCCCTCAGTCAGCGACGCAGACGGAGACACACTCACTTACAATATACTGAATAAGCCTTCATGGGCTGCTTTTGACAATTCCACAGGCGTACTCACCGGAACTGCGGTTGCGGGTGTTTACGGCGGCATAGTTATAACCGTTTCAGATGGTAAAGGCGGCATGTCAGCGCTGCCTGCGTTCGGTATCACTGTTTATGCGGTTAACACTCCGCCGCAGATAAACGGAACGCCTCTTGCTTCACTTACATCCGGCACAGCGTATGCCTTTGTTCCCTCAGTCAGCGACGCAGACGGAGACACACTCACTTGCAATATACTGAACAAGCCTTCATGGGCCGCTTTTGACAATTCCACAGGCGTACTCACCGGAACTGCGGTTGCGGGTGTTTACGGCGGCATAGTTATAACCGTTTCAGATGGTAAAGGCGGCATGTCAGCGCTGCCTGCGTTCGGTATCACTGTTTATGCGGTTAACACTCCGCCGCAGATAAACGGAACGCCTCTTGCTTCACTTACATCCGGCACAGCGTATGCCTTTGTTCCCTCAGTCAGCGACGCAGACGGAGACACACTCACTTGCAATATACTGAACAAGCCTTCATGGGCCGCTTTTGACAATTCCACAGGCGTACTCACCGGAACTGCGGTTGCGGGTGTTTACGGCGGCATAGTTATAACCGTTTCAGATGGTAAAGGCGGCATGTCAGCGCTGCCTGCGTTCGGTATCACTGTTTATGCGGTTAACACTCCGCCGCAGATAAACGGAACGCCTCTTGCTTCACTTACATCCGGCACAGCGTATGCCTTTGTTCCCTCAGTCAGCGACGCAGACGGAGACACACTCACTTACAATATACTGAATAAGCCTTCATGGGCTGCTTTTGACAATTCCACAGGCGTACTCACCGGAACTGCGGTTGCGGGTGTTTACGGCGGCATAGTTATAACCGTTTCAGATGGTAAAGGCGGCATGTCAGCACTGCCTGCGTTCGGTATCACTGTTTATGCGGTTAACACTCCGCCGCAGATAAGCGGAACGCCGGACACATCTGTTCATCCGGGGTATGTATATCTTTTTGAACCTGTCGGAAACGATCCAGATGGAGATATTGTGATTTACTCCATTGAAAATATGCCCTCATGGGCTGATTTCAGCAGGTATTTCGGTATACTCACCGGAACACCTTCTGCGAGAGATGTCGGTACTTACGCAGATATTGTGATAAGCATCAGTGACGGCATAAGCACCGTCCTGCTTGCTCCTTTCACTGTCAATGTGGCGTTCCCGCCTTTAGGAGTGCTGAAAACAGGGCAGACAGTGAGCTATATGAACTATGATGACGGCTTTTATCAGAAGGGTATCACCAGAAGCTACAGCAGGACAGATGAAATAGTAACCGATACGGTAACAGGGCTTCACTGGCAGGATAATGCAGATGTTGAAACAGTACAAAGAGACTGGCAGGGGGCTATTGACTATTGTGACGCGCTTGAACTGGGCGATTATGATGACTGGCGTTTACCCGTTGGAAAAGAACTTATGTCAATTGTTGATCACACAAGGAATGTTCCGGCTCTTGATCCGATCTTTGAGAATATAAATCCGGATCCGTATATGCAGTACTGGTCATCAACAGATTATAGTACCAATGATGCTTTACGTGTCAGTTTTTGGTCAGGTGTAGAGTCTTCCTTTGATAAAACATCTGCTTTATTTGTTCGTTGCGTACGGGGGGACACTTTACCTCAGAGCAGTTTTACCAGAGACAATGTGGAGGAAACAGTGGAGGACACAGCAACAGGCTTGATATGGCAGGACAATGCGGAGGTTGCTTCTGAAACATATGCTTGGCAGGGTGCAATAAGCAACTGTGAACTGCTTATTACTGGCGGGCACGATGACTGGCGTTTGCCTAACATAAATGAACTTAAAACTCTAGCTGACTACACAATGTCCAATCCTGCTATATACTCCGCATTCCAGAATACGGCAAATGCTTACTATTGGTCATCAACTACAAATCCTCTCATTCTATCCGGCGCATGGGAAGTTAATTTCGGTACCGGTTTCACTTACAATAGCCCCAGAACCGATGGTCGTTATGTCCGTTGTGTCCGAGGCGGGCAGTGACCGCAAAGTATTTATAATTGCCGGACGCACATCCTGTCGTCCGCCTGAACCGCTCGCGCCGCAGTGAATGCGGCTTCGCTCCGCACGGCGCACTCCCATCCGTGGGAGTGTATACGCAGCTATATCCTGCTTACTATCAAGTCGCCCATCTCGTCGTATTTATAATCGCCGGACGCACATCCTGTCGTCCGGCTGAACCGCTCGCGCCGCAGTGAATGCGGCTTCGCTCCGCACGGCGCACTCCCATCCGTGGGAGTGTATACGCAGCTATATCCTGCTTACTATCAAGTCGCCCATCTCGTCGGTGTTGACGAGTCTGAGTCCCTGTCCGTCACGGAAGATGTCACGGGTTCTCACACCTTCGGCGAGGAGGGCTTCAATCGCATTTTCAATATCTGCCGCCGCATCGTCCATTTTGAAGCTGTAGCGGAGCATCAGCGCCGCTGACATAATCTGCGCTATGGGGTTTGCTATGTTCTGTCCTGCTATATCCGGAGCTGTGCCGCCGATGGGTTCATACAGCCCGAATCCGTCTTCATTGAGAGAGGCGGAAGGGAGCATACCCAGAGAACCGGTGAGCATGGCGGCTTCATCGCTGAGTATATCGCCGAACATGTTTTCCGTCACTATTACGTCAAACTGTGAGGGGTAACGCACAAGCTGCATAGCGGCATTGTCCACATACATATGAGCCAGTTCCACATCGGAATATTCTTCCTTGTGAAGCCTTGTTACCGTCTCTCTCCAGAGAACGCTTGTCATGAGTACATTCGCCTTGTCAACGCTCATTACTTTGTTGCCGCGCAGTTTCGCAGCCTCAAAAGCCTGTCTTGCTATGCGCTCAACCTCCGGCACTGTGTAAAGCATGGTATCTCTGGCACTTTGCCTGTCCTCACTGATTTCCTTCGGCTGACCGAAGTATATTCCGCCTGTGAGCTCACGGAAGAAAACAATGTCAAGCCCGTCGGGTATGAGGGAGTTCTTAAGAGAGCTTGAATCTATAAGCGCTTTGAATATTTTTACCGGACGAAGGTTAGCAAAAAGCCCGAAATGCTTTCTCAGAGGGAGAAGAGCGCCTCTCTCAGGCTGCTGGGCGGGGGGAAGGTTCTCCCATTTGGGTCCGCCGACAGAGCCGAAAAGAATGGCTTCCGAAGCCTCACAAAGTTTCAGTGTCGAATCGGGAAGTGGGGTTCCGTGGTTATCTATGGCTATTCCGCCTACATCGGCGAACTTGAACTCAAATTTTGTATTATATTTTTCAGATATTCTGCCTAGAACTTTGATCGCCTGTTTCATTACTTCGGGTCCTATGCCGTCACCGGGCAGTACCGCAACTTTACGCATGCCTGTTCCTCCTCTTCGATTATTGAATGCTCAAAATACATGATCGGGTATGTAAAGTCAAAATAAATATACTTTGGCGAGATTTAACTTACGAGGCGGTTTCCCTGCGGTAAACCAGATATACGGCGACAGCAAGAAACAGGATATTAGGTATAATGCTCACTAACAGAGGAGACATTACTCCTGTTTTGCCGAGTGACTGGAAGGAACTGACCGAAAGCCAGTAAGCCACAGCAAGGGCGAGGGCGTTGACAGCACTTATGATGTATGAGGAATGTCTGCTGAAATTCACGCAGACGGGGAATACAAGAAACATTATTATAACAGCGCTTATGGCGTGTCCATAGCTTTTGAATACCATGAGCTCGTAAGCCGCGGCATTGAGCTTCTGTTTTTTCAGCAATTTGATTATTTTGGAAAGTTCACCCAGTGACAGGAATTTTGGCTTGTTCACCGGCAGATCCGCAAGATCTGAGAACAGGCGGGATTCGACAGTGTTATTGTCCTGCGTGAGTATAAGCTCCGGTCTGGGTTTGATGTCATAAACCTTTATTTTTGACAGTTCCCATTTGCCGCCTCTCGGTTTTGCGTCCTCTATGCTTGTGACTCTGTCAATCTCAAAGGAATCGTCCATGCGGTAGAAGGTTATGTCAAAAAATTCACGGTTTATAGGGTCGACAAGCTCCATATGGACAAAGCCTTCCTCACCGTCCTTCATCCAGACATCGGTAAGCTTGCCTTTGGTCACGTACGGCTGTCTGTCAAACTGTTCGGTTTCGTATTTCTTTCGGGCATTCTCAACCCAAGGGTTAACCCTGTCCGCCATGAACATAAGTATGCAGAAAACAACCGCGCCTATGCCCAGCAAGGGGAAAAGCAGATCCCGCAGCCTTCCGCCGAGGCTCACATAAGCCAGAAGCTCGTTGCTGCGTATCATCATAATGATTGTTACCATTGTGGTTATGGCGAGCGCCATTGGCATGGATTCGTAAATGGCGCTGGGAAGCTCTATGGACTCGAATACAAGGAGCGACAGAAACGAGATGTTGTGCTTCGCCATCAGCTTGGTGTGCATGGATGTGTTGGCGACGATGTTCAGTATCACAACGAATATCTGTATAAAAAACGCCAGCTTCAAAAACTGCTTTATGAAATAGACATGGAACTTTTTCATTTAAGCACCCTGTAGGCGAATACTGCTGTTACAGCGGTGAAGAATATATTTGCCAGCCACGGGGCAAAGAAAGCGTCCATGGCGCCTGCGCGGGCAAGGTTCAGGGATGTGAAGAATATCATATAGTAAAAAAGCGTAAGCCCCAGTGAGAGAGGAATGCCTATCGAACGTCCGGAGCGGTGGAAAAAAATACCCAGAGACATGCCGAGTATACCCATGAGAAGACCCGCTACGGGCAGGGCAAGGCGTTTTGAAAACTCGAATCTGTAGTTTACGTGTTCGCCGAAGTTTTCCGCCAGCTCTGTCATGGTCATGAAGTACTCGTCCCTTTTGCTGAACTTGTCCTTAAGCTCGAAGGGCAGGTTCATCGCCATTTCTCCGAAGCGCACCACTGTTCTTTCGTCGCCTGCGGTTTCCGCTACCACACGTCCGTTGGAGAAGTTCATAACAAGTGCGGCTTCTTCCGACGGCACAATGGCTCCGGTTTCAGCGGTGATGATTGTTCCTGTGTTTTTATCTATGACGACGATTTTGCCGAACTCATTGTCATCGGGACGTTTATCCGCATAGAAAAGGAGTCCGGGTATTTCGTCATACATTTCGTTTTCTTTCATATCTTTGACAGAAATGCTTTTTGCGATTTTCGTAAGGTTATTGATGGCAAGTGTGCTGCCCAGAGGCATGAGGTAAACGCTCATCACCAATGAAAGCAGAAAAGCGCCGATACCCACAGCCGCCGCAGGCTTGAGAAAAAAAACTCCGCCCGCTCCCGCGGCTTTCATGACAGTTATTTCGGAATCGGAGGACATTCTGCCGAACCCCACCATGCTCGCCATGAGAGCGGATGTGGGAATGGTTATCATGAGGAAAGAGGGAAGATAATAGATAACTGTCTGAGCTATGAGCAGACCGGGAACATTTTTTGTGAAGAACAGATCCGCAAGGTTTATGAGCTTTTCAAGTAATAGAAAAACGACAAAGAGAACATTTCCGAATATAAACAGCGGAACTATCTCTCTGATAATGTATCTCTGCAAAGTGTTCATATGTGTTTTCAGTCCTGCTTCTCGTACAGACGGATCACCGGGGTCTCTTTTTCCAGAATCACTTCGTCTATCCTGATTATGGAGTTGAGGGGCAGAAATGTGCGCTCAACATTCTTAAATTCTTTTTTGATTTTATCGTCCTGCGGGTTGAGAATAATGTCGGAGGAGTCCATGAAGACTATATCCGCCACTTCTATGAGCCCGAGAAAGGAGGAAGGGTTCACTTTTGAGGCGTGAATGGTGAGGTTTTCTTTTGCTGCATTTATGAAGTCAATTCTGAAGAGTTTTTTTTTCATCTTTGGTTATTATCCTCAAGCGGGGTTTTCCGTTTTCAATTTCAAGAGAAACATCAATATCAGCATATCCCTGTGATTTCAACTCATTTATTTTCGCGTTCAGGACGGCAATAACCTTCTGTTTATCATAGTTTGCAGGGAGCTCATTGAGCTTGCTGAACAGTTTTTCATCCTGCGGGGCTTCCTCATCCTGATGCGCCTCCGCGTAAGGGTTTTTGATAAAGCCGTCTCTTATGCCCATGTCACGCTGAATCTTCTGGCGTATGGACAGAAAACGGGCAGTAAGATTATTAAATTTAAATCGCAGGCTGGTATTCGTCAGCGGTTTGCGGTTGTAGTTCTGAACAATGTTGTTGATCTCCCGCTCGACAGAGGAGGGAGGAAGTTTCAGGTTACCCCTGATATACTGCTCATACTCAAACTTCATCTTTATGATGAGCTTTTCAAGCCGCTCAATATCTTCCTTCGCCGTTTTCGGATCCATTTCTCGTCATCCTCTGTCTGCGCGCCAGTCCGTCCAGCACCATATTTACCAAGCTTATCATAACCGCGGCGCCCAGAGCGGGTAAGAATCCTTCCGCCACTATATCCTTCACAATTACCGATGTTATCTTGACATACAAAGCGTTGAAAATAACATAAGCAAGCCCAAGGCTGAACACCTGAAGGGGAAGTGTGAGGACAACCATCAGCGGGCGTATGAAAATGTGCAGAAAAGTAAGGACAACGGATGCGCTTATCAGGCTCAGCATATCCCCTGTCGCAAATCCGGGAATTGTTTTGCCCGCCACCCAGAAAGCTACCAAGTTCGCAAAAATTCGGTATATAATGAAACTGTTTATATTCATGCTAAAACTATATTGCCTAAACATGAACAAAACAAGATAATTATTATAGGAATACAGGTGAACTTTTATGATAGATCTCCATTGTCACTCGGTTTTTTCAGACGGAACCAAGACTCCCGCAGAGATTGTAAGGATGGCGGATTCCAAGAGGATAAGGCATATAGCGCTCACTGACCATGATACGGTTGCCGGTCTTCCTGATTTTTTCGCCGCTAAAGGGAATGCGGAGCGTATCGCGGGCACGGAGATAAGCATTGATTTCTCGCCCGGCACTATGCACGTTGTGGGGCTGTTTATAGACTACAAAAGCGCGGAGCTGACCGCAAAACTCGGAGAGCTGCTAATCGCCAGAAAAGAAAGGAATGACAGCATGCTTAAAGAAGTCAGCAGGCTTGTAGACAGGGAGATTACGGAGAATGAGGTCAGCACATCGAACCTTGGCGAACTCGGCAGACCGCATATAGCGAAGTTTCTTATAAGAGAAGGCGTTGTGGCGGATATGGAAGAGGCGTTCGACAAATACTTAGCCAAAGGTAAGCCGATTTACAGAGAGAGGAAACGCTTCAGCTTTGAGGAAAGCGCGGAGATGATACACGCAGCAGGGGGTATAACAATACTCGCCCATCCGTTCAGCATGCGTTTGGAGAAGGATGCTTACCTGCCTTATATCAAAGGGATGACGGATAAGGGGCTTGACGCCGTTGAGACTTACTGCTCGTACCATTCCGAAGAGGATACCTTGTTTTTCAATGACTTGACAAAGAAACTCGGACTCCCTGTCTCCGCCGGAAGCGATTACCACGGCGAAAACAAAACAAACGTCAAGCTGGGCAAATGGAACTGCCGTCTGCACAACCCCGAAAATGTTTTGTACGCTTTAAGGAAGAAGGCGGAGCAGTACAGGTGACTGTTCAGGCAGTTTCATTTGAGTTACAACTCCATAGATGGAGTTGCGCCGTGCGGAGCGAAGGCGGGTTTATCCCGCCGCGAGCGTGTATCCAAATCCGGCAGGACGCGCGGATTTGGATTGTCATAACAGAGCCTGCCGTCTGCACAACCCCGAAAATGTTTTGTACGCTTTAAGGAAGAAGGCGGAGCAGTACAGGTGACTGTTCAGGCAGTTTCATTTGAGTGACAACTCCATAGATGGAGTTGCGCCGTGCGGAGCGAAGGCGGGTTTATCCCGCCGCGAGCGTGTATCCAAATCCGGCAGGACGCGCGGATTTGGATTGTCATAACAGAGTCTGCCGTCTGCACAACCCCGAAAATGTTTTGTACGCTTTAAGGAAGAAGGCGGAGCAGTACAGGTGACTATTCAGGCAGTTTCATTTGAGTTACAACTCCATAGATGGAGTTGCGCCGTGCGGAGCGAAGGCGGGTTTATCCCGCCGCGAGCGTGTATCCAAATCCGGCAGGACGCGCGGATTTGGATTGTTATAACAGAGCCTGCCGTCTGCACAACCCCGAAAATGTTTTGTACGCTTTAAGGAAGAAGGCGGAGCAGTACAGGTGACTATTCAGGCAGTTTCATTTGAGTTACAACTCCATAGATGGAGTTGCGCCGTGCGGAGCGAAGGCGGGTTTATCCCGCCGCGAGCGTGTATCCAAATCCGGCAGGACGCGCGGATTTGGATTGTTAAGTCAGATGTTTAAATACTTCCATGTGATTATCTATCCTTATGCTCTCATGCAGGCTGCTTCCGAATGACAGGAACGGCATGTTAGCCCCCTTCGCAGCTTTATAATCCGCTTCCGAGTCACCGAGAAAGAGCATATTTCTCTTATGAACGGAGAAGTGCTCTGCTATTTTATTCAAGCCTTCGGGATGCGGCTTAGGGCGCACAACATCAAAGCTGCAAACCAGCCTGTCAAAGTAATCATACATTTTGAAATGCTTGAGAAGCGGATCTATGGAAACACCTCTGTTGGTGCATACCGCCATTTTATGCCCTTCGGATTTCAGCTTTTCCAGCGCCTCAAACACTCCGGCTGCGGGTATCATCTTATCCAGAAACATGCGGAAGTTCAGCTTGGTGGCAAACTCCATTATCGCATTAAACTTCTTCTCATCCTTGCAGAAATGACCTATGATCTCGCTGTTGGTACTCATCATGGCAAGCTCAAACGTCTTGGGGTCGCTCCAATCGGGCATGCTCAGCTCAAACTTTTCAAACACATGATCATAATAGGCTTTTACAGCCAACGAGCTGTCAAAAAGAACTCCGTCGCAATCGTACACAATAACTTTTTTCATAACCGGAAATTAATATATTCCGTCCTGAATAGCAAGGTGCATGATTTTCCTTTAAGAAAAAATTACCCCGCTGGATCAGGAAAAAAATGCCTTTTTGCCTGTATTTTCATTGGTTCCTGTGTGGCTCGGCATTTGCTAATGCAGTGTATGGCGCGCTATGCCCCTGATTCAGCGCTAAAGAATCGGGGCAGAAGTGCCGATAATATGATCACATCGGAGGAGTTGCAGTTATGGGCGCAATAAAGATGAGCGGCATTGTTTCAGGCATGGACACTAATGCGATAGTGGAACAGCTTGTCGCGCAGAGTCAGATTCCGATTACTAACCTTGAAAACAAATACGAACTCAAACAGCTTGAGAAAGATATATATCAGGATGTCAGCGACAGACTGGGGACTCTCAACAGCAATCTGCTTACTCTCAGGCTTGAATCCACCTATAAAACCAAAAGCACGGAAAGCTCCAATACCGCTGTTTTGGCTGCTACCGCCACTACAGAAGCCGCAAAGGGCTCATACTCAGTGGTTGTCAAACAGACAGCGAAAAACGCTTCATGGGTCAGTTCCTACACCAGACAGAGGCTTACCGCAAAAGGAGCAGGAGTTACAGGCTCCACAGGCACACCTGCGGATTATCTGGAGGGAAAGCACACTGTAACAGTCACAAACGAAGGCTCAAGCTACATGGCAGTCAACAGCTTCAAACCGAACGAGTGGGGGACTGTAAAAAAACAGAACGGTATGGCAATAGACTCCGCTGTTGTTTCATCTGACGGAACCATACAAAGTGACATCAGCGGTACAGTCACCTTTCAGGTTTCTGACGGCACGGACACCAGCAGTATATGGTCTTCAGTGAATGTTGATTCAGGAGATAATATAAACGAAGTCGCGAGAGATCTGGAAACGCGTCTTAATAACAACATAAATTCGGATAAAGGAACGACCGGAGTTCAGTACGTTGCTGTACGGGCTGACTATAATCAGGAAGACGATGAATGGAGCATTGCGGTTTACTCTCCGACGACAGTAACAGGGCTGACGATAACGCCCACAGGCGGGGATATTGACGAAACATTGGGGCTGGAGTATGGTTACGAGTCTACTTCGTCCGTAAGCACCGTTACTTCATATTTCATCGCTTCGGATCTCACTACTCTCGGTCAGAAGATCAACAATACCGAAAGCGGGCTTATAAAAGGCATCACCCTCACAGGCACAGGACTGACCGAAGGCTCATTTTCCATAACTCAGGATGCGTCGCTTCTTGTAGCTTCCGAGTCATATTCCACTGTCACAGGCGCAACCGGATTTTCAGCCACTCCTTCCACGGCTCTTACACAAAATCTTTCTGATGCGGGCGGTACAACTGCTTCCAACGGATATTTTACAATAAACGACACAAAAATATACATTGATGATTTTTCAGCCCTCACTGTGAACGATCTTCTCGCCAAGATAAACTCATCCGGAGCTGGAGTCACCGCCACATATGACGAAGCGGCGAATAACATAGTGCTTTCAAGCAATACCGCCGGTTCAGGCTCTATAACCGTGGGTGATTCTTCCGATACAAGCAACATGCTCACAGTCCTCAAGCTTACAGCTAATCAGGGTGCGGTTAAAACCACGGGCTCAACAAGCGGCAGCATATCCACCACAAGCGCTCTCAGTTCAGCAGGTCTTTCATCCGCACCCACAAGCGGAACCTTTTCTATAAACGGAGTATCAATTTATGTTGATGCCACAACTGATTCCCTTAATGATGTAATCAAGAAGGTGAATGTCTCCGGCGCCGGCGTTACAATGGTTTACGACAGTGTGAGAGATAAAATCACTGTCACAGGCAGCGGCACCGAGCAGATAACCTTCGGCTCTCCCAGCGATACCAGCAGCTTTCTTGCCGCCGTAAACCTCACGCAGAGCACCACCACCACTCAGGCTTTGGGAACGGCGGGACGAAACTCAATAGTTGAGGTGAACGAAGTTACTTATGTCCGTGACAGTAACGAAATAAGCGACATAATAGCAGGTGTGACCCTTGATCTCCGCTCAGCAAGTGAAACTCCTGTGACAATCAGCATCACGGCAGATACCACAAAGGCAACCGAGGCCTTGGCAAGTTTTATTCAGACATACAACGAGATGGTGACTGTCCTCAATGCACCCATGCTGGATGATGATCAGAAAAAATACCTCACCGCTCTCACCGATGAGGACAAAGAGAGTATGTCTGACGACGACATTGCGGAGTATCAGGCTTATTACAAGGAATACAATACCTACAACATGATCCGCAAGAGTTCGGAGCTGAGGAGTCTTAAGCAAAACCTCAGAACTACTCTTTTCACGGAAATCCCCGGACTTACCGGATCCATATCAAATCTTCTGGAACTGGGTATAGATGTTGCAGGTGACGGGGATATTACAATCGAAGCTCTCGGTCTGCTTGTTACAGACTCCACAGATTATGATGAGATTCTGGCCGCTCTTGAGTCAAACGAGACACTTCAGGAAGTACTCTCAGACAACGCCGATGATGTTTACGAGTTTTTTTCCGCTAATATAATCGTGGGAAATGACGATAGTGATACAGAGGACGAAGACGGAAACCCGATTAACGAAAGTAACGACATACAGGGTTGGACAAGAATTTACTCTTCTTTGATAACTCGTTATACTAATTACGACGGTATGATCCAGAAAAAAATCGTCAGTGAAGGTACTCTGGATAAAGAAATGCTGAGAATAGCTGAACAGATAGAAACCTACCAGCTAAGGGCTGAACAGCAGCTTGAAAGATACTGGGCGCAGTTTACCGCGATGGAGCAGGCTATATCCGATGCGCAGGCGATGGGGGAATCTCTCAGTTCGCTGACCAGTTCATCATAAAATATTTTAAAAAAGGAGTTGATCTGGTGACAAAACCGTATCAAAATTACATCAGACAGGAAGTTGAGGGAGCCACAAAAGGAAAGCTGGTGCTTTTGCTGTATGACGGCGCCATAAAGTTTATGCGTATCGCTGTTCTGGCAATGGAAGAGGGGAAAATCCCCGAAGCCCATAACAACATAATGAAAGCCCAGAACATAGTTTACGAGCTTATGTCTTCCCTCAATATGGACGCCGGAGAAATTTCCCAGAACCTCCTCAGGCTTTATGACTTCATGATCTGGTCGCTGATTGAGGCTAACAAAAGCAAGGACAAGGCAAAGGTGGAATCTGCTATCTCCGTTATGTGCGAGCTCAGAGAAGCATGGAAAGGCGTTGTTGAGCAGGAAGAAAGAGGAAACTCATCAATAGAGGCGGCTTCTAAGTCAATAAATTTTGCAGGGTGATATGTGATCAACGCAGACAACAGCATTGTCAATTTGCGTGAAAGACTTCTGGAAGCGGATAAAAGAAAGTCTCAGTCTGTGCAGACTGAAAAGTCTTCATCAGTTTCCTCTACTCCCGTTTCTCAGGGGCAGCAGAGCAGTATTGCGGACATAATAGAGATCCGCAATGAGAACAAGCTTGCGGCTGTCGGTCCGGTACGCACGGAAGAGGACGCGCGCGATATAGTCACAATGCTTAAAAGCAAATTCACAACTGAAAGCAAAGAATCGATCAATGCCCACAGGAAGGCAAGCGCTGAAACTGTGATGGGCTTTTATCCTTTTGAATAAGTCTCCGGCTTTCCCTGTTGACAGAGTTTTCTGCGCTCATTTTTATCACCTGTCGTATTTTGTTGACTATCAGCGGTTTCTCCAATTATTTAAGAGTGATTTATCATGAAAAACAGTCTCGAAATCATAAGCGACCAGATAATGGAACTTGCGTGTCGGCTTATCTCCTCAGAACTCAACGATAATTATATGAAGCTCATTGAACGTTATAACAGCTATTTCAGCCAGTTTATACAGATTGTGAGCGCAATGCCAGAGGCGGAGAGAAAAGATAACAGCTTCATCCGTAAGGTTGGGGAGAAGCATAAAGAGCTTGAAAAAAAGTTTGAGAAGGACAAAACAGGCATACGTGAAGCTATAATGAAACTTAATTCCGATTTGAGCATTAAACAGAAATACTACGGGAAAAATATCACCCGCATGGGAGTAAACAGGAAAGGCTGATTAACATAACCGGAATAACGGCTTTCTTCGATGCTCAGATCCGGAAAAAAGCAAAATACAACCAAAACACAGGCGGCTTTCACCGCCTGCGTAAACATCCGGAACAAAAAGTTATAAAAAAGGTTAAAGAAAGCTTTCTCAGTTCATTTTAATGAGAAGTTCTTTAATCTCCTTGCCGGGTTTGAAGTAGGGAACCTTTTTAGAAGGCACATCAACTTTGTCGCCGGTTTTGGGATTTCTTCCCATCTTTGAGTTTTTCTCTCTGATTTTGAAACTTCCGAAGCCTCTTATTTCCACCTTGTCGTCGTTGCGCAGAGCATCTTTAATTGATGAAAACACGCCGTTGACGATAAATTCAACCTGCTTTTTGGTAAGGTTAGTGTTCTCGGCAGAGATAATTTCGATAAGCTCAGACTTTGTCATTTGCAACCTCCCCTTATTAGGGTGTCTTGATGGAATTTTTTAATTTACAATATTATATCCAATGCCTTATAAAGTGTAAAGTCTAATTGGGCAAATATTTATGCAATTTTTTCAATTGATCGTTTAAGCATAGGCGGATTTTGTGTCTGTTTTCCTCAAAAGCGTAATGAAGTCGTCCTTCGGGATATTTACCAGCCGCATCTTCGGACTTATCAGAGACATAGCCGTGGCGGCGTTTTTCGGCGCCAATGCCCTTACTGATGCCTTCTTTGTGGCGTATGCGATTCCCAACCTTTTCAGGGCTTTTTTTGCCGAAGGCGCTCTCACCTCGGCATTTATTCCTTTTCTCAGCGACAATATGGCTGCTGACAAAAAAAAGGCATTTTCATACCTGACCAGCATGATGATCGTCCTTTTTGTGATGGTAACGTCCATTGTGATCCTGATTTCAATGTTTCCGAAGCAGATCATATTTCTTTTCATGCCCGGCTACCTCGGTTCTGCGGATATTCTCGCCACAGCAGGCGACATGCTGCGGCTTGTGATGCCTTATCTCGTGTTTATAACCCTTTGCGGGCTTTTTACAGGCTACCTTTACCTGCACAATTCTTATTATGTGCCTTATTCATCAACTGCTCTGCTTAACATATCAATGATAGCCGGAGCTTACGCCGGATACAAGCTCGGCGGAAACATAATGTGGCTCTGCTACGGTGTGATTCTCGGCGGTGTTTTGCAGCTTCTTTATATATTTACCTATTCCGTTATGAAGGGATTCCGCTTCCGGTGGGACGGCATGCACCCTGATGTCGGGAAGACCTTCCGCCTGCTTGTGCCTTCACTAGCGGGACTGGGGATAAACCAGCTCTATTTTACTTTGGGCAGAATCATAGCCTCCTTCCTTGCGGCGGGGAGTATATCTTACCTTTATTATGCGGACAGGATCTTTCAGCTTCCTCTCGGTGTATTTTCCATTGCGGTGGGTGCCGTCTCGCTGACAGAGATAAGCAAGGCGAACACAGCTGGCAATTTTTCATACCGCAATACATTAATTGACAAGGCGTTTATCGCTATATTCGTTATAATAATGCCCGCCACTCTGGGTCTTGTGCTTCTGGCGGATGAAATAACCGCGCTTATATACGCCCGTAACCAGTTCACTGGCGTGGATGTATACAACACCGCTCAGGCGCTTGTTATGTTCAGTGTAGGGATGATCTTCTTCTCTTACACAGGGCTTCTGGCAAAGGTGTTTTTCTCCGAGAAGGATATGCGCACACCTGTGAAGGGCGCTTTCATCGGTCTTTGCGTGTACGCAGTTTCAAATATTATACTCATCAAACCCTTCGGTCATGCGGGCATAGCCCTTGCATCCGGTGTTTCAGCCTCGGCTAATTCATTTTATCTGTACTCAAAGCTCAGGGATTACAGATTCAATTTCAGGGGCAACGCCGCTCTTCTCGTTAAGATCATATTCGCTTGTTTTATAATGGGAGCCTGCGCTGTGGGGATGTCCGTCTCAGGTGTGCATCTGCTGATTAACATTCCTGTTGCGGCTCTGCTTTACTTTGCGGTGCTTAAAATAACCGGAGTAAACGTGCGCAAGGTGCTGAGATGAAGCTCTGCATACAAAGGGTCAGTTCAGCCTTTGTCCGTGTGAAGGGTGAAACAGTATCTGAGATAGGGAAGGGACTTCTTATCCTTTTCGGTGCTGAAAAGGGCGATCAGGAGGAATTTATCAGCTTCCTTGCCAAAAAAGCCTGCAACTTAAGAGTTTTTGAAGATGAAAACGGAAAAATGAGCTTCTCTGTTAAGGACATAGACGGCAGTGTGATAACCGTCAGTCAGTTTACCCTCGCAGCTGACTGCCGCAAAGGGCTTAGACCTGATTTCGGAAATGCTCTTGAACCGGAACTCGCTGAGAAATATTATGAAAAGTTTGCCGATCTATGCCGCACGGAGCTTGGCGCAGACAAAGTCGGGACGGGTATTTTTCGCGCGGAGATGGAAGTGGGGCTTGTAAATGACGGTCCTGTGACTATAATTTTAGAGAAAAGCATTCAAGGCAGGTGATAGATGAAACTTGAGCATATGGTAGTAAGACCCCTTTTCGTAAACTGTTTTTTCCTTTCCGACGACGAAGGCAATCTTGTGATTTTCGATCCGGGCGGAGATGCGGATCTCATTATAAATAAAATAGAGACAGAAAACCTCAAGCCGAAGATGATCCTCAATACTCACGGTCACTTTGATCACATAGGCGCAGTGAGCGAGCTTAAGGAAAAATACAATATTCCTTTTTATATACACAAGGATGACGAGTTTCTCCTCGGTCAGTCGAGAAACCATGCGGCGCTTTTCGGCGCTGAACCTGCTCCTGTTCCGACTGCGGACAGATATGTCAAAGACGGAGACGAAATAGAGTTCGGCGGCGGAAAGATCAAGGTTCTGCATACTCCCGGGCATACTCCGGGCGGAGTGTGTTATTTCATTGAACGGGTAAACGCCGTAATAACAGGAGATACTCTGTTTTGTGAAGGAGTGGGGCGAAGCGACTTCCCCTATGCGGATCACAGTCAGCTTATCGAAGGCATAGCGCACAAACTGCTCACACTGGACGATTCCGTAACCGTGCACCCCGGACATGAGGAGTTCAGCACTATCGGATGGGAGAAAAACAACAACCCGTACCTTAAAAGACTGTGAGGCGTCCTGCGGTTATTGACTTCCGTATTAAATATGATACTATGCTTTAATAATGAACACATTAATCGTAGACACTTCCGGTGACATGCTTTTTGCCTCGCTCGGTACTTCCGGCGGGGCTGTTTTGGCTGAGACCGGAGTGAAAATGAAATCAAACATTAACGAGAATCTTCTGAAAACCGTTGATTTTCTTCTGGAATCTTCGGGAACTTCTCTCAGTGAAATTGAAAATTTTTATACAATAACGGGACCCGGCTCTTTTACGGGCATAAGGATAGGCGTTTCGACTATGCTTGGGCTTGCTTCCTCCATGGGGAAAAAACTTAAAGGAATTTCATCGCTGGACGCTTACGCTCTTGTCTGCGGAGAGGAGTCGGTTGAGGTCTGGGCAAAGCTGAGATTAAAAAGTTTTGTCAGAAAAAGCTATGACTTTAAAAATATGGTATTTTCTGAGTATGAGACAGTTAAGCTGGATGATGAGGAATCCATTACCCATATTGTCAACCGCGAGCAGAAAAGCAGCCTTAACCTCACTCACTCAGTAAAAAATATCCATTTTACTAAATTCGGATGCGGCTACGAGCCCCTGTACTTCAGGAAATCCGAAGCGGAAATAAACTTTGATCAGAGACGTGCTTGCGGATGATCTTGAATCCGTCACAGAGATAGAAAGAGCATCATTTAAAAAACCGTGGTCGAAGACAGACTTTGAAACGGAAATAGAGAGAGAGCGCAGTATCTTCAAGCTTTTGGAAGAGGATGGGGCGGTTTGCGGCTATTTTGTTGTTTACACGGTTCTGGACGAGTCTGAACTGGCTGATATTGCCGTTTCCCCGAAACACCGCGGCAAAGGCTACGGCAGGCTTCTTCTGGCAGAGGCTGTCCGTTCGGCGGACAAGGCTTCAGTGATGTTTCTTGAGGTGGCGGTGGACAACTTTTCCGCTGTCGGATTATATGAATCTTTCGGCTTTGAAAAAGTCGGCTATATAAAAGACTATTACGGTCAGGACAATGACGCGTACATCATGAAGCTCAACATTAACGGCGAGGTGAGAAATGTTGAAAAGCAATACTGAACTTATTGAGAGCATCAAGAACGACAGCCCGGAGTTCAGAGAACTTTTTAATGAGCACATTAGAATGGAGCAGGATCTTGAAGCTCTGCTGAGTTTGAAATATTATCCGCCTGAAGTGGAAGCTAAGATAAAAGAGATCAAAAAGCAGAAGCTCATCGGAAAAGATAAAATGGAAAGAATCGCGGTTGAGTACCAGAAGCGCTTCTCTTCAAACTGAAAAATAGAGGGTAATGATGGATCAAAAGAAATATGTGTTTACTTCCGAGTCAGTTACGGAAGGGCACCCTGACAAGATTGCAGACCAGATTTCCGATGCCATTCTTGACGCCATGCTCACTGACGACCCCATGAGCAGGGTTGCCTGCGAAACAATGGTTACGACAGGGCTTGTTATAGTTGCCGGAGAGGTTACCACAAGAACCTATGTGGACATTCCCGGCGTGGTGAGAGAAACGATAAAAGACATAGGCTACACCAGAGCCAAATACGGCTTTGATTACGAAACCTGCGGGGTTATCTCCACCATCGACAAACAGTCTCCTGATATTGCAATGGGTGTTGACACAGGCGGGGCTGGGGATCAGGGGCTTATGTTCGGTTTTGCGTGCGATGAAACCGAGGAACTCATGCCTCTGCCAATAATGCTTGCCCATAAGCTTACCATGCAGCTCTCCAAAGTTCGTAAAAATGAAGTTCTTCCCTATCTCAGACCGGACGGAAAATCACAGGTAACAATAGAATACGACGGATATAAACCTGTCAGGGTCGACACGGTAGTCATATCCTCTCAGCACTCCAACGAAATTAAGCTGAAAGACCTCAGAGAGGATATAATAGAAAAAGTAATCAAGCCTGTTATCCCTGCGGATCTCCTTGATGAAGAACATATAAAATATCACATAAACCCCACGGGGAGATTCGTTATCGGCGGTCCCATGGGCGACTGCGGTCTTACCGGAAGAAAAATCATCGTTGACACTTACGGCGGCGCTGGAAGACACGGCGGCGGCGCTTTCAGCGGAAAAGACCCGTCCAAGGTGGACAGAAGCGCGGCTTACGCAGCCAGATGGGTTGCCAAAAACATTGTTGCCGGCGGATTCGCCAAAAGATGTGAGATTCAGGTAGCTTACGCCATAGGCGTTGCAGAGCCTGTTTCCGTAAACGTAAACACTTTTGGTACGTCAACCGTACCCGAATCTGAAATAGAAAGAGCTGTGGGCAAGGTGTTTGACCTCACTCCCAAGGGTATTATGGAAGCTCTTGACTTAAGAAAACCTATTTTCAGGAAGACTGCCGCTTACGGTCACTTCGGCAGAAACGAATTTTCATGGGAAAAAACCAATAAAGTTGACGAGCTTAAAAAAATCATAGGCTGACACAGCGGTTCCGGACTTTCCTGACAGAGAGTCCGGATTTTTTCTTTTACGGCACTTCCGCCGTGTATGATTAAGAGGTAAAAATGAGTTCTAGTGATTATAAAATAAGAGATATTTCCCTCGCCGAGTTCGGAAGGAAAGAGATTCAGATAGCGGAACACGAAATGCCCGGTCTTATGGCCGTGAGGGAGAAGTACGCAGAATCCAAGCCCCTTGAAGGTGTGAGGATCATGGGCTCTCTTCATATGACGGTTCAGACCGCCGTTCTGATTGAAACCCTCACCGCTCTGGGTGCTGACGTGCGCTGGTGCAGCTGCAACATCTTCTCAACGCAGGATCATGCGGCGGCAGCTATTGCGGCGGCGGGAGTTCCCGTTTTCGCATGGAAGGGTGAAACGCTGGAGGAATACTGGTGGTGTACTGATCAGGCGCTGAAATTCCCCGGCGGCAAAGGTCCTGAGCTTATAGTTGATGACGGCGGAGACGCCACGCTCATGATTCATCTCGGATATAAGGGAGAGAAAGACCCCTCTCTTTTTGATAAACAGGTAAATACTGAAGACGAAAAGCAGCTTTTCGGTCTTCTTAAATCAATATATAAAGAGGATGCAACCCGCTGGGCGAAAACAGTTGCCGAGTGGAGAGGCGTTTCGGAAGAGACCACAACAGGTGTTCACAGGCTTTATCAGATGCTTGAGAAGGGCGAGCTGCTTGTTCCCGCAGTCAATGTCAATGACTCTGTCACGAAATCCAAATTCGACAACCTTTACGGCTGCCGAGAATCTCTCATAGACGGCATCAAGCGCGCAACAGATGTTATGATAGCAGGCAAGGTGGCTGTGGTATGCGGCTACGGCGATGTGGGCAAGGGCTCCGCTCAGTCCCTCAGAGGGCAGGGCGCGCGCGTAATCATTACAGAAATAGACCCCATATGCGCACTTCAGGCTGCTATGGAGGGTTATGAGGTCACAACGATTGAAGAAACCCTCGGCAGGGCGGACATATATGTCACCACGACAGGCAACAGAGACATTATCCGCATTGAACACATGGAGAAGATGAAGGATCAGGCGATAATATGCAATATCGGTCACTTCGACAATGAAATTCAGGTTGAAAAACTTGAAAACTACAAAGACATCAAGAAATTAAACATAAAACCTCAGGTAGATAAATACACTTTCCCTGACGGACATGAGATATTCCTTCTCGCTGAAGGCAGACTGGTTAACCTTGGCTGCGCAATGGGACATCCATCGTTTGTTATGTCAAACTCTTTTGCCAACCAGACTCTTGCCCAGTTGGATCTTTGGGAAAACAGGGATAAATACAAACCCGGCGTTTACATGCTGCCGAAAGTCCTTGACGAGGAAGTGGCGAGACTCCACCTTGAGAAGATCGGCGTCAGGCTCACCACTCTCACAAAAGAACAGGCTGACTACATAGGCGTGCCGATTGAGGGTCCGTATAAGCCGGATCACTACAGGTATTAAGGTATAATGGAAAATAATAAACACGTTCTGATACTGGGCGCAGGTCCTGCGGGGCTGAACGCTGCTAAGCTTCTGGCGACGGAAGGCTTCCGTGTAACTATAGTCGATAAGGAAATAGGCGGCAACTACTGCCGCTCGGGCAGCGTTATATCCAACTCGCTGTTGTATCAGAGCAAGATATTCGCAAACTGCACAGAGAAGCTTCAAACACTTGTAAGCGGTGATGAATGCTCCTCTGTGAGCTTTGACTTTAAAAAATCCAGAAAGCTAACTGAACAGTCGGTGATGAGGATCCGCAAGGCTCTCACTGAGGACATTGAGAATCTGAACATAAATTTCGTGTACGGGTTCGGTAAATTCGCTTCTGAATCTTCCGTTGCTGTCACCAGTGTTGAGGGCAATGTGGAGATTAAGTTCGACTACTGCATAATAGCCACAGGCTCCTCAGACATCAATCCCGGGCTCAGCTCATCGGTTAAGCTGCTCACTGTCTCAAGCATAAGCGACCTTGAAAAGGTTCCCTCCAAGATAACCATTCTCGGGGGCGGATTTGTGGGCTGTGAGTTTGCCACTGTTTTCAGAAGGCTCGGCTCCGCTGTTACAATCGTGGAAACCAAGGATGAAATCCTTCGTGACATGGATCAGCAGATAGTCAAAAAACTGGAAGAAAAATTTAAGAAAAGCGGCATTGAGGTTCTGAAAAATACCAAGGTAGAAAAGGCGGAAAAGGTCGGCAGCAAATATATTCTGTTCCTTTCCGGCGGTGTGAAGCTTGAAACGGAAGAGGTCTTCGTGGCTGTGGGCAGAAAAGCCAGCATCTGCGGACTTGATCTGGATAAGGCGGGAATAAAGCTTGAAGCAAACGGCAACCTTAAACTGAATAAGAAGATGCGCACAACTAATGCCAATGTTTACGCAGTAGGCGACGCCTCCGGCGGAAACATGCTTGTAAGCTGGGCTTACACCACCTCAGAGATTGCCTCTGACGCCGTGATCGGCAACAAAACCGCCAAACCGTGGGAAACCATGCCGAAAGTGCTTTATCTTGATCCGGAGCTTGCCAAGGTCGGTTTCACCGAAGATGAGCTTAAGGACTACGCAGGCGAGTACGCCTGCATTAAATACAACATATCAGACCTTGAGAAAACTCTTATCAGCGGTGCTCAGAAGGGCTATATGAAAGTGGTTTACGACAAGGACACAAGAAAAATTCTCGGCTGCCATGTGATAGGCGACGGAGCGGGACAGATATGCTCCATGTTTTCGCTGCTTATCCAGTCCGGCATCACGATTGATAAAATATCCGATTATGTGTTCAACCATCCCACCTATGCCGAAGTGCTTAACGATATAGCAAGTAAGGTGAAACAGTGATTTTCATCTACAGCTTTTTTTTCTGGATATATCTTGCGCTGGTTACCGCAGTGCTTGTGATACTCGGCATCCCTTCGGTTTTTTTCTCAAAACAGCCTTACAAACTCATGAGCAGAATCTGGGCTAAGATGCTTCTTCTTTATCTGGGCATCAGGGTGAAGACGGAAGGTCTGGAAAAACTGGATAAAAATACTTATTATGTCTTCATGGGCAATCATTTAAGCTATGCGGACATATTTGTTCTCCTTCATGTTTTCTCAGACAGACTGTTTCTGTTCATGGCTAAAAAAGAGTTGTTTAAAATTCCCTTTTTCGGCTTTGCCCTCAAAAAGATAGGTATGATCCCCATCGAAAGGGAAGACAGGAAGGACGGACTGAAAAGCCTTCTCAGCGCTGCGAAAAAAATCAGTGAAGGCTATTCCGTGCTGCTGTTTCCTGAGGGCACACGCTCCTCAGACGGAAAACTGGGCAGCTTTAAGCGCGGCGCCTTTGTTCTCGCCGGAAGAACTGGGAACAAAATAGCGCCTTTTATCATAAGCGGGACTTCAAGCGCTGTTCCTAAACATAGTTTCAGGGTTTATCCGTTTAAAAAAGTACACTTGAAATTCCTTGAACCCATGGATTCCGGCGGTATGAAGGACAGAGAACTGCTTGAGCATGTGCGCGGAGTGATGCTGAATGAACTCGGTCAGAAGGATAATTTTAGCTCTGGGGAGTAATATCGGCGACAGGGAGCGGAACTTTGCCGATGCCCTGAAAGCCCTGTCATCCCTTATCATAATAGATAAAGTATCTTCCGTTTACTCCACCGCATCCCTGCTCAGGGACGGACAGGCGGATTATTACAACATCTGCTGCTCCGGCTGCACCGGATTAAGCACAGACAAACTTCTCACTTTTATCAAAAAAACTGAAAAGGAACTGGGCAGAGAACAGTCCGCACGCTGGCAGAGCAGGCTCATTGATATAGACATTATAGATTTCGGCGGTGAAATCCACGAATCTGAAGGGCTTGCTGTACCCCACAAAGAAACGGCGAACAGAAGCTTTGTGCTTTATCCTCTGCGGGATGTGGACGCAGACTATGTTCATCCGGTAAGCGGTATGAGCATAGACAGGCTTATTGCTGGTTTAAAAGATGATCTGGATATAAAAAAAATCGGAGACTTATCATGGCGGTAATTACTGTTTCAAGACAGTTCGGATGCGGCGGTGAGTATGTGGCTGAAAAAGTCGCGGAAAAACTTGGTTTCAAGCTATTTCATAAGGAGCTTATAAAATACATCGCAATCCTTACCGATACTGATGAGGAGAAAGTGAACAGGTTTGATGAGGAACAGCATTCAAATTTCCGCTCATTCATGTCTGACTATTTTGACGCAGACCTGTTCTCTAATGTTTTCAAAGATGAAAAGATAAATAAGGTCAATGATATGATCAAAAATGACGAAACCATATCATTTTTCGATACATATGCCGATCAGGAACCTGTTTTCGACAGCAAAAGGTTCAGTTCTATGGTGGAGCTTATCATCAGGAATCTTGCCACGGATACGAACTGCGTGATAATGGGGCGGGGCAGCCAGTGTATTCTTGAAGATGAGCCAAATTGTCTGCATATAAGGCTAGTTGCTCCCTTTGATGACCGTGTGAAATGGCTCACGGATAAGGAAGAGCTTGAAGCGGCGAAAGCAGCGGAGCAGATAAAAGCTATAGAGAAGCATAAAAAAAGTTATATAAAGCATTATTATAAAAGAGATATTGACGACGTGTCTCTTTATCATTCCGTCTTTAATCTCAGTAAAACCTCAAACGATAATCTCGCAGACATGATTATTGCCTGCGCAAAGTCATTTCTGAAGTTCTGACCTTGTTTTAAAATGACTGAAACATAGCCGGAAAGCCTTTACTGTCAAGCTTAAATTTATTGACTGTCCGCATGATTTGGAATATATCTGTATTCTTATGCGGAGGTAGTTTTGTTCAGCAGGGTCAAAGGATTCAGAGACATATACGGCGAAGAGGCTGTATATTGGGAAAGAATAGAAAGAATTTTCAAGGAAACGTTTAATACATTCAATTTCAGGGAATTTATTCTCCCTGTACTTGAACGCGCTGATGTTTTCCACAGAGGCATAGGCGATACCACGGACATAGTCGAGAAGGAGATGTTCGCCTTCAAGGACAGGGACGATACAATGGTAGCTCTCCGTCCTGAAGGAACAGCGTCACTCGTGCGTGCCTATGTGGAGAACAAGCTCTACAACCCCCCCTCGGTTAAGAAATACTATTACATTGGTCCCATGTTCCGCAGGGAACGCCCTCAGAAAGGACGTTTCCGCCAGTTTTATCAGGCAGGCGTGGAGGTTTTCGGAGCGGATGGAGCGGCGGCGGACGCGGAAGTCATCTATCTTCTGAAAACCCTTGCCGATAAAACAGGCATAGGCGATATGGTGACGATGGAGATCAACTCTATCGGGTGTCCCGAATGCAGACCCGCGTATTACGGAAAGCTCGTTGGGTACTTTGAAGCTCATCAGGAAAGCCTTTGTGAGGACTGCAAGCGCAGGCTGGGCAAAAATCCTATGCGTATCCTTGACTGTAAGGTGGAGACTTGCCAAGCGATCACTAAGGGCGCTCCCGTGATGCTTGATTATCTTTGCGGGGAATGTGAAACTCATTTTTCAGATGTAAAAAAATACCTCACCGCCTTCGGTGTGGAGTATAATATAAATAAGATGATGGTTCGGGGGCTGGACTACTATATCCGCACAGCCTTTGAAATGGTTACAAACCATCTCGGCTCACAGAACGCCGTTGGCGGGGGCGGCAGGTATGACGGGCTTATAAAGCTCCTCGGCGGACCGGAAGTGCCGGGAATAGGCTTCGCCCTCGGCATAGACAGGCTTGTGGCGCTTGCCATGCAGAAGGATAATGTTAAAGACAAAGGGGCGGATGTTTTCATCATCGCCTTTAAAGATATTTCGGACATAAAGTGTGCGGAACTGGTAAAGAATTTCAGGGAAAGGTCGATTATAGCTGAGATTGATTACGCCTTCCGCGCCATGAAAAAACAGATTAAATCGGCTGATTCGTCAGGCGCACGCTTCACCCTCATACTGGGGGATGATGAAATGAACAGGGGCGAAGTTTCCGTAAAAAATATGGAAACAGGCGAACAGACCTCCGTTAAGCTTGACGCGGTTGCCGATTATATCCAAAATAAACTTTAAGCAGGAGGACCACTTGGTTTCAAACCTTGGCGACTGGAGACGGACGCACGATTGTAATGCTCTCAGAGCGTCAGATATAGGAAAAAAGGTTACCCTCATGGGGTGGGTTCAGAGAAGAAGAGACCACGGCGGCGTTATATTCGTGGATCTCAGAGACAGAGAAGGCATAACTCAGATCGTTATGAGCCCTGAACTCAATAAAGCCGTTCATGAAAAAGCGGAGAACCTCAGAAGCGAGTTTGTTATAGCTATAAAGGGCGAAGTTGCGAGCAGACCCGACGGCTCCCTTAATGAAAAACTCCCCACAGGCGAAGTGGAAGTGAATGTTGAAGAGCTTAAGATACTCAACACATCCATTGTTCCGCCCTTCATGCTTGATGAATACAGCAACGTCAGCGAAGACGTAAGGCTGAAATACCGTTATCTCGACCTGAGAAGACCCGAACTGAAAAGCAACCTGATCACAAGACATAAATTGACCAAAACAATGAGAGAATTTCTTTACTCCAAAGGGTTTATAGACGTTGAAACGCCTTTTCTCACAAAAAGCACACCCGAAGGCGCCAGAGACTATCTTGTTCCCAGCAGGGTAAACCCCGGTAAATGCTACGCTTTGCCTCAGTCTCCCCAGATGTTTAAGCAGCTTCTTATGATTGCCGGCTTCGAGCGTTATTTTCAGGTTGTAAGATGCTTCCGTGACGAAGACCTCAGAGCGGACAGACAGCCCGAATTCACTCAGCTTGACATTGAAATGTCCTTTATAGACTCTAATGACCTCATGAACATAATGGAGGAGCTTTTCATAACCATTTTCGACAAGGTTATGGGTATTAAGCTTGAAAAAGGCTTTCCCACCATCAGCTATGACGAGGCTATGGAAAAATACGGTCACGACGCTCCCGACACACGTTTTGAGCTCTATCTCAAAACCATAAACGACACTGTCAAAGGATGCGGATTTAAAGTATTTAACGAAGCTGTAGAGAAAAACGGCTGCGTAAAAGCGGTTAACGCCATAGGCGCCGGCAAGACTTTCTCCAGAAAAGATATTGATGATCTTACCGACTTTGTAGTTTCACTCGGTGCCGGCGGTCTGGCTTATATAAAAGTCAACGAGGACGGACTTCAGTCTCCCATAGTCAAGTTTCTCGGAGAGGATGTCGCCGCCGCTGTAGTTAAAGAGATGAACGGCAAGCCCGGAGATATTATATTCTTCGGCGCCGGTGACAAATATACCGTTAACCTGTATCTCTCCAAGCTCAGGCTTAAAGTCGGCGCTATGCTCGGACTCATTGACAGGGATAAGCACTCCTTCGTGTGGGTTCTTGACTTCCCGCTGCTTGAGTGGGATGCGGAAAACAAACGCTTCGCCGCTATGCACCACCCGTTCACATCACCCCTTGACGAAGATGTGCCTCTGTTCGATACAGACCCGGGCAAAATGCGCGCGAAAGCCTATGACCTTGTTCTTAACGGTTCGGAGATCGGCGGCGGAAGCATCAGGATTCACAGAAGCGATGTTCAGGAGAAAATGTTCTCCACCCTTGGTCTCACCGAAGAGGAAAGAACATATAAGTTCGGCTTTTTCATTGATGCGCTTAAATACGGCACACCGCCCCACGGCGGTATCGCCTTCGGAGTGGACAGGATAGCCACTATCCTCACAAAATCCACATCTATCAGGGATGTTATAGCTTTCCCGAAAACCCAGAAAGCCACATGCCTCATGAGCGATGCTCCGAGTTTCATCGATGATAAACAGCTCAAAGAGCTTTACATGAAATTTGAGATTGCTGAGAACAAATAGAAGATTTAACTGTCATTGGTTTGACAGACCTTTGGGGTTGTGTTAGCCTAAAAAGGTGTTATCTTAATAAATAATGAAGAAAAAGGGAGGATTCCGTATGAAGACCTACAGACTTCTGCTCCTGATTGTGGTGCTTTCTGCTTTCGCTCTTGCCGGATGCAGCAAACCGCCTGTTCAGGAACTCGATCAGGCCAAGACGGCCATGCAGGCAGCTAAGGACAGCGGTGCCGAGAAGTGCCAGCTTCCCGAGTATCTTGAAGCTAAAGCTAAGCTTGAAGCCGCTCAGAGAAAAATGGACGAAGCTGAGAAAGGCGGTAAAAAAGGCGAGCTTTACGAATCAGCAAAAGCAGATCTGCTTTCTGCAATAGCCGATTTTGAAAAAGCTAAAGCTAATGCCGATGCTTACAAAGCTACTGATGCGAAAGTTCAGGCTGAACTTGCCGCTCTCAAAGCGAATATCGACAGATATAAAGAGAACGGCGAAAAATATGACCTTCCGTCATATAAGGCTGCCGTTGATAAGTATAGCAAAGCTAAAGAACTTGCAGACAAATGCAAAGGCGAGGAAGCTCTCGCTCTCATAGCTCAGGCGAATGACGACCTTAAAAATGCTGAGGAAGAATACGCCGCTGCTAAAGCCGCAGAAATGGCTGCTTCTCAGACTGAGATGAAAGCCGAATCAACTGCGCCTGCTTCAGAGAAGTACACAGTTATAAGAGGCGACAACCTTTGGAACATTTCCAAAGCCAAGTACATGAACCCCTTTATGTGGCCGATTATATACTGGGCTAACGAAGCGGCAATCAAAGATCCCGACCTCATTTTCCCCGGTCAGGTATTTGACATCATGAAAGATGTTCCCGCCGCAGACAAGGACAAGGCTGAGAAATTCTCTCGCAACAGAGGACCTTGGTCACTCTTTGACGGCAAATAAGAGCTTAAAAAAAACAGAATACAAAAAAGCCGTACTCCCCGAAGGGTACGGCTTTTTTTATGACACCAATGCTTGCTTAAGATTGCATCTTCAGATATAAAGAATTAATATGATACTTATTATCAGTAGGAAGGTGTTATTGTGATAAAATACTTGATTTTAAGCCTGATCTCCGTGACGGTTCTTTCATGCGGCGGAAACGGAAGCGGTGTTACTGGGGAGCCTGAACAATCCTCTGAACTGATTTTAGGTCATGCGAACCATGTCTCCAATATTCTTTTTGCCCATGGTTACCATGACAGTAATATTGCATGGGATACATATGTTGATTATATCCATGATAGCTATCCGGACTGGAAGACTTATCGCACCAGTGTTACATACAATGAATCCATCGAACAAAGAGGCGGAGAACTGGCGCACTATATTGCATCACTGGATAATGTAAGTGATGACTCTCTGATTGCTGTCGGGCACAGCATGGGCGGACTGGATCTCCGCTATGTCGTGACAATGGGAAACAGCAGACAGGCATTCCCTGATGATGAGTTTTATATGGCTGCGCGAAAGATCCATAAGGTATACACAATAGCCTCGCCGCACGGGGGCGATATGTTCGGAGGATTGGGCGGAAGCTACAGCCCTCTTGATAACGGAGCAATAAGTCTCGGAATAGAGCAGATGCAGCAGTTCAATATAACGCATCCTTATTCTTCAATGTCTGTGGACGGCAGGAAAATTTCTTTGCTTGCTTTCAGATTCCATTGCGGCGATACAAGGCTTTCTGATGGGGGCGGAGCTTTGGAACCAAGCTCAGACACTGATTCGGACGGTACTGTAGCCGTACAGAGACAGATTTTATTCGGCGCTCCGTTCACTCAGTCTGTTTTTCACGGCAGGCATACGGAAAATTTTCCGAATATGTGTTCGACAGATATAATGGAAACTGAACACAAGCTTGATATTTTGGACGGTATTCTGACGAATAAACAGTATTATACTGATGTAAAAGATATAGTTTTTTATGACGGCAACAACTGTACAGGTGAAGAGAAAGGAGCATTCAGCAGCAGGCACAAAAACGGCAGTGTAAAATGCTCTTCCGCAGGTATTTGCGAAAATGATTCCGCAAAATCTGTAAAGCTTTATGCCGGTTTACAGGCTGATACTGCCATTGCCCTGTATGACAATGCTGACCATCACCATCTGGATGACTGGACAAGGATACATGTCGGCGAAGAGCTTGAGCAGGATTACTGTATAAACACCCTTGAGCCGGAGAATGCTCTTTTAGTCGAAGAGTTTGGAAACGGGATAACTATGACCTATCACGAAATGAACGGTCTGGACGGCAAAGTATCCGGTCTCAATGTGGGAACATCCTCAGAACAGTATGACCCGTATAATATTGTTTTTTATGATGATTATAACTGCGAAGGCGGAATCGCCGGAGGGTTCAGAAGCTCTGAAAGCATAACCAGAGACTGCACTGATTCCCCCGAATGCAGGAACGATGCTGCAAAATCCGTGCTGATTTACAAGGGAGCAAAAGATACCCATGTGTATGTTTACAATGATCCTGACGGAGACACTGACCAGCAGTGGGGCAGGCTTGTAATAGGTGATACCGTTACCGATAATATATGTATAAATGATTTGGAAACCTCCCATAATCCGGATTCCGAAACCCTCGGATATGAATGGCATGATAACTCAGGATTTTGTGTCATAAACTGCGGAATAGCCGGTAATGTTTCCAGAATCAGAGTAGTTCCCCAATAAAAGAAACCAGCGGGGCTTTGACCCCGCTTTTATTTTCTGTCCAGATAAACGTTTTTATACATCACATATCTGTCGGCGTAATCTCGTATACTTTGAATCTCCGCATCCGAAAGCTTTTTGATTGCCTTCGCGGGGCTTCCCATTATGAGTGAACCGGGTTCATAGGTTTTGTTAGGCGGGACAAGACTTCCGGCGGCTACTATGCTGTTTTCACCTATCACTGAGTTATCGAGAATGATTGAGCCTATTCCCACCAGCACATTATTTTCAATTGTGCATCCATGAAGGGTTACACTGTGCCCTATGGTTACGCAGTCTTTGAGGATAGTCGGATATTTGTCCTTGGTTACATGGATTACGCTTCCGTCCTGCACATTTGTGCATCCGCCGATTTCGATCCTCTCCACGTCCCCCCTGAGAACAACATTGTACCATATGCTGGAATCATCCCCCAGCGTGACATCCCCTATAACAACCGCATTGTCAGCTATAAAAACTTTTTTACCCTTTGTTGTGCCTTTATTGAGTCTGGCAATCATGTTGTCCACCGTGTAACCTCCTGAAACACTATGAATTATCCCGTTTCGTCTGTTCTGTTAATATAACATTGCACTCAAAATCGCGCATCTGTTAAATATACTTATTTCGTAACTGACTTACTCTAATGAATATTTTTATAAGAACGCTGTTAATAAATAACTTGACATAAACTTCTCTGTTTAATATATAATAGAAATAGGGATAATTATTAAATCAGATTCAGGGGTTATTAATGGGATACGGAACCAAGCTGAGGGACATCAGAAAACGACTGGGGCTTACGCTGGAGGACATTTCACAGAAGACCGGATTTACCAAAAGTTTTATCAGTCAGATAGAAAACGGTAAAAACTCGCCTTCCATTGCCTCTCTTAAGAAAATCTGTTATGCGCTCGGTACCACAATCAGCGAGCTTTTTGAAGACGAACGCAATATTGTTAACACATTTTCTAATGAGGATTACAATGTGCTCAAAAACAAGAGCATAACTATGACTTTTCCCGCCTCAAAAGTTGTTAACAGAAAACTTGAGCCGATCATAATCGAGCTTGAGCCTTACTCCGAAACCGGAACAGACAGCTATCACCACGTGGGCGAGGAGTTTGGTTTTGTCCTTGAAGGTGAAATAGTTGTGGTTATCGGTACGGAAGAATATAAAATTAAACAGGGCGAATCCATATATTTCAGCTCAAATCTTCCGCACAGGATACGCAACAGAACGGACAAGCCGGCAAAAGCCTTCTGGGTGGATACGCCGCCGTCGTTTTGATAATCACAAATTCCCCATTCATGGGAATTTGTGATACACGCTCGCGGACGGTTTAACCGCCCTTCGTTTCGCACGGCGCGCTCCCATCCTTGGGAGCGTTTGTGTCATTGCGAACCATGAAATTGTGAAGCAATCTCTCAGTATATTCAGAGACTGCCGCGTCGCTGCGCTCCTCGCAGTGACACAGCAATGCTTCCGGTGAAGAATCTCAAAAACCATATAATCTGATTATCACTTTCAAATTTTCTTGCACATCAGGTTAAGTATGTTATCATTGAATTAATCGGTGAATCGAAACTCCTCAGAAGTTCTTATTTTTCAAATAAGTTCCCGCAAAATATTTGTAAATCCTGAATAATTATCAATTCCTGTTCGTTTAGGATTTCTCATGCGAGGTTGTTATGAGAGAAAAAACTTCAGAAGAACTTCAAATTAAAGCATCTGCATTTGGAAACGATTAAAAAGCTTTTTCAGGATGAAGACGAAGATAACAACGCTCCATTGCCCAATCCTCTTCCTCAACCTGATCCTCAACCAAGTACACCTACTCCCAGCTTTGTTTTTATTTCAATCACTACGAGCATTTGTATTGGTTGCAGTGTTTGTATAAATGAATGTAACTATAATGTATTATCACTTTCAGAAGAAAAAGCCGAGGTTGTTGACCGTGGTGCCTGTAATGCTTGTGGAAAATGTGAGGACGCCTGTCCTACGGGTGCGATTAATGTATACACAGTGATTGATTTGGAAGATTATTAGGAGGTTTAACATGAAAGCATTGTTTGCAGTATTCTTTTTTTTTATATCATTATCTTTATTTGCATCGGAAAAGGTCGAGCGTTTTTGGGTTTGCGACGGCAGAGATGCAGCCGAAACGGAACAGAAAAATTTTTTTTTTATTGAAAAAAATCAAACAGATGAATTTGTCAGGCTAATGGATAAGGTGAACGGTACCTGCGAACGTGTTAACAATAAGAAAGAAAAACTTGTATCTGAAGTCCGCGCTGGGAAAAGAGAAGGCATCTTCAGAAAATATGATCAGTATGAGAGATTAATATTGACAACCTATTATAAAAACGGATTGATGCACGGACAGGCTAGAGCGTATCACCCAAACGGAAATGTCAATTATGAATTTTATTTGAAGGATGACCAAATTGAAGGTGTTTTGAAAATTTTCAATGAAGACGGAATAATAATCAGTGATGCCGTCTTAAAAAATGGTATGGCAAACGGGATTGTGCATAGATACTACGATAGCGGCGAGGTTTATACTTCATATCAGTTGTTGGAGAACAAAAGGGAAGGAGTTCAGCAGTTTTATTTTAAAACTGGGGTTATAAGTGGTGAATTTCATTTTGCAGATAACTTGCTGAATGGAACAGCGAAAGCCTATTTGGATAACGGCAAACAAGTATTCGAGATCAATTACATAAACCATGTTGCCGTATCAGGTATTTGCTTCAATGGAGAACAACGAATTGTTCTAACACAGGAAGAACTCTTGGACTGGCAAAAAGTCAAATGTTGGGAAACTGAGCAAACAGTCTTGCAGACAGATTTCAATAATCCTTTTATTCCGTTTCCTTTTTAATAAGCAGGGTAAATATCTCTTAATTAAGAGGCGGGGTTTTCTCCGCCTTGCCTGTTTCTTCCTTGTTTAACCATTTACATTTATCCTTGACATACGGTTCATAACTACTTATATGTAACTCAGCTTGGATCCCTCAAAAGACCGAGACTTAACAATTCAATATCTCCCGTTAAGCCTCCCGTTTGCGGATCTGCGCAAAAAATCATGGGAGCGTGCCTTAGTGAGCAAACACGCAGAAATCAAGAAGATCACTGTCTCCAACATCCGCAAAATGAAATCAGAAAATGAAAAAATATCCTGCATCACCGCCTATGACTATACATCCGCCAAAATTCTCGATCAGGCAGGTATTGACATAGTTCTTGTGGGCGACTCCCTCGGAATGGTGATGAACGGTTATGAAAACACCATCCCTGTCACTCTGGATGAGATGATCTACCATACCAAGTCAGTTAAAAGAGGGCTCCAGAGAGCATTTCTTGTCACAGACATGCCCTTCGGCACATATAACGTGAGCCATGAAAAGGCAATCGAAAACTGTGTCCGTGTTATCAAGGAATCCGGCGCTGAGGCTGTGAAGCTTGAAGGCGGTGCAGAGGTAGCTCCTCTTGTGGAAAGACTTGTCAAATCAGGTATAAATGTTATGGGGCATATAGGTCTTATGCCGCAGTCTGTCCATGTGATGGGCGGGTACAAAATTCAGGGCAAGGACGGAAGCGAAAAGCTTGCCGCCGATGCTATGGCTCTCGAAAAAGCCGGAGCATTTTCCATTGTTGTAGAAGGAGTTGTGGCGGATACGGCGAAAAAGATAACCGCAGCCGTGAGCATCCCGACAATCGGGATAGGCGCAGGAGTCCACTGCGATGGTCAGGTACTGGTTTATCACGATGTTTTCGGTTTGTTTGATGACTTTACGCCCAAATTTGTTAAAAGATATGCTAACCTCAAAGAGGTTGCGGTGAAAGCCGCAGAAAACTATGTTAGAGAGGTTAAAAGCGGTGTCTTTCCCGACGGCGGACACAGCTTCTGAGGTGCAGGGTGAAGATCATAACCAAAATCTCTGAGTCCAGAGAAGAAATTAATATTTTCAGATGCGTGGGCAAAAGAATCGGCTTTGTGCCTACAATGGGGTATCTGCATGAGGGGCATTTAAGCCTTGTAAAAAAATGCAGAGAGGAGAACGACATAGTGGTGGTGAGTATATTTGTTAACCCCACTCAGTTCGGCGCAGGGGAAGACTTTGAACGCTACCCGAAAGACATGAAAAATGACACGGACATGCTTCAGAAAGCCGGTGTCGACTTTTTGTTTGCTCCCTCAGCAGAGGAAATGTACCCGACAGGTTCAAGTACAACAATAAGCGTTTCCGGTGTGAGCGACGGTCTCTGCGGAAGCTCCCGCCCCGGACACTTTGACGGTGTGGCTCTGGTTGTTACCAAACTTCTCAATATAATTATGCCCAACAAGGCATATTTCGGAATGAAGGATTATCAGCAGCTTCAGGTTATAAAAAGATTTGTGACCGACCTGAATATGAATACAAAAATAATCGGCATGCCCATTGTCCGTGAAGCGGACGGACTCGCCATGAGCTCCCGCAATGTTTATCTGAACAGTGAGGAACGCAAGTCGGCGCTCTGCCTCAGCAGATCATTTGCCCTTGTTCACGAGGCTATTGAAGGCGGAGAGACCGAGGTTTCCGAAGTTAAGCACATAGTCGAAAGCTTTATAAAAGACCACCCGCACACAAGGATAGATTACGCACAGTTTGTAGACCCTGAAACACTGAAGCCTGTGAAGGATCTCAGCAGGGATTTTCTGCTAGCTCTTGCCGTTTATGTCGGCAAAACGAGGCTGATAGACAATAATCTTTTTAAGGTGATGTAAATGCTCAGAAATATGTTTAAAGCAAAGCTCCACAGAGCCACGGTAACCGATGCCAACCTCAACTATGAAGGCAGTGTCACTATCGACAAGGATCTCCTTGACGCCTCAGGGATACTTGAGTTTGAAAAGGTTGACATATGGAACATAACAAACGGATCCCGTTTTTCTACCTATGTCCTTGAAGGGCGCAGAGGCAGCGGTGAGATCTGCCTTAACGGAGCCGCCGCAAGGCTTGTTCAGGTGGGGGACAGGGTGATAATCGCCACATTCGCAATGATGGATGAAAAGGAGCTTGAAGGCTTCAAGCCCACTGTTGTCCAGCTGGATGAGCAGAACAGGATAATTTCCAAAGACGGAGTTCTGGTGTAGAAAACCTCTATCTTGCCAATAAGCCTTTATACTGCTATTATTTATAAAACGGGCTGAGAGGTTTACGCATGGCTGAAATGAGACAGATAGTCAGTCTGATGCTGAGCGGCGAAAAATACGGCATCAATATCATGGATATAGAAGAAATACTCCGCATGATGGACATAACCAAGGTTCCCAAGGCTCCTGCATTTGTGGAGGGGATAATCAACCTGCGCGGTCAGGTTATCCCTATAGTTGACCTGCGCAAAAAGCTCGGAATAGCCGTTCCGGAAGAAAGCGGGCAGACAAGAATCATCAACGTTAACATAAAAGGGAAGAAAATCGGCTTCGTGGTGGATTGCGTGGACGAGGTTCTCAGGCTTGACCCCGAGGTGATAGACAAAGCGCCCGGCGCTTCCACCGGCACAAACTCCGGTTATATCGACGGAGTGGCGAGGACAAGGCACGGCATGATCATCATCCTTGATGTTCATAAAATATTCAACCCCAATGAAGCCAATGTGCTCAGCTATTTATAGCGAAAGCTCATGGAGCTTGGCAATCTTCGCAAACTCCTGAATTCAATAGGAAAAAACAGGTCGGATTTTATAAAAAGTCCGACCTCTTATCTTTTATCCGTATCTGAATACACCGCAAAACTCAGCCCCACTCTTTCTGCCCTTGCCGCGCGCACTGCGGAAAAGGAAAAGCCTTCTCTGGCGGAGCTTGACGCTGTTGTTCATGAACTAGCTATGTTTATAGCTTCGGCATCCGCCAATACAAAAACCGCCGCTCTTCTGCAAGCCTCTGTGGCAACGGTGAAGGGCATAGGCGGCAAAACTGCGGAAGCTCTTGAAAAAGCGGGAATAACAACCATGGAAGACGTACTTCTCCATTTTCCTTTCCGTTACGAGGCGATAGGCTATGAAGGAGGGGAGAAGGGAGTTCTCACCGGAGTGCTGGAAACTCACGGACCTACATTCACCAGAGGAAAAAAGCGTATATACAAGGCGGTTTTCCGTTCGGATGCCGGATTCTTCTCGGCATTGTGGTTCAATTTCTCAAAATCCTACCCCGCATCAGGGCTTTCCATAGGCACAAAGTATCATCTTTACGGCAATATCGGCAGGATGGACGGTTCCTATTCCATGGTTCACCCTGAAATGATAAGTGAGTCGGACATAGGTAAAATCCGTGCCGTATACAGCTTGCCGACTGCGGTTAATCACAAGACTTACGCTTCCGCCGTGTTCCGTGCCGTGCATGATTATCTGGAATATATGCCGGATACTCTGCCGCTTCGTCTTGCGGATAAATATTCATATCCCGATATACGCTCTGCGGTGAAAACACTGCATTATCCGGACGATATAAGTCAGCTCGGAAAACTCCAGACCCGCAGCCATCCGGCTTATGAGCGTTTCGTGATGGAGGAGCTTTTCTACCTTCAGCTTGGGCTTCTTCTGAAAAAGAAGACATATCAGGAGGTTTCGGGCATAGCGTTTGATGTGAAGCCTGAGTTTCTGGAAGAAATAGCGTCCATGATGCCTTTCAAGCTCACCTCCGCACAGAAACGGGTTCTGGCGGATATTTTTAATGATATGAAGCGCCCGAAGCAGATGAACAGGCTGGTTCAGGGTGATGTGGGGAGCGGAAAAACTATAGTCTGCTTTACCGCTGCTATGGTCGCTGTGAAAAACGGCTGTCAGGCGGCGATAATTGCTCCGACAGAGGTTTTGGCGGAGCAGCATTTCCGCAGCCTGCTGAATTTTCTGGACGGAACGAAATACACCGCTGCTCTGCTTACAGGCTCAACGGCGGATAAGGATAAAAAGGCTTCCAAGGAATTGATAAGAGAAGGACAAATCAACTTTGTGGTGGGAACCCATGCTCTTATTCAGGAGGACACAGAGTTTGCCGCGCTAGGTTTCGTGGTGATAGACGAACAGCACCGCTTCGGCGTTTTACAACGTAAAACACTGGTGGAAAAGGGATATACTCCTGATATTCTGCTTATGACCGCTACTCCTATTCCCCGCACTCTGTCGCTTACGTTCTACGGCGACCTTGATATAAGCGTGATAGACGCCATGCCGCCGGGAAGAAAACCGGTTATTACAAAAGCATTTCCCGAAAGCTCCCGCCAGCGGATATTTGATTCGGTGAAAAAAGAGCTGGAGAAGGGGCATAAGGCATATTTCATTTACCCGCTGATAGATGTAAGCGATAAACTCGCTCTGAAAGCGGCTACAGAAGGCTATGAAGAAATAGCCTCTCACTTCGGCAGGGATATTACAGGGCTTCTCCACGGACGCATGAAGGCTGAAGAAAAACGTGAGATGATGAGCGCCTTCAAAAGCGGACGGTTGAAAGTCCTTGTCTCCACAACGGTTATCGAAGTCGGCGTGGATGTTGCGGATGCCACAGTGATGGTCATTGAAAATGCCGAAAGGTTCGGTCTCTCCCAGCTTCATCAGCTCAGAGGCAGGGTGGGCAGGGGTGCTGAGCAGTCATACTGCGTTCTGGTTTATTCAAAACAAATAAGCGAGGACGGCAAATCCCGCATAAAAGCCATGGAACAGCATGCTGACGGATTTAAACTCAGCGAGATCGATCTTGAGCTGAGAGGTCCCGGAGATTTTTTCGGCACAAGGCAGTCAGGTTTACCGCAGTTTCGGTTTTCAAATATCGTAAAAGATGTCAAAATATTACATAGGGCAAGGGCAGAAGCGGAAGAGCTTCTTGAAGATGATCCGGAGCTGGCAAAACCTGTGAACAAAACAGTTCTGGAAGCCCTGAAAACCAGATGGAAGGAGGGCATTGACTTTCTGAACATCGGGTAAACGATCGGACTGCAAAGGGTCATTATGAGCAGAGCGAAGAATCTCTGACCTTGAGATGCTTCACTTCGTTCAGCATGACGGTTCAATAGGGCGGTTTGCCCGTCCAAGTGTGTACAGAAAGTTTTCCCGTGAGGGATAGCTTATTCATTAACCCCTGCGTTCCCACTGACGGGAACGCGCCGTGCGCAGCGAAGGTTTGCTCTGCAAACCGCGAGCGTGTATAAAGTTTTCCCGTAAGGGATAGCTTATTCATTAACCCCTGCGTTCCCACTGACGGGAACGCGCCGTGCGCAGCGAAGGTTTGCTCTGCAAACCGCGAGCGTGTATAAAGTTTTCCCGTAAGGGATAGCTTATTCATTAACCCCTGCGTTCCCACTGACGGGAACGCGCCGTGCGCAGCGAAGGTTTGCTCTGCAAACCGCGAGCGTGTATAAAGTTTTCCCGTAAGGGATAGCTTATTCATTAACCCCTGCGTTCCCATTGACGGGAACGCGCCGTGCGCAGCGAAGGTTTGCTTTGCAAACCGCGAGCGTGTATAAAGTTTTCCCGTAAGGGATAGCTTATTCATTAACCCCTGCGTTCCCATTGACGGGAACGCGCCGTGCGCAGCGAAGGTTTGCTTTGCAAACCGCGAGCGTGTATAAAAATTTTCCATGGATGGGAAAATTTTTATTATATATTAAGGAGGTCGCCGATGCAGTTGCCAAAGCTTAGTGAAGAACAGCTGAGAAATATTTCCACTCCTCTGAATCTCCAGAGGGCGGAAAATTATGTCGGTAAATTTATCGACTGCTCTGTTGAGGGCTCTCTGCTGAAGGGAACAATCAAAGGTAATCACGGTGCATATGTCACCACTCTTCAAATCGATTCAGACCCCGTCCGGTTTTCATGCGAATGTACTAACGCCAAGGAGGTTTTCTGCAAGCATGCCGCTGCTCTCGGTCTGACTTACATTTACACGCCGTGGGTCTTTGCCAGCAACCGGAAACTGGAAAGGCAGCATATAAAAACTTTCGATGACATAAAGTTCTACATAAAAACCACCACGCTCAAATCACTTCTTGATGATGTGCGCGGCAAAAATATCAGCTCTTCTCAGGTGGCTGAGCTTGCTGGAGTTTCGATCCAGCAGCTTTCCTCCATAGTGAAGGAAGATCTGAACGGAAAAAACCATGTGTTGACAGATCCACTTAAGATAGCCTGCCTGTATTTGCTGTGCAGTCAGAAATAGTGACGAAGCTTAAAAAGCCCCTGTATTTCAGGGGCTTTTTTTTGTATAATTTTTTTTGATTTTCAAGTGTTGTAAAAGGGAGATTATTCTGATATAAAACTCCAATTTTGCCCATATATTCGGAGGATGAGTTGCCAAGAAGAAACGACATCAAAACCATTTTGGTTATAGGTTCAGGTCCCATTGTAATCGGACAGGCCTGCGAGTTTGACTATTCGGGTACACAGGCTGTAAAAGCCCTTAAGGAGGAAGGATACAGAGTTGTCCTTATAAACTCCAACCCCGCCACGATCATGACAGATCCCGAAATAGCCGATGCCACGTACATAGAACCTCTCACGGTCGAGATTCTGGACAAAATTCTTGAAGTGGAAAAACCCGATGCCATTCTTCCCACCGTCGGCGGACAGACAGCTCTTAATCTTGCTCTCGCCGCTTATGACGCAGGCGTGCTGGACAAGCATAAGGTTGAACTCATCGGCGCGAATGTTCAGGCTATCAGAAAAGCGGAGGATCGCGAGCTTTTTAAGGAAGCTATGTCAAAAATCGGTCTTGATATGCCTAAAAGTGCCATTGTACGCACCTTTCAGCAGGCGATGGACTGTGTAGAGGACATAGGCTTTCCCGCCATCATCCGTCCGTCATTCACCCTCGGGGGAACAGGCGGAAACGTTGCCTACAATATAGAAGAATACAAAAGCTATGTTGAATGGGGGCTTGAAGCCTCACCTGTGCATGAAATCCTCGTAGAGGAATCTGCCCTAGGGTGGAAGGAATACGAGCTTGAAGTAATGCGTGATCTTAAAGACAACGTAGTTATCATCTGTTCCATAGAAAACTTTGACCCCATGGGCGTTCACACGGGCGACAGTATCACTGTCGCTCCGGCGCAGACCCTGACCGATAAGGAATATCAGGAGCTCAGAAACGCGTCCATAAAGGTTATGCGTGAGATCGGCGTGGATACCGGCGGCTCAAACGTTCAGTTCGCCGTGAACCCCGCAAACGGAAGGCAGATAATCATTGAGATGAACCCTAGAGTTTCCAGAAGCTCCGCTCTGGCGTCCAAGGCGACAGGCTTTCCCATAGCCAAAATTGCCGCCAAGCTCGCAGTGGGATACACTCTTGACGAGATTCCCAATGACATCACCAAAAAGACTCCGGCTTCCTTTGAGCCTACAATAGACTACTGTGTTGTGAAATTCCCCAGATTCACCTTCGAGAAATTTCCCGGCGCGGACGACAGGCTGACAACTCAGATGAAATCCGTTGGCGAGGTAATGTCTATCGGCAGAACCTTTAAGGAATCTCTCCAGAAGGCTATCAATTCCCTTGAAACAGGCAAGACAGGCTTTGATGAAATTTTCCCCGCAGAAGATCTCGGCAAGGAGTCCGTAAGGGAGGAGATAGAAAAATATCTCCGCCGTCCCACAGACAAACGCATGTGGTACATCGGGGATGCCTTCAGAGCGGGCTATACCACCGAAGAGATACACAATATCAGCGCAATTGACCCGTGGTTCCTTGATAATATTCTGGAAATTATTGAGTTTGAAGGAAAACTCAAGGCTAAGGGCTCACTGGGAGCGCTTGGCACAGAGATGATGGAGAGAGCGAAAAAGCTAGGCTTCTCTGACAAAAGGCTGGCGAAGCTGCTTAAAACTAACGAAGACGAAATCAGAAACTCACGCCGCAAGGCAGTTTATAAAAGAGTCGATACCTGCGCCGCAGAATTTGAGTCTAACACTCCATACCTTTACTCAACCTTTGAGGATGAGTGCGAGGCGGAGCCAACCGACAGGAAAAAGGTGATCATCCTTGGCGGCGGACCCAACAGGATAGGGCAGGGGATAGAGTTTGACTACTGCTGTGTTCATGCGTCATTCGCTTTGGAAGAGGCAGGGTACGAGACGATCATGGTGAACTGTAACCCTGAAACAGTCAGTACGGACTACGACACCTCCGACAGGCTGTACTTTGAGCCGCTCACGAAAGAGCATGTGCTTAACATAGTCGAGAAGGAAAAACCCATGGGCGTAATTGTCCAGTTCGGCGGACAGACACCTCTGAAACTCGCCGTGCCCCTTGAAAAAGCGGGCGTTCCGATACTCGGCACATCCCCCGACAGCATTGACATAGCTGAGGACAGAGAGAGATTCAAAGACCTCATAGAGCGGCTGCACATCAAACAACCGCCCAACGGTATTGCGAAGAATGACCAACAGGCATTTGAGATAGCCGAAAGAATAGGCTATCCCGTTGTTGTGCGCCCTTCATATGTTCTCGGCGGGCGGGCGATGGAGATAGTTTATGAGCGGGAAACGCTTGTGAACTATATGAAATACGCCGTCGAAGCCAGTGACGATCACCCTGTGCTCATAGATAAGTTCCTTGAAAATGCCATAGAAGTGGATGTGGACTCCGTGAGTGACGGTGATATGGTTGTAATAGGCGGCATAATGCAGCACATTGAGGAAGCGGGAATCCACTCCGGCGACTCCGCATGCTCCATTCCGGCGCGCACTATCTCAAAAGACATGCAGGCTAAAATAATCAGTGAGACCAAAAAGTTATCCAAAGAACTTAATGTAATAGGTCTGATGAATGTTCAGTGGGCGATCAAAGGGGATGAACTCTTTATCCTTGAGGTAAACCCCAGAGCATCCAGAACCGTTCCTTATGTGAGTAAAACCATCGGGCGCCCTCTGGCGAAGATCGCAAGTAAGGTTATGGTGGGTATAACTCTGAAAGAACTCGGCTTCACTGAGGAAATTTATCCTGACTACTATACAGTTAAGGAAGCTGTCTTCCCCTTCGTCAAGTTCCCGGGAACAGACCTTGTTCTCGGACCCGAAATGAAATCCACCGGCGAAGTAATGGGTATTGATACTGATTTCGGCATGGCTTTCTATAAGTCTCAGCTCGCTGCTGGCAATAAGCTGCCGGAAAAAGGCAAGGTGTTCATCAGTGTTAAGGACGCCTGCAAGGACGGCATTCTGCCTGTTGCTAAAAAGTTTGTGGAGCTTGGATTCACAGTTGTTTCCACAGCAGGGACATACGATTTCCTCGCCGGACACGGCATAGAGGTTGAGCGCATCAAAAAGGTCAGCGAAGGCAGACCGAACATAGTGGACGCCGTGAAAAACAGGGAGATCAGCTTCTGCCTGAACATCCCCGCCGGAAGGCGCTCAAGGCTTGATTCCGAATCGATCCGCAGAGCGATCCTCAGCTACAGCGTGCCTTACGCAACAACCCTTGAAGCGGCTCAGGCTGTTGTAACCGCTATTGAGTCGAAAATTCATAAAGGCATGACAGTCAAACCGATTCAGCAATATTTCGGGAAATAATATGAAGGGAATTATCCTTAAAAATGAAAGACTTAATGATAAATACCGCCTGATGGAGATCGAATCGCCGGAATTTGCGCAAACTGCAAAGCCCGGTCAGTTCGTCATGGTGAAAACAGGTTTGCAGGACTACCTTGCAGACCCTCTCCTCAGGCGCCCCTTTGGGGTTGTGGACGTGCGGGGCAATACCTTTCGCCTTCTTTACATGCTTGTGGGTAAGGGAACCCGTCTCATGACGGAAAGCCCCGCAGGCTCGGTAATCGAGTTTTCCTCCAGCCTCGGAAACGGCTTTAAGTCTGTAAAAAATCAGAATATAGCTCTCGCTGCCGGCGGAGTGGGTATTGCCCCTCTGCTTTGGATAGCGAAGCTCCTTAAGGATGACGGGTGCAGGGTTACTCTGTATTTCGGCGGGCGTAATCAGGAGGATATTATCCTCGCTGATGAGTTTCGTCCGCACATAGACAAGCTCATTATCACCACGGATGACGGCAGCATAGGGGAAAAAGCCCTTGTGACGGCGCCATTTGAAAAAGACGCAGCAGGGTTTGACAGGGTTTACGCCTGCGGTCCCAAGCGTATGCTTCAGGCCGTGAGCGAAATCTGCGTCAAGGGCGGCGTTCCTGTGGATGTCTCTCTGGATGAACGCATGGCGTGCGGCATGGGCGCCTGTCTCGGCTGCATCATCTATGTGAGGGAAGGAGAGGAAACAGTGCAGAAAAGGTGCTGTGTGGAAGGACCCGTGTTTGACGGCTCAAAGGTCGTTTGGGAATCGGTTTGCAGGTAGGTTGAAATGTCCGTACTGAAAGTAAACATCTGCGGGGTGGAATTCAAAAACCCCGTTATCACGGCAAGCGGAACCTTCGGCTACGGGCTGGAGTACGCGCGCTTCATAGATATATCAAAACTCGGCGGAATCTCCGTTAAGGGGATTTCATACAACGAAGTCAGGGGCAACCCTATGCCCCGAATCATGGAAACCACCTCTGGCATGCTGAACGCAATCGGCTTGCAGAACGTCGGTGTGCATAAGTTTCTCAAGGAAAAACTGCCGCTTTTAAGGAAGTATGACACAAGAGTGATCGTAAACTTCTGGGGCAAAACCATAGAGGAATATGTTCAGGTGGCAGAAATTCTTGATAACGCTGATATTGATATGCTTGAAATGAATATCTCATGCCCCAATGTGAAAGAGGGCGGAATAGCCTTCGGCTCTGACCCGTCCATGACGGCAAAGGTCGTGAGCGAATGCAGAAAAGCCATTAGGAACAAACCTTTACTGGTGAAACTTTCACCTAATGTCACAGATATTAAGCCCTTCGCCAAAGCCTGTGAGGACAGCGGAGCGGATGGAATCAGCGCTATAAACACCCTGCTGGGCATGGCTGTGAATATCCATACCAGAAAGCCTTATATATCAAACGTTACAGGCGGTCTCAGCGGTCCTGCCATAAAGCCTGTCGCCGTGCGCATGGTGCACGAGGTATCTAAAGTTGTGAAGATCCCCATAGTAGGCATGGGCGGCATAATCAGATGGGAGGACGCGGCGGAGTTCTTCCTTGTGGGCGCATCAGCAGTTCAGGTTGGTACGGCAAACTTCGTTGATCCGGAACTCACGCTTAAAATCGTTGATGGGCTTGAGAAATATGCCAAAAGTCAGGGACTCTCAAACATATCTGAGCTCACCGGAAAGGTGGACTTGAGTAAGTAAAAATAAGGCAGCCGTCCGGCTGCTTTTTTCATATTCTGTTGAAAATCAAACTCATACTGATATAATGCAGCAAGGTCAATCGAAGCTCTTCAGAAGTTCTTATTTTCCTAATCTATTCGTTTCAACAAAAATAAGGAGACTTTATGAAATCATCACGCAGAAGTTTTATCAAAAATGCTGCTCTGACCGGAGTATTGGTTTGGAGTTTCGGATGTGCCGCTTACGGAAGTGAGATTGCTACGGATCCCGTCAGCATCAGAGAAGCTAAAATCAAAGGAGAGTCCTTTGATGATGGTAATTCGGCATATGACAAAGAAAAAAAACAGTTCAAATTGCGTAAGGACGGGGATGAGATAGTCTTTTCCGCAAAAGATATTCCTTATGATTATAATAAAAAACTCAAGAAGGCAGAATCCTTAGGATTTCCCGGAATGACTGTTACTTATAATAACACAACAATAAATGTTGATTATCTTTCAAGCTTCACTGTGGAACGTAATGGTTACTGTATGATAATAAAAAACGGGAGTGATTTGATAGTAAACAGTTATTTTTTGACAGAAGGGGACATTGATCCCGAAATACCGGTTTTTCCGATAACTTTGAAATACAATAACCTGTTCTTCACAATTAACGACGATATTGTGACTCTTGAAGTAAACGGCAGCAGTTTTGTCGGTGAACAAATTATATTTAATAGTTCAAGCGATACATCCATTGTAAAAAACGGTGCAGACATCGAAGTAAAACAACTACCGTTCAGGAAACAAAATGAGCACTAGAGTTGTAATTGATGAAGATAAATGCACTGGTTGTGGATTATGCGTGATAGTCTGCGGAGCAAGCCTTATCTATATGGATAATGACAAGGCAAAAACAAAGAGATATTTTTGTATACCATCAGATTGTGTGAAATGCGTCGAGGCATGTCCAGTAAATGCTATAACTTTGTTAGCATGAATACCTTATAATACAATAAAGGCAGCCGTCCGGCTGCTTTTATTAATTTTCGAGTGAAGAATCAGCGAAGTTTACCGAAAACAGCTATGGCACAGTGTCCACCGAATCCAAAGGTATTGCTCATCGCAACGTTCACAGACTTTTTCCTTGCTTTGCCGAGAATGATGTCCAGCCCCTGCGGTGTATCGTCGTCAAGGTTTTCCGTATTTATAGTGGGCGGTATTACACCGTCCTTAATCGTCATAACGCAAATAAGCGCTTCTATAGCTCCGGCTGCACCAAGCAGATGCCCCGTCATAGATTTTGTAGCACTGATGGACAGGTTTTTGGGTTTTTCGCCGAAAAGCTTGATAATAGACCTTATTTCGCTATCGTCACCAGTGGGGGTGGAAGTAGCATGCGCATTGAGATAATCCACATCCTCTGCTTTCAAGTCTGCATCTTCAAGAGCGTTTTTCATCCCGAGATAAGCTCCCATGCCCTCAGGGTGAGTGGCAGTGAGGTGATAAGCATCCGCTGCAAATCCTGCGCCCAGAACCTCGGCATATATCTTAGCTCCTCTGGCTTTGGCGTGTTCATATTCCTCAAGAACAAGTCCAGCTGCGCCTTCGCCCATTACAAATCCATCGCGATCCTTGTCAAACGGGCGTGAAGCCTTTTCGGGAGCATCATTTCGCTCGGAAAGCGCTTTCATTGCGTTGAAACCTCCCATGGATGAATCGCAGATGGCAGATTCAGCGCCGCCTGTAATGATGATGTCCGCCTTGCCGAGTCTGATATAATTGAAAGCATCGGCTATGGCGTTTGTCGATGAAGCACATGCGGAAACGGGGCAGAAGTTTATTCCCATAAGTCCGAACCTGATGGAAATGAGACCTGAGGCTATGTTCGTGATAATTTTAGGAACGAGAAAAGGGGAGAATCGGGGTTTTCCCCGATGTGAGGCGTAGTCTATAATCTGTTCGTCCATAGTGGGCATACCGCCAACGCTGGATGACCATATGACACCTGCGCGGGTTTTGTCAAATTCCGCAATGTTCAGATTTGCGTCTCTAAAAGCCTCGTCCGCCGCCGCTATGCTGTAATGGCTGAATATATCCAGCCTGCGGGCTTCCTTTGCGTCAAAATACGATAATGTATCAAATCCTTTTACCTCGCATGCGAAACGGGTTTTGAAGCCGGATGCGTCAAATTTGGTAATAGGTCCTGCGCCGCTGACTCCGCTCATAAGATTATTCCATGAATCCGCAACATTGTTGCCGAGAGGGGAAACTGCGCCTAGCCCTGTAACCACGACTCTTTTAAGTTGAATTGTCTTTGGCATATAATCACCTTCCGTATTTGATACGACGAGAGATAAGCTTGACGGCGTTGATACCGTCTTCTCCCAATATATCATATATTTTGGTCTGAACATTCTTCCAGTCCGGACGAGAGGCAAGAAGCAGTTCTCTGCCTTTTTCAGAGATGTCTATTCTTTCGTCCCCGGTTTCGTACAGCCAGCCGTTTTTTATCATTCTATCCAAGTTTCTGGTTACGGTGGATTTCTCCATCCGAAGTATTCTGCTGATCTCGGAACGCTTTTTAGCCCCGTCTGCCGCCAGAGAGATCAGGATAGACGCCTGACTGATTTTTAAGCCGTGCTTCTTCAGCTCTCTGTCGTAAATGCCGGTTATTACTCTGTTCATGAGGCGCATTTTTCCTGCTGTGCATTCTTCGATAACTGTCAATGCGAACTCTGTGATTTCGTCAGTTTTATCCATCAGCCACCATGTTGTATATACAACTTAATAAAAAGCATTAGAAATGTCAAGCTTGAGAAAGAGTCAAAGGGCAGGGGGAAACTTAAACAGAATGTATAATATTTATTCACAGATATTTATCCGATAAGATAAGTCCCTGTTCCGGCGGCGATGAGTAAGCCTTCGTCATTATGAAGCTTTGCCGTGGAGACGGCTATCTTGTTTCCGGCTCGGAGAGTTTCGCCTGTCGCGGTGAATGACTTGCCCCGTCCGGGCTGAATATAATCTATACGCAGGTCAATTGTGCCGACCTTGCTTACACGCTTCATTATCTGGTCTGCCGACTCTCCGGGATACTTCACAGGCAGGCAGAGCAGGGCGGAGATTCCCGCGGTTACATCCATGACAGAGGCTATAACTCCGCCGTGGAGAATACCGTAATCGAAGTTGCCTATCAGCTCGTTTCTCATTTTGAAGGTGATAACGGGGGTGAATCTTTCCGTTACCTCCAGCTTCATGCCCAGAAACCTCTGAAAAGGGCTGAGCGTTTCAAATCTCTCTTTAAAACGTGTAATAATTTCGTCCATTTTTCCCTCATAAATCACAGATCAGTATAACAAAAAAGGAGCCCGAAGGCTCCTCTAAATTTACAGGCAGCGGAAATTCTCAGTATGTTTCCACGTCGGGGTCTGTTACATCCTCCGGTTTCACCGGATGTCTGAATATGTAATATGTCCATATCTGGTACGCGATTACTATTGGAATAAATATCAGCACCACAACAGTCATTATCATCAGTGTATAGTCGCTGGAGGATGAGTTGAATGCTGTTATGCTGTACATCGGGTTGATTTTTGATGGGAGCAGGTTAGGGTAAAGTCCCGCAACACCGGTGAATATAAATGTAAGCACAGCGGCGCATGAGGCTAGAAACGCCTGAAACAGCGATTTTTTGTATATAAAATAAACATATACAATGCCAAGAGCGCATACAGCAGGCAGTAGGAACAGTATGGGCATCTTGAAGAAGTTCCCAAAAAGCGGTGTTGAGAAGAAGGTGGCAATCAGGAACATCACCACAGCGAAAGCGAGCAGCGGAACAAGATACGGCATCAGTGAAACTGCCCGCTCCGATACCCTGCCGTCTGTTTTAAGACCTATCCACAGTGCGCCGTGGGTGATGAAAAATACTACAAACACCGCTCCGGTAAGCAGTCCGTATGGATTGAGCAGATCAAAGGTTGTTCCGAAATATCCGTAACCATCCAGCAGGAGTCCCTGAAATATGTTGCCGAAAGCCACACCGAAGAGGAAAGGAGGGACAAAGCTGCTGAGAGATATAAGGAAATCCCATGTTTTTTTCCATTTGTCAGACTCTGCCTTGCCTCTGAATTCAAAAGATACGCCTCTGATTATGAGTCCGAAAAGGATTATAAGCAGCGGAGTATAAAACCAGCTGAACATGTAGGCATATGTTGTGGGAAATGCGGCAAAAGTCGCGCCGCCCGCAGTGACCAGCCATACCTCATTGCCGTCCCACACGGGACCGAGTGAATTTATTATCTGTCTGCGTTCCATATCTGTTTTGCCGATAAACGGGTGGAGCATTCCGGCGCCGAAGTCGAATCCGTCGAGCATAAAATAAACAGCCCAAAGCAGACCCCATAAAACAAACCATAGTGTTTGGAGCATCATATTACACCGCCTCTGCTGTTCTGCGACCTTCTTTCTCAGGTCCTTTAGCAGAAAACTTAAACAAAAGGTAGAAGTCTATTAGCATAAGTGTTCCGTAGAAGATGAAAAACCCCGCAAGCGATATTGCCACCTGCTGCGTTGTCAGATTCACTGAGACTCCGTCTTCTGTTCGCATGAGACCGTAAACAATCCACGGCTGGCGACCGACCTCAGCCACAATCCAGCCGAGCTGTGCCGCTATATACGGCAGGGGTATGGAGTAGAGAAGGGCGCGAAGCAGCCATTTTTTATTGCTCAGGGTACCCTTGCGCAAATAGTAGAGTGCAGTGCCTGCGAGCAGTATAAACAGTGCGCCTAATCCGACCATAAGGCGGAATCCCAGAAATACAGGCGTTACAGGCGGACGGTCTTTGGCTGGTATATCCCTGAGACCGGTAACCTCCGCGTTCCACTCCTTAAAAGCCATGAAGCTGGCAAGTTTGGGGATGGGGAATAATTCCACAGAGTTGCGTTCTCCCTCTTCGTCAGGTATGGCGAAAAGTATTACCGGCGCTCCTTTTTCTGTTTCCCAGATAGATTCCATTGCCGCAAATTTGGAGGGCTGAGTTTTAGCCACTTCTGCCGCGTGAAAATCACCTATTCCCGCGACTGCGAGAGATGAGAAAAGTCCGAATATAGCGGCGGTTTTCATGGATTTTTTAAATATCTGAACCTCATTCCCCTTAAGAAGATGATAAGCGGAAACACCCATTACAAAGAATGCGCCGATCACCCATCCGCTTGTTGCTGTGTGAAAAAATTTAAGCCATGCGTAGGGGGAGAGTATTACCGCCGTAAAGTCTGTCAGTTCGGCTCTGCCGTTTATTATGGTATAACCCACAGGGTGCTGCATCCATCCGTTTGCGATGAGAATCCATAACGCCGAAAGATTGGAACCGAGAGCTACCATCCATATAGAGAAGAGGTGAACCCGTTTGGAAACCTTTTTCCAGCCGAAAATCCATATGCCCAGAAAGACGGATTCAAGGAAAAAAGCTACCGTGGCTTCAATCGCAAGCGGCGCTCCGAATATATCCCCGACGTATTTTGAATACTCAGCCCAGTTCATCCCGAACTGAAACTCAAGAGTTATCCCTGTAACCACACCGATAGCAAAGTTTATGAGAAAAAGCTTGCCCCAGAATTTAGTCATTCTGAGATAGTCTCGATCTCCTGTTCTTACATAGACCGTCTGCATAAAGGCGATAAGAACTACCAAGCCAAGGGTTAGCGGAACAAAGATGAAGTGGAATCCGGCAGTAACTGCAAACTGGATTCGTGACAGCATCAAGGCATCCATAACTTAGCCTCCTGTTATTTAGATATATAATTGGTGTATTTATGCAGAACCTGTCGCAATGGCAAAGTGGTGCATACAAGTAAATAATAACACTCAATGCTTGCCATGCAATAAAAATATTCAAGAAAATCAATCATATAGGATAACTATGATTAAAATGGTATTATTTAATCTTTAGTAAAAATAATTTAGATTAGTACCTAAATTTATCCATTGAAAAGAGCAAATGATTGTTTATCGATGTACGATATAAGAATATCAATCGGAAACAGTTCTTTTTACAGGGGAAAACTCTCTCGGTTGCGATGATTTGAGCAAAGGAGTGTCTTTGCTTTAACCTTTTTGCTAAATCAGTTCTCAGGGGATTTTAGAGCCTCGATTTTTCTCTGCTTAAAATCACTGGATTGATTATCCAGAAGGGAAGCGATAGTTTCATTTTAAAAACGTCTGATAAGATATATTATGTTAAGTTAAAAGAGAGGTATACCGGAATTGAAGTAAAATGACAGGCTCTGCCGGATAGGAAAACAGAGCCTTGTTGGTATCTTAGAAGCTGCTGTGTACGAAAAGACGGTTGATTATTTAGGTTTTAAACCCTGTCTGAGGAATCTCGACAGGTAAAGACAAGGGCTGAGTCTTTTTCTTGCATTAGAAGAGGAAATTCGGCGCTGCACTTTCATTACAGCACCGATTTTTTATCCTTTCAGCCAGCTTAAGGAAAAGCTGGACACATCTGCCTTAGCCACCAGATCCGCAAGAGAGGTTTTTTCCAGTTCTTCGTAAAGCTTTTCAAAAGCTTTCCCTACTCTTTGCGTTATTTCGCAAACACCTTGAGCATCACAGTTTCTGTTGGCAAACTGGCAGGAGATACTTTTCGGCGTGTCTTCAAACACACGGAATATATCAGCGAGAGTTATTTTAGTCAGCTCTTTTCCAATGCAGTATCCGCCGTTTACACCCGGACTTGCTTTTATCATTCCTGTTTTAGAGAGCTCCTGCATCACTTTTGCGAGATAAGATTTTGATATATTCTGCTTTTCCGCAAGCTCTTCAAGCTGAACATGGCTGCCGCATCTGCAAGCTATAATCACAAGACTGTGCACCGCATATTCGGTCTTTTTAGACATCCTCATTACAATGCCCCATAAAATTTATTTGTTTTTTCTATTTTGAACTTCACAAAAATCACTGTGTTCTTATAATATATACCCTATACGATTGAATTTAAAATAAAAAAATTAACGGATAATGCAATGTTTAGGATGATAATTTTTGATCTTGACGGTACGGTTCTCAATACTCTGGATGATATTCACTCCTCTCTGATGGATACTATGGAAAAGTTTGATTTGGAAAAATTCGGTATAGAGACCACGAAAACCTATGTCGGTGACGGAATAAGTAAGCTTATAGAAAGAGCTGTATCATCAGAGAAATACAGCGAAAATATAGAAAACTGCTTTAGGGAAATCTACAACAAAAAGCTGGTGGAAACAACAAAACCTTATGATGGAATTACAGACATTATGGAACGCTTTAAGGCAGCCGGAGTCTGTCAGGTGGTGCTCTCAAATAAGGCAACAGAGTACACCGACTCCATAGTACGGCACTTCGGGCTGGATAAATATCTGGACGGCTGGTACGGCTTTGACTGTTTCCATGAGAAGAAGCCCTCGCCTCTGCCCGTTCGTGAAATATTGAAAGAAAAGGGCTTTTCTCCTGAGGAAACCCTGATGATTGGCGACAACTACACCGATATAGAAAGCGGCGCCGGAGCGGGTATAAAAACTTGCTTTTGTAAATACGGCTATGGTAAATTGAGAGCTGTTCAGGCGGATTATTTCATTGATTCGCCTTCGGAAATCCCTCTGATAGCAGGTTTTAAATGACAAAAAAGGCAATCTACGCAGACTGGATCTACTATGACGGAAAGATTGAGCAGAATAAATATCTTGTAATCAATGACAATATAATCGAGGGTCTTGCCCCCGCGCCTGAAAACGGCTGTGAGGTTGTCAGGCGTGAAAATTCCGCCATATTCCCCGGGCTTATAAACACCCACGCCCACCTTCCTATGTCAATGTTCAGAGGGCTTGCGGACGATCTCGCTCTCATGGACTGGCTCAGGAACCACATATGGCCTGTGGAATCCAAGTGGCTTTCGGAAACATTCGTGCATGACGCCACCCTGCTCTCCGCCGTGGAAATGATACGCTGCGGAACGGTGTGCGCCAATGATATGTACTTTTTCTCCGATCATGTGGCTTCAGCCCTTATCAGATGCGGGCTTCGCGGTGTAGTGGGTGTCGGGGTGCTGGATTTCCCCACCAAAACCGGCAAAGGCGCTGATGATTACATCTCCAAAGGCGCCGCCCTTTATCAGAAATACAAAGATCATGAAACAATAGATATTTCCATCTGTCCGCACGCTCCGTATACGGTTAATCCGGACAATTTCCGTAAATGCGTGGAGTTCTGCGGCAGACATGATATTCTGCTGCATACCCACCTTCTGGAAGCACCTACAGAAAGAGCTGATATAACAGAAAGATATGGCAAATCGCCAGTTGAGCTCATGAACGAGGTCGGAGCGTTCGATATAAAGTCGATCTTCGCCCACACAATACACCCCACTGATGAAGAAATCGAACTCATGGGCAGCAAGGGCGTGTGCGTATCGCATTGCCTTGAAAGCAACATGAAGCTTGCCAGCGGATTTTCACCTGTCAAAAAGATGCTCGACGCCGGAATGAACGTCACCATCGGAACTGACGGACAGGCAAGCAACAATGATATTGATATGATTGGTGAAATGAGCAGCGTTGCCAAATTCCATAAGGCGTTTAATATGGATGCGACCGTTCTGGATGCTGCGACAGTGCTTGATATGGCTACCAAAAACGCCGCAAAAGCCCTCGGACTTGGAAAATGCGGTGAACTGAAAGCGGGTTACAAGGCAGACTTCTTCGTTCTTTCATTTGATGCAGTGAACCTGACTCCCGTATACAATCCTGTTTCGCACCTTATATATTCCGCAAGCCAGCGGGACGTCACTGATGTTTATGTAAATGGCAAGTGTCTGATGAAAAAAGGGATTATTACTGTCATCGATGAGGATGAGATAAAAGAGAAAGCCCGTTCATGGGCGGCTAAGATAAAAGAATAACTACAACTTCTGACAGTACGTGCATAGTCAGATTACTAAGACCGAAGACCGGATAAAATACTATGAAAGGACATAAAATGGACATCAATACTTACTCAAACCCTCTCAACGAGAGATACGCAAGTAAAGAGATGCTTTACCTCTTCTCTCCACACAAAAAATTCTCTACATGGAGAAAGCTTTGGATAGCACTTGCCGAATCAGAAAAGGAGCTGGGGCTTAACATCACCGATGAGCAGATCGCCGAGATGAAGGCAAATGTTGACAATATAGATTTCCCCTATGCTGCTGAAATGGAAAGGAAATTCCGCCATGATGTTATGGCGCATGTTCACACTTTCGGTAAAGTATGCCCGAAGGCTATGCCGATAATACATCTCGGTGCTACGAGCGCTTATGTCGGTGATAATACTGACCTTATCGTGATGAAAGAGGCAATGGTTCTGATACGCAAAAAACTCATCAGCGTTATGAATAATATAGCCAAATTTGCCGTGAAATATAAAGACATGCCCGCTCTCGGCTTCACCCACTTTCAGCCGGCTCAGCTTACCACTGTGGGCAAGCGTGCTTGTCTCTGGCTTCAGGACTTCATGCTGGATTTTGAAACTCTTGAGTTCGCCATTGAGAACCTCCGTTTCAGGGGTGTTAAAGGAACCACGGGCACTCAGGCGTCATTCCTTCACCTTTTTGAGGGTGACCACGACAAGGTTCGCAGGCTGGATATAACTGTTTCCTCCAAAATGGACTTTGACAAGGTTCTCACAATCACGGGACAGACATATACCAGAAAACAGGATTCAAGAGTGCTTGCCGCCCTCGCCTCCCTTGCGGAATCAGCCCATAAGATGGCGACAGATATAAGGCTTCTTGCCAACCTTAAAGAGGTCGAAGAGCCCTTTGAAAAGAACCAGATAGGCTCCAGCGCCATGGCTTACAAACGCAACCCTATGCGAAGCGAGCGTGTATGCTCTCTCTCAAGGCACGTGATAACACTCAGCATAAATCCATACATGACCCACGCCACGCAGTGGTTTGAACGTACTCTGGACGACTCTGCCAACAGAAGAATCAGCAACTCCGAAGCTTTCCTCACCATGGACGCCGTTCTGGAGCTGCTTTACAACATAACAGACGGTCTTGTGGTTTACGAAAGGATGATCCACAGGCGTGTAATGGACGAGCTGCCTTTTATGGCAACGGAAAACATCATCATGGAATCTGTAAAACGCGGCGGCGACAGGCAGGAACTCCACGAAATAATCCGTGAGGCATCCATGGAGGCGGGAAAACGGGTTAAGTCCGAAGGGCTTGACAATGATCTTCTTGAGAGGCTTGCGAATCACTCAGGTGTGCCCCTCACCCGCGAGGAGATAGACAGTCTCCTTGAGCCTTCCAAGTTTGTCGGCAGAGCCCCTGAACAGGTCACAGACTTTTTGGAAGGTGAAGTTCAGCCGATACTGGATAAATACAGGGACTGCATCGGTCTGGATGTGGATATAAAGGTTTAATAACGGAGCGGGTGTAACAGCTCGCTTTTTTTATGTTCCCGTGACCTTGCCTGCGCTCCAATCAGCAGGCTCATTACCGATTGCCGACATGGATTGAGCTGAAATTCTGCCGGTTCTCATTAAGAAAAAAACAATTGTCGAAACTATCCCCATGAGTCCTGAAAATATAAAAACTGATTTAATTCCGGCATATTTGAAAAGAATTGAGCTGAAAACGGGGCTGCATGCAAAACCAAGCCCCATAAACATATTAAAGTGCCCTAGGATACTGCCGTGCACAGCGCTCTCACTCTGTTCCATCAGGAAGGCAAGGCAGGCAGGCTGGGAAACAGCACTGAATATACCGCTGAAAAGCAGTACAGCAAGTATATACACATAGCTGTTAAGCAATACGGTTGCGATAAGAAGGGATGATACTGCCAAACCTCCGCAGACAATAAGTATTTCTTTATGAAAATAATCTGCCAATCTACCAGTAAACGGTAAAAAAACCGCGGTTAGCAACGCTGACAGACTGAGAGCCAGACCGATTCCTTTTACAGATACGGATAATCCGCTGAGGTATATAGGAAGGAAAACCGTGACAGCGGAAATTCCCCATGCTCTGCAAAAGATATAAATCATCATAGTGTTGATCTCTGTCTTTTTAAAAACCTGACTTTGTTTTTTGTCGTATATAGGCTCATTTTTCTTGTTTTCCCCTATGAAAAAAACAAGAAAAATGCAAAAACAACAGCAAAGTATTATAAATAAAAATAAATAACCGAATCCGAAATTTTCGACAATAACGCTGCCTGTAAACGGTGCCGCCGCAACAGCGGAATAAAACGATAAGTCAAAAATACCCAAGGTTTTTCCTCTTTGTTTTTCAGAAAACTCAAGCAGGCAGTACATCACAGGACGAAACATGGCACACGCAATTCCCTGTAACGCTCTTAATATCAGAATAATCTTTGCTCCATGTACCAAACAGAACATGAGCGAGACTGTGGTGAACAATACAAGCGCGAAAAAGAGAACTATACGTGAACCATACCTGTCAATAATGCTGCCTGCCAGAGGTGAGAACAATATTTTTGATGCAGCATAAAAAGCAAACGCAAACCCGAATGTCAGTCCCTGTGAATAGTATTTATTATAAAATAACGGGAAAAGTGAGTCATTTGCCGCAAAAGCAAGTGTGATAAAAAAATTTATTGTGAAAAGAATTATGAATCTCCGCTTTTGCATATTATTCCGCATGGTGCATTCCTGTCTATGGAACACTTATTGTGAAAGTATGGTGACATTCTTTGTTACAATACAACTCCGAAGGGGAATGAATATGATGGCATATAGTGCACCTCAGGGAACCAGTGTGGGCATTATGAGGGTTTACTGAATACTCTTTGCCGTCAGCGCTTTTGAGAATAAGGTTTTCACCTGCGTCAATATTCTCATGGCAGGATCTGCACGATTGCTGCGAAGCAGATCTGGAAGGAGTGTCTGTTTGGTGGCAGTCACTACATGTTATTCCGGCTTCTGCATGCTTCGCATTAATTTGTTTATCGGAAGCCTCTGCGAAACCCCAGAGAGAGACTGTCAGAAAAACGAGTACAATAGTATATATGTGTTTATTATTTAACATTTATTTCTCCATTTGTGAGTTTAGGCAGTACAGATATGCAAGTTCCGTACTGCCTTCAATGGTGCTAAAGTTTCGTTGAGAAGGTTAACCAGAGAGCATTGCCCTCTGTTGAGTCTTCAGTGCTGAACTCTTTGTAATATTTTATTTTTACCTGACCGTTGATTTGGGAGATAAAAGCGTTGAGCTCCGGACCGATTCCGAATTTCCTGTCGTGAACAGATTTATCCCATGACACATCTTTTCCTGAATCATCAGTAATCTGCCAGTGAGCATAGCCTGAAAGACCTGCATCAAAGATTCCGATTGTCCGCCCTACTCCCCATTCCAAGTTCAGGTCGTCCCCGTATGTAATATCAAGATCCCTGTTTTCAAAGTGTTTCTCATGTCTGGCTAAAACAGAAACGCTCCACAGTTTGTCTTCATCCGGATAGAAGGTTACGCCGTATGTAGTCATCAGTGTATAATGATCATTGCCTGTATTGGCCAAATCTGATTTGTCGTATTCTCCAGTGGGGAGATACATGGCAGCACCAAAGACAGCGTCATATCTTTTGCCGTGCCATGCGAGAGTCAACGGTTCAATGGTTGTGTCACCGATATTAAACTCGCTGTCATCACCGGCGGCTGTTTCAATATCAACATAAACAGCCGGGATTATCAGATTCATTCCGTAATCAGCACCGAGGATTTTCTTTTTTGTCATCCATATAAAACGGTGAACGTTGGCAAATGTTTTGATTTCCGGAGGATTGTCAATTTTATCACCGCTGCGGTCTCTGAATTCATCGGAAGAGAAATATTGGTTGTACATTACATAGTAAAAGCCGGGTCCGGGTATGCTGGCGGCCTTTATACCTTCTGAACCAAGCGCGTAATCCTGCGCGTTTGCAGGTGAAAAAGCTGATACCAGAAAAAGCAGAAGCAGTACGATTACCGCTTTTCTGATTTTTATAAAAGTTATGGGCATATATCTGGCTAACATATAAAATCCTCACATTAATAAACTGTTACGCGGTTCTTTGATATGGGCGTTTTTTCACTGCCAAAAGAAAAAGGTAAAAAATTAATGCCAAACGGGTAAAAAACAGCAGGGTTACTGCGTTTCAGTCCAATCGTACATGTCTTCAAAGAGTGACGAATGAACGTAAATATTCCGCTTGTTTCTGCTCATTAATTTTTTCTCATACATTTCAACAACCGTGCGGCAAACCGTAACCTCTGATGCTCCGAGTATTTGTGCGTATTCTCTGTGACTAAGATAGATGGGGAGCATGTTCCAGCCGTTTTTAATTTCCGGATTATATGAAGTTACAAGCACTTTTAAAAATACTCTCAACCTTTCGGGAACACTGAGAGTATAGTTGGCGATCATGGCTTCCATATGGGTTTCTTCCTTAGCTACCACTCCTTTAGTGTAAAGAAGCATAAGCTCGGGGTTATTACCGATATACTTTTGCCATACATCGTAGGTGATGCTCAAAACTTCCGAAGGTCTTATCACGCTGTCAGTTACATTGACTAACTCTCTTGTCAGACCGTCAATATCAGCAAGTGCACGCCCGGGGATAACGAGGCTGAAGATGAAGCTTCGTTCGTGCTTGTCCTGAAATGAGAATGCTGCCAATCCTTTTTTCAGATAATAAAATTTTCCTTCGGATCCTCCGTTCATCAATGGGGTGCCGCGCCCCAGTGATTCCAAAGAACCATATTTTAAATAAATTTCACGGAGTTGAGGCGGTTCTTCAATGTAGATCCATGGCTTTTGAAAAAATACCTGTCTCATAATCTACCGCTTTGTTAAATTGGCGGCGGTTTATTTACCGCCGCTCTCAAATTAAAGTTATTTTTTAATTTTACCAAGTTTTACGGCAATATGCTCAGAAGCGATTCTGCCTCCTGTTGCCGCATAGCTTGAAAGAGAACCGGGCATGATAAGATCGTAGGTATCACCGAACATGCCCCCTGCGTCTATACCGGCCGCATAAAGACCGTTTATCGGAGTATCATCATCCGTTACAGCCTGCATGTTTGCGTTAATGCGTACACCGCCGATTGTGCTCATAAATGACGGTTCTCCTTCAACTGCGTAGAAAGGACCTTTTTCGACTTTGCGGAGAAATCTTCTGTCTTTGCCGAATACCTCATCGTAGTTATAATCGGTAAATCTGTTAATATCAGCGACAGTTTTCTTAAGATTTTCAGCGGGCACACCAATTTTTTTGGCAAGAGCGTCAATTGTATCCGCTTTGAAAGCATAGCCTTTTTTCTCGCCTTCTTTAATTCCCTCATCAATGAGGTTTAAGTGTGTTCCTGCCGGAACCCAGTCGCTGTAAGGCATAAGAGTTCCTTTTGTTTTAAGCTCATTGACAGTGTTCTGATCCATAACAACAAAGTATCTTTTCCCGACGCGTTCAATAGCATTCTGAGAAACAGTCCAGTCTGAGGAGTGCTGCTCATTGAAGAAACGGTTGCCCGCCTTGCTGACCCAGAGAAGCGGCTGACGGAGAACACTGGTGATCTGCCCGAGAGGGGTTGTGTCTGTGAGGGTTTGGTTAGGATCCTGACCGATAGGAATGCCGCCGAGCACAAGCAGAGAGCTCATGCTTTCCGTTCCTGCTCCTGCTGCCATAGCCATGTTTATACCATCGCCTTCACGACCGGCTTTCGGACCGGCAACGAGCTGTTCGGCGTTGGCAATGTACTTTTTCATCATCTTCAGGTTGTTGGCAAATCCGCCTGTGCAGAGAATTACGCCGCCTTTGGTGTGAAATTCTATCTCGTCACCGCTGTCAGTGTTTTCTGCTATTATTCCGACGACATTACCTTTGCCGTCAGTAATGAGTTTTTTCCCGGCGGTTTCGGTCATTGTTTTATTACCCGTTTTATGGATAATATCGACAAGAGTTTTAACGGCTGTCGCACCTGAACCCTCATGGAACAGATGCCATGTTTTAGGACCGTTATATATTACGGTGTGAACCTTTTCAAAGACCACTCCGCGCTCTTTCATCCAGTCGACATTTTCCGCCGAACGGTTAATTAATGCCCTCAGCACTGCGCCGTTGGCTTTCCAATGGCTGAATTCCATTGCCATATTCCACGCCTGATCGGTTGTTATCCTGTCAGAAGATTGCCGCTGCATGTAGCTTTCGACAGCGAATGTGCCTTCAACAAAAGGAGCGGCTCCTCCTAATGTAGGCATTTTTTCAATAAGATAAACCTTCAGCCCGTTTTCTGAGGCGACAGCCGCAGCAGAAAGACCGGCAAGACCTGAACCGACAACTACAACATCAGTTTCAACAATTTGCCGCTTCGGTGCAGCAAGGACTGATGATGCGCACAGCATCATCACTGCTAAATAAACAAATAAATTACGCAACATTGTGCTTCCTCCTTTACAAGGTATAAAGGGAAGTTAGCACAGCATATGCAGTGAAAAACTATCATACGATACTATTTTTGAAAAAAAATAGGTTGGGAAGTGTTTAATATTAGGTAAAATCAAAGAAACTGATCATATCATTAATTCTAACAGAGTGTATTTCTGATAAAATGTCTTAAATCATTAATAACATATGGGTTCAGACTGAAAATCCTGTATCCGGTTTTTATAAGGTGGCTGAGGATCCGTTCATCCGCCGCTATCTCGCCGCAGATTTCCAGCTTCCTGCCTGTTTTGGCGACTCTTTGGTATATGTGCTCAAGAAGAGCAAGAAATGCTTTATTATTAGTTTGATACAGTGAGCTCACCGCAGGGTTTGTTCTGTCCACCGCGAAAAAGTACTGAAAGAGATCGTTTGAGCCTATGCTGAAGAAATCGCAGTATTCCGCCAGCTCCTCGATGTAGAATACGGCGGACGGGATCTCTATCATAGTGCCGAAGGACGGAGCCTTTACTCCTCTCTCCTCCGCTATCTGTCTGCCGAGGAGTACAACATCCCGCAGCTCCTCCGGAGTTGATACAAAAGGAACCATTATCTTCAGCGAAGGGTAAGACGAATATACTTCAATAAGCGCCCTGAGCTGCTCCTCAAGCATCCGCTTACCGTCCAGAAGGAGCCTTATTCCTCTGTTGCCCAGCGCCGGATTATCCTCAGGGATTTCAAGATTGCTTTTCTTGTCCGCGCCTATGTCAAACAGCCTGAAAACCACATCTCCCGGAAACATGGAGAGGATTTCCTCATATGCTTTCACCTGCTCTTCAAATCCGAAGCCTGCGGGATTCTGAAGATAGAAAATCTCCGTGCGCACAAGCCCTATTCCGTCCGCCTTGAGGCTGCGCGCCCTTTCAGCGTCCAGAAGGCTTGATACGTTGGCGTAGAAATACACCCGCTCCCCATCAGGGAGAACAATGTTCGGGTCAGCCTCGCCCAGATCCGGCTTCTGCTTTATATTATTGAGCTTTTCGTTATATTCCTTAAGCCTTTCCGCAGTGGGGTTGATAAATATCTCCCCGCTGTCACCGTCAAGGATTATTGTCTGCGCCACTTCCATAAACTCCGAGAGCTTCTTCACTCCGCTTACCGCTGGTATATGTCTGCTTTTCGCAAGGATTGCCGTGTGGCTTGTCGCCCCGTCCTTTGAGGTTATGAAGCCTGTAACCTTTTCAAGGTCAAGGGAAGCTGTTTCCCCGGGTGTGAGGGCATCAGCTATGAGGATGCTGTTTTCGCCCAACTCCACATCCCGTCTCATAACGCCCAAGTGACTGAGAAGGCGTTTTGATATGTCCTCAACATCCCCTGCTCTCTCCCGTATGTATCTGTCCGGTATGGACATAAAGCGCTTTATCACCTTATCCGCCACATGGCGGACGCTGAATGCTGCGCTTTTCCTGTGTTCTGTGACGTGTTTCTTTATATCTTCCCTGAACATGCTGTCTTCCAGCATCAACAGGTGTGTCTGAAAAATCTCCGAATCCGAGTTGCTGCCGTTATTATCAAGTTCATCAATAAGTTTCAGGAGATCTGCCTTGGTCTTCAAGAAAGCGTTTTCGAGCTCCTGAAGCTCTCTGGATATATCAAGATTCCCTGTGTTTTTTTCCACGAACCTTGAAAGCACCATAGCGGGTGAGCCTATGGCTATTCCGCCGGAAAGGGGTATTCCCCGCACGTTGATTTCGCCCTCGTACATATCGTCATCGTTGTGCGGCTCATAAAGATAGTGCTTCATCATTATGGTGGAAACCTGTGCGGCGGCAGCTTTGATAAGCGCTTTCATAGCTTCGGTGTTCTTTCTGTCCTTCTTGAACTGGAAAACAAGCACGCCGATGATATGGGCGCGCCCCTTGAGAGGAACGCCTATGTATGTATTGAAGGGTTCTTCGTTTATGCCGGGAAAATAGTTGAATCTGGGGTGTTTGGAAGCGTTTCTGATGAAAGTATACTCGCCGTTAGTGAAACTGAGCCCTGTCAGACCTTCAGAGGTTTTCATGGTTACATTGCCCACGGCGGACTGGCTGAGACCGTCCGTAGCCATGAGCGTGAGCGTGTCTTTTTTGAATTTGCTCAAAAGATAAACCGAACAGACGTCACTGCCCAGACCCCGCCTAAGATGGGTTACTGTTCTGGTAATAACATCTTCCATGCTTTCGGCATCCAGAATGATATTGCTGATTTCAAGCAGAAGTTCAATTTTTCTCATAGGTATTGATTTTAAAGCCTCAGAAGATTATACGCAAGCGGAAATTGAGGCTTTTGCGGGAGCCGGTTTTCACACGAAATCAGTTTGTTTGCAGCCTAAAAAACCGCACAGACCGTCAATAGCGGGCGACATATCTATGGAATAATCATTTACATAAAGATTGATATGGCTTTTAATCACTGTATTATCAAGCTCTTGAGCATGCTTTCTAATGTACTGCTCTATTTCTGCGTACCTTGTATCCGCAAAATTGATGGATTCTCTGATAAGAGAGTTAATTTCATCGGCGTATGAGGCGTATTTTTTCCTTATGAGTATCGCGCCGAGAGGGATCGGAGTCTTGTATTTTTCTTCCCAGAGCTCTCCCAAGTCACAGAGCTTCACAAGTCCTTCCTGCCTGTAGATAAACCTGCCTTCGTGGATCACCACTCCGGCAAGAATTCTGCCATCTTTCACCGCCGGCATTATTTCATCAAAGCGCATTTCGGTAAACTCATAATCCTCACCGAAGAAGTGTCTGAAGAACCTGAAAGCGCTTGTGTGGACACCGGGTATGGCTATTTTGGCGCCTTTAGCCGAAGCTATGTCTATCTCCCCTGCGGCAACCACCAAGGGTCCGCAGCCGAAGCCCAGCGCCCCGCCAGCCTTCAGCACGGCGTAATCGTCAAGTACCTGCGGAATCATGCCGTAGGAAACCTTAACTATGTCAAGCTCACGGCTCAGCGCTTTATTATTGAGCACCTCTATATCGTCCATGAACGGAGTGAAAGTATGAGGGGTTTTGATATACCCCTCAAGCAAAGCGCCGAAAATATATGTGTCGTTAGGGCATGTGGATATGCCAATGTGAAAATTCATTCTGCTGCCTTAAAACGAGGGAATGCTTCCCATCAGGTATTTAAGGTCGTCGTCATTAAACTCAACGCCGCCGCCGAGGAAAAGCGTTCTGGTGTCGCTGTTTGCTATGTTGTCCACACCGCCTGTAACGAAGAAGTTCTCAAAGAATTTGTATTTGGCGTACGCCTTAACATTTACGTTTCTGTCTTCGTCTTCATCGGGAAAGTCGTAAACATCAAGCTTGAGCTCAAGGTTTTTATGATTTTTAAGCGGATAAAAGTCACCGCCCACACCGAATTCGGACTCCATGAGACCAATGCGGAAGTAGAAATTGTCAAAGAACCTGTGGGCATACATCGCCGTGAATGTAAGCTCGTCCTTGTTGACTGTTCTTTCCCCTTCTACATCCACCCAATAGCCGTCTCCGCCTGACGGATTGCCGCCGTTATATATCTTCTGACTGAATTTTTCCGTTGTATCTCTCCCGTTGGGATGGCTTTCAACACCGAGGAGATAATATCTTTTCTCGTTTGGGACAAGCTTAAGCCTGAAATAGCCTTTGTTTTCGCTCTCCTCAAAGTTATGCTGCCCTTCAAATGAGAGATAAACCTTCATCTTATCCAGCTTGCCCATGGTATTTTTAAGACCAGTGAGAGTTTCATTTACATTATCAATGGTTTTATTATCATAAATCAGTTTGCCCACTGTGCCTTCGCCGGATTTTATCTGTCCGGTGATGTCGTTCATGTTGTCCACAGTGGTTTCAAGCTTCGCAGTGACTGCGCGGAGACTCTTTATAGTGTCGTTTATGTCGCTTTTGTTTCCGCCGACTATGTCGTCTATATCGCCTGTAACATTTTTAAGGTTTTCGGCTATCTGGGGAGTCTGCATCCTCAGATCTTCCGTGATCAGGCGTATATTCGCAATAATCTCATTCATGTTTTCCTGATTACCCACAGCAAGGCTGTTCAGCGAGCCAGTGAGCGATTCGACATTGCGCATTATTGCGTTTACACGCATCTCGTTCTGGGCGAGAATCTCACGGAGCATGTCTGTGGTATAGCGGACATTCTCAAGGGTCATCTTCATGTGATCCTTGGCTTCTGCTGTGGCGAGAACCTCTTTAAGAGCGGAGGTTATCTCCTTGACATCTCCGGCTATGTCGCCGAGCTTGTTTCCGAGTTCGTCAAAGTCTGTGGAGCTTGCGGATTCTCTGATTACATCATCCTGCTGGAGCGTTCCGGTGAACTCATCGCTTTTCATCTGGAGTTCGGCGTATTTCTCACCGAGAAAGCCGCTGGAGCGCACGGCGAGTATAATATTTGAGGGTATTTCGTACTGCTCATCGATCACCATAGTAATCACCGGCTTTCCGTTAATGAGCCTGACCTCTGTGACCTTGCCCACCTCCACGCCGTTGAACATAACTGCGGAATCTGCCGTGAGTCCGGCGGCATTGCTGAGCTCCGCCTTTATCTCCATCCCTTTTTGACTGCCCAGAGAAAACGAGCCTGCCTTAAGAGACATAAAACCTATCAGCACAAAACATATGATTACGAAGGCGCCAACCTTGGCTTCAAGTCCTGCTTTCATCTATTACCCCTCGCTTATATTACTTTTATGGGTCCTTCCATGGAGGCGGAAAGGAACTGACGCACATAAGGATTATCAGTTGACTTAAACTCATCCGGAGTTCCGAAGAGAACCACCCTGCCGTCATAGAGCATAGCCATATAGTCGGCAATTTTCAAAGCGCTGTCTATGTCATGGGATATGACAACTGAGGTTATATTCAGTTCCTTCTGTGTGTCATTTATGAGGTTGTCCACCACATCGCACATGATCGGGTCAAGTCCTGTGGTGGGTTCATCGTAAAGAATAATCTGCGGTTCAAGGGCTATGGCTCTTGCCAGCCCGACTCTTTTTCTCATACCGCCGGAAAGCTCGGAAGGGAGTTTCTTTTCAATATCTCTCAAGCCCACAAGGCGGAGTTTTTCTATAACTATGTCATGGATCTGTTTTTTATTAAGCTTAGTGTGTTCCAGAAGCGGGAAGGCAACATTCTCGAAAACTGTCATGGAATCAAACAGCGCCGCGTTCTGGAAAAGGATGCCGAATTTTTTTCTCAATTCCAGCAGATCCTTACCTTTAAGTCCGACTATGCTTTTGCCGTCCACCAGAACATCCCCTTTGGTCGGGGGCATAAGACCGCACATCTGCTTGAGCAGAACGCTTTTTCCTGTTCCGGAAGGACCTATGATGTAAGTGATGGCGTTTTTATGCACCTGAATATCAATCCCTTTATGGATTTTATATTCGCCGAAGCTTTTATGTACGTCTTTCAGTTCTATCGCAAATTCCATGAGACCGCCTAAAACATGAATGCCGTAAGAATATAGTCAAAAACAAGAATCAGTATGCACGCAAGAACCACTGACTCTGTCGTGGCTTTACCTACGCCTTCCGCGCCGCCTGATGTGTAATAGCCTTTGTAGCAGCCTACAAGAGTTACCAGCAGTCCGAAGACAACAGACTTTATCATTCCGTTCATGAAGTCGGAAAGGTCGATATAACGGTACATATTATCAAGATAGAGTGTTTTGTTTATGCCGAGAATGCTCACACCGACGAAAACCCCGCCGATAGTTCCGCAGAAGACCGCAACAGCATTGAGCAGAGGCATAACGAAGACTCCCGCGAGGATTCGGGGCACAAACAGATACTGCACCGGATCAACCGCAAGGGACGAAAGAGCGTCTATCTGCTCCGTAACCTTCATTGTGCCTATCTCGGCAGTGATCGCTGAACCGGCTCTGGCAGCAACCATTATCGCAGAGAGAACAGGTCCGAGTTCACGTGCCATGCCGAGGGTGACAACAGTTCCCACCAGATATTCCGCGCCGAACTTACTGAAGCCTATGTAACTCTGAAAAGCGAAAACCATTCCTGTGAAGCTTCCGGTGAGTATTATGACTGAGAGCGAGTTTACGCCTATGAACTCAACCTGCTTGATGAACAAGCTGAACCTGTAGGGCGGCATAAATGCCACACGAAGCGTTTCCCAGAGCAGAAGAGAGAGCCTGCCCGCTCCGACGCTCATTACTGTAAAAGGTCTGCCGATAAATGCCAAAAGTCCGTTCATTTCAGGTGGACTTCTCCTTTAGTCTTTGTAGATTCGGGGTATTCTGTCGGATATGCCGCAGAGAACTTCATAGCTTATAGTGTCTGCCAGTTCCGCCCATTTGTCAGCGGTTATATTATCTCCCAGAATTTCCACTTCGGGATACATCCCGTTAAGCGGAACATTCGTGAGGTCTATCATAGTCATATCCATACAGACAGTTCCCAGCACAGGACAGTTCACACCGTTAACACGCATTTCCGCACGGTTTGAAAATCGTCTGGAATAGCCGTCCGCATACCCAATGGGAACAACGCCTACGGTCATTTCCCTGTCAGCGGTGAAACGTCTGTTGTAGCTCACTGTTTCACCGCTTTTGATTCTTTTTATATGAACCACTTTTGAGTATATCCTCATAACTTTCTTTAAGGCAACCTCATTATTGCCATAGAGATAGCCGTAAAGCATTATTCCCGGGCGTGCCAGCGAGAACTCGTTTTTGATATTCGCTATACCGGAGGAGTTCAGAAGGCTTGTGTTCGATTTTATGTGATTTTTTTTTATGAACGCGCTGAAAAGCTCCTTCTGGTGATTGCTGTATTCCAAATCCGTGTCGGAGCTTGAGAGATGGCTCATCACATGGCATACACGGAAACGGGGATACTTCACCGTAAAGCTGTAATAGTCCATATCCGGCTGATAACCCAGCCTGTGCATGCCTGTATCTATCTTGAGGGTTATATCCGCCGTGCGGTCATGTTTTACGAGGTAGGAATGGTAAGCGGAGGCTATTTCATCATCAAAAACAGCGGGGATGAGGTTATTGGAGAACAGCTCCTCATGGAGGAATTGATCTACATAACCGAGGAGAAAGATCATGGGCTCACGTCCCAGATGCTCACGGAGGATCATCCCCTCAAGCACTGTCGCCACGCCGAAGCGCTTCACACCGCAGTTTCTCCAAGCGTACTCCGCCATCTTCAGGGCTCCGTGACCGTAGCCGTCCGCCTTGATGATGGCTATAATATCCGTTCCGCTTAAGCTTCTTGCCTGTTCTATGTTATGTGCGAATGATTTTAAGTCTATCAGCGCGTATGTGGGTCTTAAAGACTCAATTTTCTTTTGCGTCACTTTCTATACCTGCCGAATGAAGAAGATATGATCTGATAAAGGGTTCCAGCCCGCCGTCCATTACACTGTCCACGTTTCCGGTTTCGTGTCTGGTTCTGAGGTCTTTTACCATTTTATACGGATGGACTACATAGCTTCGTATCTGACTGCCCCATGCGATGTCGGTTTTGGTGCTTTCCAGCTTGTCACGCTCTTCGTTGCGCTTTTTCATTTCGTGGTCATAGAGCTTCGCTTTAAGGAGCTTCATTGCGTGGGCTTTGTTTTTATGCTGGCTGCGCTCGTTCTGGCATGTGACAACTATCCCCGTCGGCTGGTGAGTTATGCGTACGGCGGAGTCCGTAGTGTTGATATGCTGCCCGCCCGCACCGCTGGCACGGTATGTGTCTATCTGGAGTTCGGATTCGTTGATTTCTATCTCAATATCATCGTCAATCTCAGGGAGAACGAATACTGAGGCGAATGATGTGTGCCTTCTGCTCTGGGAGTCAAACGGGGAGATGCGCACAAGCCTGTGAACGCCTATCTCTCCCTTGAGATAACCGAAGGCGTAAGCTCCTATTATGTTGAAGGTAACGGATTTTATACCCGCTTCCTCCCCTTCTATCATGTCCATCACTTCGCACTTGAAGCCCATGCGCTCTGCGTATCGGGTGTACATGCGGTAAAGCATCTGCGCCCAGTCATTGGACTCTGTTCCGCCTGCGCCGGAGTGGATGGTGAGGATTGCGTTATTAGGATCGTGCGGATCGTCAAGGATCAGTTTAAGCTCAAACTGCCTGATTGTGGCTTCCAGTTTGTCTGTGGTAGATATTATATCTTCCGCAACCTCATCAGCGCCTTCGCCGTAAAGCTCAAGGAGAGTTTCAACCTCGTCCACGAGATTTTTCACATCTTTCCACTCATCAAGAAATTTCTTCATGTTTGACTGCTCTTTAAGCAGCGCCTTAGATTCCTTTTTTGTCCAGAAGTCAGGCTCATTGATGGACATTTCGTCCACACGGCGTATTCTCTCCGTTATGTCTTCTTCGTTGACTACAGGATAAAAGCCCTTGACCTGATCTTTCAGTTCCCAGAATAAGCTTTGTGATTCTTCAATACTCATTTATGTGTCCTTCTACCATAGTTCGTAAACGGCACGTCCTGTCCGTTTCCTCACACGCTCGCGCCGCATGAATGCGGCTTCGCTTCGCACGGCGCAACCCCGTCCATGGGGTTGTTATATACATTTGTCTACCATAGTTCGTAAACGGCACGTCCTGTCCGTTTCCTCACACGCTCGCGCCGCAATGAATGCGGCTTCGCTTCGCACGGCGCAACCCCGTCCGTGGGATTGTCTGCCTAACTTCCGCTTATTGTAAGTTTATCAAATAATACATCCCCGGTAACTACGTTGCCGTGGATGCGGGTGTTATCATATACTGCCGTGACTGCCTTAAGGAGATCCATCAGATTGCCGGTGAGTACCGATTCCCTGAATGATGAAACAGGCTCGCCGTTTCTCAGCACGACGCCTGATATGCCCAGCGAAAAGTCACCGCTGACGGTATCCGCCGTGTGCAGCCCCATAACATCCAGAACTTTCACCACATCACCCTGAACTGCTGTGATCGCAGATGCTTTTTCCGTGGAGCCGATAACGAGGTTTGAAGCCCCTATGCCTATTTTCCCTGAACCCGTGCGAACTGCGTTTGCCGTGTTCGCAGTCTTCATTAATCCGGCAGTGTAACCGTTATGGAGATAGGATTCAAGATCTCCTTTTGTAACAAGATGTGTCTTCACAGCCGCAGTTCCTTCATCATCAAACCTGTATGAGCCTATGGCGTCAGGATGAAAGGGATCATCCCATATGCTCAGCACAGAGGAAGCAACAGCCTGCCCCAGTCTGCCTTCAAACAAGCTCATATGTTTTAAGATATTTTCTGCGTCGCACATCTCAGAAATAAGCTCAAAGAACTGAGCTGCGGTGCCGGAATCGAAAAGTATATTATACTTTCCGGTTTTCAGAGGCTTTCCGCCGAGGAGACTCACCGCCGTTTCTGCGGCTTTTTTTCCGGTAAGCACCGGTGTAAAGGGCTTGCCGAAGTAAACCGTTTCCCCTTCGTAGCCTTCCTGAATATCGCCGTTATCCTCCGCCAGACACTGGCAGAAAGATGAAATAAGCTGTCTGTTCCATACTTTAGCGGCTATATGTGTTCCGGTGATTAATGTTTTCTGATTAATATATGAGCATGACGCAGATTTAACTGATTTCACCCTTGCATCAAGCCCTTTAGCTCCGCTTTCTGTTACCAGTGCGAAGCTTTTCAGCTTTTCAATATCGGGTTCAGCAAGATCCGTAACATATTCATAAGTCTCCGGAGAGGAAGGGATAAATACGTTTTCATCCTTTTCGGTAAGATTGATAACATCCTGAGCCTCCCGAAAGAAGGCATCGAGCCTTTCCTCGTTAACCCCGCCGGATGTGTAGTAAAGGATTCTGCCTTCTTTAAAGACCCTGATCTTGAGACCGGAGGATGAATTGACAGCAACGTCTTCCACCTCTCCGTCTCTTGTGTCCACGGTTTTCGAGCTGCCTTCAGAAAGCTGTATCTCTATACTGTCAAAATTTTTTGCATATTTATCAATTAGTCGTCCGGCGAAGTCCATCAAAGCTCCATAGCCATTGCGGTTTCGTCGCAGTCAGGAAACTTGGCGCACTTAAGACAGTCCGACCAGATTTTTTTCGGCAGCGTGTCCTTCTCAACCTCTTCAAAGCCGAACTTTGCGAAGAAATCTGCCTTGTAAGTGAGGAGGAATATTTTTTTGGCTCCGATCTCTCTGGACATTTCCAGAACCTTCTCCACCATCACCTTGCCTATGCCGTGTCTGGAGGAGTGTTCCGCAACCGCTATTGAGCGGAGTTCGACAAGATCTTCCCATGAGGGGTGCATAGCACAGCAGCCGAGGAGTTCGCCGTCCTCCTCCCAGACTATGAATTCGAGTATTCTTTCGCATATTTCGCTTATGCTTAAGGACAGCATTTCGCCTTTTGAGGCGTAAGCATTGACCAGCTTCTGTATTTTTCTGGTATCAGCCAGAGTGGCCTTTCTGAGCATTAAAAATTCCTGATAAACTGTTTGTAGAGATATACGGCAGTTTCTTTATCGGGCAGAAGATTCAGGGTTTTTCTGGCTTTTATGGTAACCTTGACTTTGCCGAGTCCCTGATCTTCGATGAATGCGAATACATCCGCATTGGGCAGAACGGCCTCTATTTTACCCTCTGCAATGCTGGAATCGCGGATTACGCCTCTTTCAGTCTTAATGACATCAAGCATGGTTTCAAAAGCGGCTTCCGGGCTTGCGGTAATAATATCCGTCACGCCGTCTGTGGTTACGCTGTAGGTTGCTCCTGCCGCTCCGGCTCCGACAATAAGAACCGCCGGAAGGCACCCGTACATAAAAAGGGAGACCACGGCAGCGAAAAGGACAGTTCTTAACTTCATTTTTACCTCTTTAATTGATTGGTTTGTCGCATCATAAACTTGCGCATTTAACAGCGGAAATATTCCTGCCATTTTACTAATCGTATAATATTACGAAATAATTAGGATTTTATCAATGATATTTATTGACAGCAAAATCTCTGAGATCTAATATGAGGCTTGAGATGAGAAAACGCAGAAAGTTCACAAATTCTTACAGAGAGCTCTAAGGCCTTCCGCCCATTTCGGGACGGAAGGCTTTTTTTTTGAAAAAATACAGACTGCGGAGGGTCGTTGATGGGTCACGGAAAGGAGATTCTAAGCAGCGAAGAAATGGCAGGCATGATAACCAGAATGGTTTTTCAGGTCTTGGAGTCTGTCCGTTCTTCGGATAATTTCGGAATCGTTGGGATTAAAAGCGGCGGCGATGTGCTCGCCCGCAGAATAGCGGACGAAATCGCAAAACACAGCGGGAAAAAGCCTGATGTGGGGTATCTGGACATTACTCTCTACCGTGATGACCTAGCCCAGACGCAGATTGCAGATTTCCCCGTTGTCAAGGGAACGGAGATCGGGTTTGATGTTGCCGGCAGACACATAATCCTTGTGGATGATGTTGTGTTCACCGGAAGAACGGTGAGAGCGGCTCTGGATGCCCTCACAGACTTCGGCAGACCCTCAAAGATAAGTCTGGCTGCGCTCATTGACAGGGGACACAGGGAGCTGCCTGTTCAGCCGGATTTCACGGGAAAATCGGTTCCGACGGCACTCAGCGAAAGTGTGCAGGTAAACTTCAGAGAAACCGCCGGAGCGGACTCTGTTTGCATAATAAAGAAATAATCCTCTAATTTATTAGGAGCGGACAAATGTCTTACAGCAGGAAAGACCTCATAGGGATGATAGACCTCTCGAAAGAGGAGATTCTTCATCTTCTGGACACGGCGGAAAAATTCAGGGAAATAAACCACAGAGACGTAAAAAAAGTCCCCACCCTCAAAGGAAAAACGGTTGTGAACCTCTTCTTTGAAAACTCCACCCGCACGAGAACCTCCTTTGAAATAGCCGGCAAAAGGCTTTCCGCCGATACGGTAAACTTTTCGGCATCAGCAAGCAGCACTGCCAAGGGTGAAACTCTCATAGACACAGTGCACAACATCGAAGCCATGAGCACGGATATATTTGTAGTGCGCCACGCATACAGCGGCGCGGTAAAGTTCATAGCCGAAAATACCAAGGCATCCGTTGTCAACGCAGGTGACGGACTGAACGAGCACCCTACCCAGTCGCTTCTGGATATGCTTACAATAAAACAGCACAAGGGCAGGCTTGAAGGGCTTAATGTGGCGATCATCGGCGATATTACCCACAGCAGAGTCGCACGCTCAAACATATGGGCAATGCCCCGATTAGGCATCAACCTCCGCCTATTCGGTCCCAAAACCATGCTTCCCCTCTGCACAGACCCGTTCGGTGTTAAAATATGCGGTAACATGGAGGAAGCTGTGGAAGGAGCGGATGTTATAATGACTCTCCGCATACAGAGAGAGCGTCAGGGCAAGCTTCTCATTCCCTCCGTTAAGGAATATGCCCGGTACTTCGGACTGAACGCCGCAAGGCTCAGGCTCTCCAACAACGCAATAGTAATGCACCCCGGACCAATCAACAGGGGGGTTGAAATATCAAGTGAAATAGCGGACTGCGGTCAGTCTGTAATCCTGCCGCAGGTTGAAAGCGGCGTGGCGGTGAGAATGGCGGTTCTTTACACGCTGGGAACAGGTCAGAGAGGTATCGAATAATGAAAATACTCCTTACAAACTGCAAGATTGTTAACCACGACAAAACACTTACCAAAAACATCCTCATTGAGGACGGGATAATAAAATCCCTCACGGATGATACCCCTCAGGCAGATAAAACCTACGATCTCAAAGGGAAAATGGTTCTGCCCGGGCTCATAGATATGCACGTTCACTTCCGTGATCCGGGTCTTGAATATAAGGAAGACATTATTTCCGGATCTTATGCCGCGGCAGCAGGCGGAGTTACCGCTGTCTGCCCGATGGCAAACACCAAGCCTGTGAACGATAATGCCATAATTACCAAATACATGGCTGACAAAGGCAAAGAACTGGGCATCTGCGATATTCTCCCTGTAGGCGCTGTTTCCAAAGGTATGCACGGAGAGGAACTCACCGAAATGGGCGACATGCTCAGTGCCGGAGCCTGCGCCTTTTCCGATGACGGTAAGCCCGTCCTCGGTTCGGACGTTATGCGCAGGGCTCTTGAATATGTATCGGGCTTCGGCGGGATGATACTCAGCCACAGTGAGGACAAGCAGCTTGCGGGCGAAGGCGTGATTCACGAAGGCGAAGTATCCGCTATCACAGGTCTGCGGGGGATTCCCGCCGAGACGGAAGAGATAATGATAGCCCGTGACATTCTCCTCGCCAAGCTCACAGGCGGACATGTGCACATATGCCACATCAGTACCAGATACGGCGTTGAGCTTGTGAGATGGGGCAAATCCAAAGGGATAAACGTTACCTGCGAAGTTACGCCTCATCACTTCTCGCTCACGGACAGAGAGCTTCTTTCCTATGACACCAACTGCAAGATGAACCCTCCCCTGCGCAGCGCTGATGATGTGAAGGCTATGAAGGAAGGGCTTATGGACGGAACAATCGACTGCATAGCCACAGACCACGCTCCCCACAGCAGGGATGAAAAGTTTCAGGAGTTCGACCTCGCCCCATTCGGTATAACAGGGCTTCAGACACTCGTTCCGCTCACGCTGAACCTTGTGCGTGAGGGTGTTATAAACGAAAACGACTTTTCCAGACTTTGCAGCTACGCTCCGGCTCAGCTTCTCCGCCTGAAAGGCAGAGGTGTCATAGAGGAAGGAGCCATGGCGGACATAGCAGTCATAGACCCCGATAAAGAATATGTGTTTGATAAAAAACTGAACAAGTCAAAATCAGTAAACACTCCGTTCATGGACAAAACCCTGAAAGGACTCTGCGTTCTTACCTTCAAAAACGGCAGAGAGGTTTATAAAGCAGATATTTAACAGCGGCGCGGGCAGGACATCCTGCCCGCAGTTTATTATTAAGGTGATCCCGTGAAAAAACTCATTATTATCTTACTACTCGCACTCAGCGTTTCCGCTTTCGGCGCTGAATCTGCCTCTGTAAAAGCGGTTACTCTGACAAAATCCATACTGAGCTGGAACGGAGCCCCCCTCCCCCCGTATCCTGAGGGACAGCCGGAAGTTACTGTGCTTAAAATAACTATTCCTGCCGGAGCGGTTCTCCCGCTGCATAAGCATCCGCTTATCAATGTCGGGGTGCTTATTTCCGGCGAGCTGAAAGTCACAACCGAAAAAGGGGATGAACTGATTCTTCGTGCCGGAGAAGCAATAGTCGAGGTTGTGGACACGTGGCACAAAGGCGAAAACACAGGTGATGTTCCTGCGGAAATCATTGTCTTTTATGCGGGAGCCCCTGAAACGCCGTTAAGTCTTTTTCCGGAGAACAGTAACTAAGTTTTTATAAAATAAAACAATAAAACATGTTTTGTTTATTTTCTCTTTTCTTTTTATTTTACAGTTGTATAGTGCTCACTATCAAGTCTGTGAGGTGAGCCTGTGTCCGCTGAAAATGTTTCCGAAAAAACTGAAAGCTGCTTTGATATGTTGGATGATGAGGCATTTTGCGCTGTTGAGGGTCATATAGGGTTTGACAGCGTGAAAGCCGCCCGGGAAAGAAAAGACGAAATCGAAGAAAAAATGCTGACAATTTCCATCGGTTAAACCCGCTTTAGTATATTGCCCGTTTCCGGCGGCTATGCTAAAGTAACTGATGATAAAACTGGTTTCAGAATTACTCAAAGAAACTTACAGCATCTGCAAAACTCTCTTCAGGATTATGATCCCGGTCATAATCGCTGTTAAGATACTCTCCGAGATGGGAGTCATTAAGGTTCTCTCCTCTCTGCTCAACCCGTTCATGAAGTTCCTCGGTCTGCCGGGCGAACTCGGGCTTGCGTGGGCGACCGCTCTTTTCACAAACATCTACGGCGGCATAATAGTTTTCATCAGCCTGTCTGACGGACTCAGCCTCACTGTAGCTCAGGCGACTGTATTCGCGTCAATTGTCCTGATCGCCCATTCCATGCCCGTTGAACTCCAGATAATGCGCAAATCCGGTCCCCGACTCCGCGCGATGCTTATTCTGCGCATGGGCGGGGCGATCCTTTACGGCTGGCTGCTCAATCTCATATACACGGCGACTGATACGCTTCAGGAACCGCTTAAGATCCTGTGGGTTCCGCCGGTAAGGGAGAACACTCTTTCTGCTTGGGCTTTGGGCGAGGTTAAGAACCTTATCTGGATCACCTGCATCATCTTCACATTGGTCGTTGTTATGCGCATTCTCCATGCGCTTGGGCTTATGAAGCTCATGGAACGTTTGCTGGGTCCGGTGCTGCGCTTCTTCGGCGTGAGCGCACGTGCCTCCACCCTTACTATATTCGGGCTCACCATTGGTCTCTCATACGCAGGCGGGATGATTATTAATGAGGCAAAAAGCGGTAAATTAAGTGAAGCAGATATATTTTTCTCCATTTCTCTCCTCGGTCTGTGCCACAGCCTGATAGAAGATACACTTCTGCTGATGGTGGTCGGCGGTCACCTTTCAGGCATATTCTGGGGTAGGATATTCTTCTCAATCCTGATTGTTATTCTCATTCAGAAGATAATCAGAGCAATGAAGCCAGAATATTTTCATAAAATGTTATTTTTACCTTCAAGAAACTGAGATTCCTATTTACTTTACAATCATTTAATATGTGTTATAATTAAGATAAGTTATATCCTATAGGAGGAGAAATGAAAAAACTTTTTACAGCATTACTCATGTGTGCGTTCACATTCGGGAGCGCTGCTGCATACGAAATGAAAGATGCCTACTATTTCGGTCCGTATGCCGGCTACAAAGCATTTGATGATAAATCTGATTTTAAAAACGATATGGAAGTTGGTCTGAAACTGGGGTATTTCATCACTGAACATTGGGCTGCCGAACTTTCAGGCGGCTATGCTGAAGCAGAGTACGACAGCAAAAGCGGTTCCGAGGATGTGCTCACTCCCGGGCTTCACGCTTTATACCACTTCAGACCCTCTATGGACAATGCTCTCCTCCCCTTCCTTCAGGCAGGTGTTGAGACTCGTATAGCAGATGACACCAACACAGGACTTGCAGTCGGCGGCGGTCTTAAATATCTTTTCACTAAAAGCTTCGCAGGTGATGTTTCATTCAAGAACATCTACTTCGGCGAAGGCAAACACGACCAGCTTATGGCAGTGTCTGTTGCTTACTTCTTCGGCGTAAGGGAAAAAGCTCCTGTTATGGCTGCTGAACCTGTTCCCACACCTGTTGCAGCAGCAGTTAAGGAAGAACCTGCGCCTATGGCAGCGGTTGTTGCTGAAGAAAAGAAAGAAGCAGTCGTAGTTGCACCCGTTGATTCCGACGGTGACGGCGTTTACGATGATCAGGATCAATGCCCCGGCACTCCTCAGGGTTATGACGTAAATGAGAAAGGCTGCTTCAAAAACCTGAAACTTTATGTTAACTTCGCGAACGACAGTGACATGATTGATGACGCTTCAATGGTTAGAGTTCGGGAATTCGCTGATTTCATGAAAGCTACTCCCGTTCTCAAAGTTGAGATTCAGGGTCACACAGACAGCAAAGGAACAGAAGCTTACAACCAGAAGCTCTCAGAAAGAAGAGCTGAAGCTATAAGCAGCGCACTTATAAACCTCGGCATAGAGGCTGACAGAGTGTCTGCCAAAGGCTACGGCGAAACTAAACCCATTGCCCCCAACGCTTCACCTGAAGACAGAGCTAAAAACAGACGCATCGAAGCTGTTGCCGTTGATGAAGAAGGAATGAAAGTCCAGTCACAGAAACCCGAATAACAACAATATAAAAAAAGTATACAACAGGGGGGCGAAAGCCCCCTTATTTTTTTGACATTTATTTGAAACATTTAATTCATTCTCTTTTTAATTATTTAGCATTAAAGAAGTTTTATTACTACGATATTTGACGTAATGGTAACAATGATACAGTATATCATCATAGTTTTTACAAATACGTGTAACTACTTATATTTTCAGGATTATACGAAATTTAATAAATGAAACAACTCAATAATATATGTGTGACATTTTTCACTTATCCTCCGTTTGGTTGTTACACCAAATATTTTTTGGAGGACTTAAATTGAAAACGAAACTTTTTAAGTTATTGCTTCTCGTTCTTACTCTCAGTGTACTTGCTGCGTGCGGTTCTGACGGGAATGACGGAAGCACAGGACAGGACGGACAGAACGGCGAAGACGCATGGGCTCTTCCCAAGCATGTTATTCTTTTCATAGGCGACGGTATGCACGAAGAACATGAGGCTGCCGCAAGCCGCTATTACTACGGCGATGAAACCAGCCTTATATGGAAGGATTCATCAGTATTCCCCTACTCCAACTACGCTACCACATGGGATGTTACTGCCTACAACACTCTTGCCGGAGAAAGAGGTGACAACACATACTCAACTGACTCAATCAATGGCAGAACAGGCTTTGATGTTCTTCAGATGGGGCTTTCTTCACTTACAAAAGACAAATACTTCCTTGACTCCTCAACTGGTGCAGCCGCAACTGACTCAGCATCCGCAGGAACAGCCATAGCTACAGGCGTCAAAACTGATGCCGGCAACATTGCGTGGGAATCAGGAGACCCCACCGACGGTGAGATTCAGACAATAGGCGAATATTATCAATCTAAGACTACACCCGGTAAAATCGGTATAGTCACAACTGTTCCGATCTCTCACGCCACTCCCGCAGCATTTGTAAGCCATAATGTTTACAGAAATAACTACCATGCCATCTTTACAGAGCTCAGCACTGTAACAAAGCCTGATGTTGTCATAGGCGGCGGTCATCCTCAGGTTTATAACGAAACCTATATGTCAAACGCTCTGCTTGCGACAGTTCAGGGCGATGCCGATTATGAGTATGTTGCAAGAAACACAGGCACTGACGGAGCTGCCTCTCTTGCTACCGCCGCAGCAAACGCAGTATCAAACGGAACCAAACTTTTCGGGGTTTTCGGCAGCGCAGGTGGTCAAATAGCCACTCCAACCGTTACAGATACTCCCGGCACACCCTCTTTTACTAAGACAGAGGACGAAAGCCCTGTTTTATCAGAGTCTACTGAGGCAGCGCTCACTGTTCTCAGTTCCGGAGGCGGCGCAGGCGGTTTCTTTGTAATGCTTGAACAGGGAGACATAGACTGGACAAACCACTCCAACGACTTCAAAGGTATGGTCGGCGGCGTGCTGGACCTTCACTATGCGGTGGAAAAAGCGGAAGAGATGATTGAGGACGGCGTTAACGGCATGAGCTGGGCAAACACCACAATCATAATTACTTCCGACCACGGCAACAGTTACCTGAGATTCAACAGGGGCAAAACCAACGGTCTGGGTGATCTTCCTCTTCAGGAAGTTAAAAACTCATCCAACTGCCCTGCCGGAAACTACTGCGGAAACTATGTATACCCCGACGGCGAAGTGTTCTACGGCACTGGCGGGCACACTAACGAGCTTGTTTCTGTATATGCCAGAGGTGCTGACACTGCATTTCTTGAAGCACGTCAGGGTGTGCTCTATCCCGGAACAGAGCTCATAGACAACACCGACCTTTTCAGAGCAATGAAATCAATTGCTGATGCAAACCGCAACGTAATCCTTTTTATCGGTGACGGTATGCAGAAGGCTCACGAAGTTGCCGCTTCACGTTATATGTTTGGTATCGACAATCCCGAGGCACTCTCCTTCCATGATTTTGACTTCAAAGCAAACTGCACTACATGGGATGTTGATACTTACAACTCATACGCCAGAGCGAAAGGCAAAGATCTGTATGCAGTGGCTAAGTTGAATAACAGGATAGAGTATGGCACAGTAGGTTATGATGTTGCGGTTGCAGGAAGCTACTCTTATCCCCAGCTTGAGGATGAGTATATCCGCAGATATGCTGCAACAGACTCCGCCTCAGCCGGAACAGCCCTTGCCACAGGCAACAAAACGGTTGACGGCAATATAGCATGGCTCCCCGGAGACCTCGCAGGCGGCAATCTCACTACAATCGCAGAAAAAGCCAAGGCTCAGAGAAAAGGCGCAATCGGTGTGGTTACAACAGTTCCTTTTTCCCACGCAACTCCCGCAACCTTTGTTTCTCATAATATAAACAGAAACAATTACGGCGAAATAGCGGAGGAAATAATAACAACCACCAGACCCGATGTTGTAATAGGCGCAGGACATCCGTCATTTGTCGGTACTCCCGCTGCTCCCAATTATCAATACATGACAGAAGCCTCGTACAACGCTATAAAGGCTGACACTGGTTATGTTTTTGTAGAGAGAACAGACGGTGTAACAGGCGGAACGGCACTTCTTAATGCTGCTGATAATGCGGTAACAGCTAAGAAAAAACTCTTCGGTCTTTTCGGCGGAACAGGCGGACAAATAGCTACACCTACTGTAACGGACACTCCCGGCGCTCCCACTTTTGCGGCAACCGACTCTGAAAGTCCTCTGCTTGCGGACTCAACTGAGGCAGCGCTTAAGGTTCTCGCACAGAACAAAAACGGCTTTTTCCTTATGGTTGAACAGGGAGACATAGACTGGACAAACCACGCCAATGACTATAAAGGCATGGTCGGCGGCGTAATAGATCTTGAATACGCTGTCAAGAAGGCTATGGAGTTTGTTGATGAACCCGGCGACAGTATTGACTGGTCAAACACTATGCTCATAGTCACTTCTGACCATGGCAACAGTTTCCTCAGACTCAACAACACACTAAAGCCCGGGCTTGGCGATCTTCCTGCTCAGCAGAGCTATGTTGCTCCCTGCCCCGGCACATGGTGCGGCAGCAATATCTACCCTGACGGAGAGGTATTCTACGGTACAGGCGGACACACCAACGAGCTTGTTTCGGTGTACGCAAAAGGTGATTTCGCAAGTGAAACCTTCAGCAAATATAACGGCAAAATGTATGATGAAGACGTAACAAATATCATCGACAACACATTCATCTTCAAGGCAATGGCTAACTTCCTCGGAGTAACAGTAAGCCAGTAACCTTCCTCATAACGCCCGCAAAGCCCGTGAGATTTGACTCTCACGGGCTTTTTTATCGCCAAATGCGCTCATAAGATCATAGCTGAATTGGATGCTAAAAAACACATGAGGGTATGAATACAGCGTAAAGTCTACTCTCAGTGAGCTTGGCAGACACAATTACAGTATTCAAATGGACACATTTTTCTCCAATATATCAAAATTTTACTGTGTCAGACTGGATTCATGAATATCCCCGAAAACTCGGTCTGTTGTTCAACCGGATATTTTTCTGTTATTTGATAAAAACATCATTTTTTCTTAATTGATTTTCATTATTCTTCGCTATTCATAATAATCAGAGGTGCAATATGAGGAAATGGTTTAGCAGCAGGCTTAAGGTGTTTTTTTTCACTTTAGCTGTCCTGTCTTTCGTTATTCAAGGCTGCGGAGGAGATTCAAGCTCAGACAGCAGCGCCGGGAAGGAGCACAAGGCTGTTTCGGTAAAAATCATTCATATTAACGATCACCACTCTCATCTCGATCAGGAATCCACAACTCTCACCATCGCAGGTTCTGAAGTTGAAATTGAGCTTGGCGGGTTTGCCAGAGTTGTATCAAAAATCAAATCCCTCAGTGCTGAAACACCCAACAATATTATTCTCCATGCGGGGGATGCAATATCAGGGACTCTCTATTACACTCTTTTTAAAGGAGCCGCTGATGCCGCTGCTATGAATCTTGTGAATTTTGACGCAATGGCTGTGGGAAATCATGAATTTGACAATGGAGATCAGACACTTAAAGATTTTATCGATCTATTGGACTTTCCCGTAATCAGCGCCAATGTGAAACCGGCATCAGGCAGCACACTCGACGGTTCCATCGCTCCTTATATCATTAAGGAAATAAACGGCGAAAAAATAGGTATAATCGGCTTAACGATCAAGGACAAAACCGAACAATCCTCAAGTCCGAGCGATAACATAACCTTCATTGAAGAAAAAACCGCAGTTGAGGACACAGTCGAAGACCTTGAGGAGCTGGGTGTAAATAAAATAATTCTTCTCAGCCATTACGGATATGACAATGTTCGTGACTTGGCGAGAGAAGTCAGAGGCATCGACGTTATTGTTGACGGAGACTCCCATACGCTTCTCGGCGATTTCGATGATTTAGGACTCGCTGCGTCCGGTTCATACCCCACTATGGAGGCATCTTTGACGGGTGAGCCTGTCTGCATTGTTCAGGCATGGCAGTACAGTTATGTTGTGGGCGATTTAGACGTTGCAATGGACAAGGATGGGCGGGTTACAAGCTGCCTTGGAAATCCGGTGCTTCTCGTCGGCGATATTTTGAGTGTATCAAGTCCTACATCATTGTTCGCAGCTGCTGCTGCCGATAACCAGACCATCATCGACGCAATCAACGCCAATCCCAATATCGAAATTGTTGATGAAGATACAGCTGTGACGGCTGTTATAAGCGAGTATTCCGAAGAAGTTCAGGAAATGAAGGCTATGGTTATAGGCAAAGCCGGTGAGGATCTGCTTCATAACAGGATTCCCGGTGTAACTTATAGCGGCGTAAATCTCCCCCTCGGTTCGGATATAGCTCCGATCGTTGCCAAAGGATTTCTCGAACTGGCTCTCAGAGCTGACGTATGTATTCAAAATGCGGGCGGAGTGAGGATAAGCATAGAAGGAGATACGGATATATCTTATGATACCGCTTATACTCTCCTGCCTTTTGCGAACACCCTTTTTGAAATAGAAATGTACGGTTCGGAAATCAAGTCAGTGCTTGAGGACGCGGTTGATTTTGCTGTAGTCGGAGCCTCTTCCGGAGCATTCCCTTACTCTTACGGACTGAGATATGATGTTAACGCAGGAAATGAATTCGGGAACAGGATACTCAATCTTGAAGTAAGAGACAGGGCAACAGACACATGGTCACTGATAAATGAAAATGAAATGTATGTTGTGGTCACAAACTCATTTACTGCAAGCGGGCAGGACGGCTACACCACATTTAAGACAGTTCAGGATCAAAGAGGTCTGGGTGTGGATACTTTCCTTGACTATGCAATGTCGTTTGTCAATTACGTGGAAATGGAGACTGCGGCAGGAAATGATATTATGAAGCTTCCCGCTTCCGAGCACCCTATAAAAAGCTATACTCCGGCAGTTGATTAGTAATTTGCATCTGTAATACAAATTAAGAGTCCGTGAGATTTGCCTCTCACGGGCTTTTTTATTGCCAAACGCAGTGAAGATATATAATAATTCTCTCCTATGAATCTTTTATCAATTGAAAAACTTAAGAAGAACTATGGCGACAGGACAATATTTGAGAACGTAACCTTCGGGCTGAATGAAGGTGACAAAGCTGCCATAATAGGCATAAACGGCAGCGGAAAATCCACCCTGCTTAAGATTATCGCAGGGTTTGAGGAGGCTGACGGCGGGAATGTTGCCATAAATAAAACATGTATCATAAACTATTTATCTCAGTTACCTGATGTAGTGCCTCATGTCAGCGTGATAGACTACATCTTCAAGTCAGATACGCCGACGATGCGCCTTATTAAGCGGTACGAACAGCTCTGTAATACAGACAGCCCTGAGCTGCACAGGGTTATGGCTGAACTGGACGCAAAAAATGCGTGGGGATATGAATACAGCGTAAAATCTGTTCTCGGTGAGCTTGGAATCCACGACTACAATATGAAAATGGGCGAACTCTCCGGCGGAATGGCGAAGAAGGTCTCTCTTGCTCAGGCACTTATTGACGAGGGGAATCTGCTCATACTCGATGAACCCACCAACCACCTTGACGTCGATACGGTGGAATGGCTCCAGAACCATATGGAAGCCACCAAAAAAGCTGTTTTGCTTGTCACCCATGACAGATACTTCCTTGATAGTGTCTGCAATGTTATTTTTGAGATAGACGAAGGCGGATTCACAAGATACGACGGCAACTACTCATCCTACCTTGAGAAAAAAGCGGAATCCGAAGCCCACGAGCAGCGCAGGCAGGACAGGCTGGCAAATATTATGCGGAATGAGCTTGTATGGCTCCGCAGAAGCCCCAAGGCGCGTACGACCAAGCAGAAAGCAAGGATAGACCGTGCTGCGGTGATTCAGGACAGCATAGTACGCAAAACCGACCGTGAGCTTGAACTTAAGACCCTCGGACGGAGATTGGGCGGCAAAATTGTTGACCTGAAGGATGTCTCCAAGGCATATGGTGATAAGGTTCTGTTCCGTGATTTCAGCTACTCCTTCAAAAAAGGGGAAAAACTCGGCATCGCCGGCGCCAACGGCAGCGGAAAATCAACCTTCCTGCGCATTCTGACGGGTGAGGAACAGCCGGACAGCGGAATTGTCGATATAGGTATAAATACATTCTTCGGCGTGTTTGATCAGCACAGTAAAGAGCTGGACCCGGAGATGAAGGTTATTCAGTATATTGAGGAAACAGCAAAAAACATTAAGCTGGATAATGGGCTTACCTTGTCCGCGTCACTGATGCTTGAGCGCTTTCTTTTTCCGAAGGACAGCCACTACCGCCCTATCGGAAAGCTTTCCGGCGGGGAAAAGCGGAGGCTGCATCTTGTGAACGAGCTTATCAAAAACCCTAACTTTATCATTCTGGATGAACCGACGAACGACCTTGATATACAGACATTAAGCGTGCTTGAGGATTTTCTTGAAGACTTCGGCGGCTGCGCTGTCGTGGTTTCTCACGATAGATACTTCATGGACAGAGTCTGCGATACTATGTTTATTTTTCAGGGAGACGGCATTTTTGAGCACTTTCCCGGCAGTTATTCCAATTGGCTGGAATCCAGAACCAAAGTGAAAGATAAAACCGCAGAAAAGAAGGAAGCCCCCAAACCCGCACAGGAAAAGAAACGTAAGCTCACATACGCAGAAAAGAAGGAATATGAAGGCATTGAGGCGGAAATAAGCCGTCTGGAGGGCAAGCTTGCCGACATGACGGCGGAGCTTGAAAAAGGCGGAAGCGACTACTCCCGCCTTGCGGAGCTGCAACAGAAGATAGATGCCGCTGAAACCGAGCTCCTTGAAAAAATGGAAAGATGGGAGTATCTTAACTGCTTATCATAGTGAAGCATTGCTCAGGACATAAATGAAAACAAACTAAAGGACAAACACTGTAGCATTTAGATGATTGAATATCAAAGTCATCATGACCGTTCATTTTTTCAAAAACATTAGCTGGACAGGCAAGAATACAATTTTGGCACCAAGTACAATGGGTATCAGTCCATATTAAATTGTATAAATGAACAACTGCCATTTCAAAGCTCTTTAAAACTAAAGATAAATGCTCTGCTGTCAGCTATAAACAATTCAATCGAACTCTGCGATTTATTATAAATTATTTTTATATTATCATATTTGGCAGTTGCCTCGCTACTGTCTTCATTGAGACTACCGCCATTAACGTTTAGCTCATTCTTACCATCGATCATTTGTTTTGAGAAGATCTCACTGCCGCCTCGTGTGATTTTCACAGACTCAGTTTTATCGTCAAATACTGCTGTAATATCCTTAAACTGTAATGTTGTTATATCGCCCTTCTTCTTCACAGAACCAAGATGAAAGACTTTATAATCAGATGCAGAAGCTGTGTTAAAGCTGAATAATAACATTATTCCAACGGCGACAATACTGATTGCGGAAAACCTCAGAAAAGTTCTTTTAGACATATTAATTTTCATGGCAGCCTCCTGTAATAATATTAGACTGCCATAATAATGTACATGCTGTCAAGTATGTTTGATACAGAGAATCAACATAAGCTCACAACATTTTTATATTATTCATCATCCCCAAGTTCTTTCAAAAGTGTTTCGTATTTCGCTGATTCAAACTCGAAGTCCTCTGTAGCCGTTTCAAGCTGCTTAAAGAGCTTTTCGATTTCCGATTCCCATTCGGTAAGCTCCTTTGAGAGTGAGCTTATTTTGGCGGTGTCGCCGTTCTCGGAAGCGGTTATCAGAAAGCTGTTTATATCCGCAACTCTTTTTTCGGCGGTCTCTATGGCTGTTTCTGTATCCTGCACCCTTTTCTCAAGCGGAGCAACGACCCTGCTCTTTTCGCTCAGCAGATCGGAGCGCTTTTTTCTCAACTCTTTTTTTGTCAGCTTACCCTGTGATGTGACTTTCTTTTTTGGCTTCGGAGTTTCTTCCTCTTCGTCCCAGCCTTCTTTCTCAAGAAATTCGGCATATGTGCCGTCAAAAACGCTTATCTTATTGTTTTTGAAGACTATAAGCCTGTCCGCCAGAGCATGGAGAAACATCTCGTTGTGGGTGATCAGAAGGAGTGTTCCCGGAAAATCATCCAGAGCCTCAAGGAGTGAATCGCAGGACTGCATATCAAGGTGGTTCGTCGGCTCATCCAGCATGAGGAAGTTCAGCGGTTTCGCAAGGAGTTTGCCCAGCATTACCCTGCTTTTCTCACCGCCGGAGAGAACGCCTATCTTCTTAAGCGCCGAATCCCCTTCAAACATCATTATTCCCGAGATGTTGCGCGCTCTCTGCCTGTCCACATCCGGTGCGGTATGGAGGAGCTCCTCCTCAATTGTGCGCCTGTCGTCCAGAGTTTTTATATTTGTCTGCTCGTAAAAGCCTTTCTCTATTCCCGGACCGTAATAGATTTCACCTGCGTCCGGTTTCATTTCTCCTGCAAGCAGCTTAAGCAGGGTAGTTTTGCCCTTGCCGTTTTTACCGATTATGCAGACACGTTCGCCGGTGGTAATATTTATGCTGAAATCTTTAATCAGCGGATCGTTTTTGTCATAGCCGAAGGTTACCCCTTTGGCATTCAGCCCTGTTTTACCTTCGTAGTGTTTGTAACGGAAGCCGAAGTCCAGATCTTTTATATCCTCCAGCTTTGCCCTTGAACCCATCTTCTCAAGCATCTTCACCCTTGATTGGGCACGGCTTGCCAGAGACGCTTTGGATTTGAAACGGGTGATGAACGCCTCAACCTCTTTGCGCTTCTGTTCCTCATTCTGGCGGGTTTTCTCGTAGATCTCTTCTTCGGTCGCTATCTGCTCATAGAGCTTGCCCGTATCCCCTTCTATTTTTCGGATCTTCCTGCGGTGGATGGCAACGGTATGGGTCACCACGGCGTCCATAAAGCTTCTGTCGTGAGTGATAAGCATCAGCTCGCCCTTCCAGCTTCTTAAGAAATTTTCCAGCCAGCGCACAGAGGTAATGTCCAGATAGTTTGTCGGCTCATCGAGAAGGAGCATGTTCGGTTCGGAAACAAGAACCTTAGCCAGATCCAGACGAACCTGATAACCACCCGAAAACTCGGACGGATGACGGTACATATCATCCTCTGTAAACCCGAGACCGAAAAGGATCTTCTCCACTTTCCAGATCTGCCCCTCATCTTCTTCCCGAAGTCCTTTGCAGCCTTCCTCAATAACTGTGTTTTCTGTGAAATCAAGGTGCTGCTTAAGATGCCCTATCACATATCGTTTCGGGAAGCTCACCTGACCGGAATCAGGCGTTTCCTCACCTATCATCATGCGGAAAATTGTCGTCTTGCCGTGTCCGTTTCTGCCGACCAGCCCTGCTCTCTCCCCTTTATTTAATCTGAATGAGGCATCCTCAAGGAGAACCTGCCCCCCGTAGCTTTTGCTTATGTTTTCAACGTTTACCATCGTATATACTCCATGTATTTGCGCCGCGCCTGTGCGCAGGCGGGTATAATCTACTGGAAATCTTCGCAAAAGTGAAGGATAATGCGCCGATTCAAACTTTATTAACAGGAGTAACAGATATGATTCCGGTTATTTCATTTGTAGGAAGCAGTAACAGCGGAAAAACAACACTGGTTGAGCAGGTCATCAAAATCCTATCTGACAAAGGCGTGCGTATATCACTTATCAAGCACGACGCCCACGGATTTGAGATTGACCACGAAGGGAAGGACACGTGGCGGCACAAAAAAGCCGGAGCCGTGCGTGTTCTCATATCATCGCCCGCTAAATATGCCGTTATCTCCGACGGAGAGGCGGATCTGGGCTATATGCTTTATATGGCGGGTGACGGAGACATTGATCTCATAGTTATCGAAGGCTACAAATCCTCCTCACTGCCGAAGATCGAGGTTTTCAGGGAAGCCAACGGTAAGAAGCCTGTCTGTATAGGGCATGAGAGTCTGCTTGCCGTTGCCACGGACACACCGGACAGTGAGCAGCTCAGAGATGCGCCCATGCTGCTGGACATCAACAGTCCTCAGGAGATTGTGAGCTTCATAGAGGAGCGCATACTCAGTGAGGAGAAGCCGACGCCTTTTGTGAGTCTGGTTGCGGACGGCAAAAAGATTGACCTCAACCGTTTTGCTTCATTTTCTCTGGCAAATACTCTGAAAGGCTATCTGAAATCGCTGAAAGGTGCTGAGGACGCTGAGGTGTTTGAAATAAAAGTCGACCTGAAAAAATAGAATCAAAAGACCACGGGGCGGGATGTCCGCTAAAATCCCTGAGCGAAAAACGCATGGGAATCAGGGCGCCCGCTCCGGTGTGTTTATTTTAATATGCGCCGTAATTTCTGACCATGCTTGACACCCGCTGTCTTTGATATAAAATTGATACTCAGACGGGGGTAAAAAATGGAAAGAATAAAAGAGCTTATACAAATCAACCGTTCTTACCGCAGATTTGACAATTCCAAAAAGCTTGATATGGGCTTTCTGGAAGATCTTATCTATTCAGCGCGCATGGCGCAGAGCGCCGCCAACCTTCAGCCGCTTCGCTATATCACAGTCACTGATGAGCAAAAGGCGGAGCAGGTGTTCTCCACCCTCGGCTGGGCGGGCTATTTGAAGGATTGGGACGGTCCCGAACCTGATGAGCAGCCGGTGTCGTATATAGTTGTCCTCACAACGAAGGATTCGTCCTACGCTCAGGTGGACGCCGGACTTGCCATGCAGAACATATGCCTCACGGCTATCGCCGCCGGCGTGGGCTCATGTATACTCGGCAACATCAAAAAGGAGCGTCTGGCGCAGATTCTGGAGCTTGAAGAGGATTTAAGCATACTTTATGTCGTCGCCCTCGGTTATCCGGTTGAGAATGTCAGAGTAATCAGCATCAGGGAAGCTCCTGACCATAAATATTTCAGGGATGAAAAAGGGAACCATTATGTTCCGAAAAGATGTATAGACGACCTGCTGATCAAGGAACTGTAAGATAGATTACTTCACCTCTGCGGAGTTCGCAATAACGCAAACAACCTCAAGGATGTAGTTGTGCCGCGCGGAGCAAAACCGCCGTTTTTCGGCGGTTTCTGTACCAAGCTTGCTGAAAAGCCGTGTTCAGCACGGCGCGAGCGTGTACATCAAACTGACAGGACGTGCGGTCAGATGTTGTCAAGTCAGAGTTCCTTATCCATATACACATGGGTGTCCTTCTTCCAGCCGTTGCGGGAGTAGAACTGTATGCCCTTATGGTTTTTCTCCAGAACAAGGAGATGAATGCGGATGTGCCCGCTTTCACGGCAGCAGTTCTCAACGGCAGTGAGGAGCTTCGCCCCCACTCCTGAGCTGCGCAGACTGCCTCTGACCACCATGTTTTCGACATAAGCCACCTTAGCACCTTCATCCACGGAAATAAGCGACTGAGCCTGACACATACCTACAACTTCCCCATCCTGCTCCGCAATGAAAATGCAGCAGCGCTCAGGATCACTCATAAGCATTTCAAACCCTTTTCTCATGGCGGCTTCGTCCACTGTTTCGTTTTCAAGGGCGAGAAGCTCGCTTAAAACCTCTATCATACCGCTTATATCTCTCTTTTCCGCAGGGCGGAGGGTGATGGTGTCTGTCATGTCAGCTCCGTTACAAATTATGATAAAATTTCATATAATATTTTTGATCTTTAAAAGCAAATACTCTTTATAAAACATAGCAAAAACGTGTTAACAACGGGGGCAATTAAATTTGTCAAAAAACTATTGCGAAATGGGTAAAGGCTTATATCTTAGGTTATATAGCAGATGCACGGAACGCACGGGAAGCGACATTCCCCTGAGTTGTTCGGAACTCTATGTTAAGAACAAGAGCCGCAGAAGCATCGCTGGAGACAGATACGGAGGTGTTACCCGTTGAGTCACTTTAAAATCCCCTGCCCGGCAAGGTAAAAAAACGCAATGTGCCGATAGTCGGGCAGGGTTTCCAGAATTATCAATATGTTATGACATAGAAAAGGCACGGAGACATGAACCGTGCCTTTATTATTTGTGAAATTATTGTCGGACTTCTTGCCTTGTACCTTCAGGAAGGTACGTTTGCATTGAGATCCTTCGCCCTCCGCTCAGGATGGCATATCTGCGATATTGGCGCTAAGCGTCATTCTGAATGAAGTGAAGAATCTCTTGTTTGTTATGATGTTGAGACTCTTCTCTTTGCCCAGAGTGACTGTTTTATCAACAAAAAAGCGGAGTCCGAAAGCTCCGCTTAGTAAATTTGTCTTACAGCACCCTTGCCGCTTCTGTGGCGAGTCTGCTTCGTTCCCCTTTGTCGAGGAAAACTGTTGTGCAGTGGCGGAAGCGAGCCTGAGTGAACTTCTCGGATGCGTTTATGAGTCCGTTGTCCCACTCGTTGAGGTATGGGTTATCAATCTGCTTAAGGTCACCGGTGAAGACAATTTTTGCATTGTGCCCTGCCCTAGTGATGATTGTCTTCATCTCGTGCGGGCTGAGGTTCTGCGCCTCGTCTATGACGACGTATGTGTCGATCAATGTCCTGCCTCTTATGTAGGTCAGCGCTTCGATTTCAAGTATGTTTGATGCCTTCAGGTAGTCGATAGTGATATTGTTCATCTGACTTTTGTAGTAGATGCCGTCCTTGCCGTCTCTCAGCTCTTTGTTGCTGTTGCCTATGATGAAATCAAGGTTGTCGTAAATCGGCTTGAGCCAAGGATCAAGCTTCTCCGCTATATTGCCCGGCAGATAGCCCAAATCACGCCCCATGGGGATCGGAGAACGTGTGACAAGCACTTTTTTGTATGTTCCCTCATTGAGAACGGAGTACATGCCGGCGCAGAGGGCAAGGAGGGTCTTGCCCGTTCCGGCTATGCCGATGGCGAAAACAACGTCAATGTCAGGGTCAAGAAGCGCTTCCATGAGGTATTTCTGCTTCCTGTTGGCGGGTGATATACCGAAGATGTTTTCATACTCTGTCACCCTTTTAAAGCCTTTGACCTCACCCTCATCCTCAAAGTATTTCACGAGAACGCCCTTTTTCTCGTCAACTTCGCTTTTCATCACGAAATATTCGTTAATTCTGGGCTTGAAGTCCTCCATATTGATGCCGTAAATGTAATCCGGCATGGGGAGTTCGCTTTCCTGATACATAGTGTTTATATATGAGTCCGGCACGTAGAGCGTGTCGTCTTTGTTTTCCGTGAAGCTGCCCATGCGTTCGTGGTAGTAGTCCTCCGCTTTTATGCCGAGAGCATTCGCCTTAACACGCAGGTTAACGTCTTTGGAGATTATTATAGTTTCGTTCTTCGACTCGCTCTGGAGCTTTTTCGCTATGCCCAGTATGAGGTTATCATTTTTCCTGCCGGAAAACTCCTCAGGGACGCTCTCTTTTGATTCCCTGTCATGGAACGAGATGAAAAGTGTCGCCCCGCTCTCCATTTTCACACCTTTCAGGAGATCGCCGCCAGTTCTGTAGTCCTCAATTTTGCGGATGAACTCACGGGCGTTATAGCCGTTGAGGTCAACGCCTTTTTTAAATGAGTCCAGTTCCTCAAGCACAATTGCGGGGATATAAATGTTGTTGTCATCGAAGGTTTCCAGAGCTTTCGGGGAGTACAGAATTACGTTTGTGTCGATTACGAAGTTCTTGATCTTTGTAGATTTTTTTACCGCTTTAGGCATTAACCACTCCAACCTTTTCTATGTTGTAATTTTCAACCGAGTAACCTCTAAAGTCAAGGATAGTTTTATGTTAACCCTTGATCGGACAAAAATTTAACCCTTTTCCATCGGACTTGACACGAAGTTTTCCATCGCATAAAAAAACAGATATGAAAATTTTTGTTTACGGAACACTGATGAAAGGATTTGCGGGGCATATTGAATACCTGTCAGGAAAGGAGCCGGAAGCGACTGGATATATTCAGGCGAGGATGTACTATCTGCCCGTTGGTTATCCTGTTATCATCCTTAAGCAGGGCTATAGGGTTTACGGGGAAATATATGATGTTAATGAAGAAACTATGGAGGCAATCCGCATATACGAGGATATATTCGAGGCTGAGCCGATGTATGAGGAGCGGATTCTTGACGTGCGCACAGACAATGGGGTAATCAGCGCGGCTGTGTTTTCAGCATCAAAGAGCTGCGAAAAACAGGTCGAAGCCTTCGGAACACACGTCCCCTCCGGCAGATGGGATGAGTTTATTCTATAAGCCCTTTTCAGCGCTGATGTGGCGGTTTATAGCGTCCATATCACTTTGAAGCCCTTCCCCCTTCACAACCAGATAATCGCCCACCATAAGCCCTGAAATACCTGATTTTAAGAGCTTTCCTTTCTCTTCTCCGGGGAAGATAAGCGTTCGCCCTCCGCATACCCGCACATGCTTTTCAGGCAGCATGAAACGGAACAGAGCTACGATCCTTAATGCTTCTTCCTGCGGAAGAGGCTTGGTTCCTTCCAAGGGCGTTCCTGTGATAGGGTTAAGGAAATTTATAGGCACAGACTGAACGCCTATTGCTTTCAGCTCACGAGCTAACTCCACTCTGTGCTGCCAGCTTTCGCCTATGCCGAATATGCCGCCGGAACAGACATAAAGCCCCGCCTTCACAGCGGCTTTAACGGCGTTTACGTCCTCGTCGTATTCATGGGTGGTACAGATATTCCTGAAAAAGCTGCGGGATGTCTCAAGATTGTGATGATAGCCCTTCAGACCGCTTGCTTTAAGAGTCAGCAGCTGTTTCTCAGTGAGTATGCCCACAGATATATCAGCATCCAGACCGAAGGAGGTAATTATTTCAACCGACTGTCTTAAAAGCTCAAACTCATGCTCGTTCGGGGATTTTCCGCTGATTACAGCGGCATAGCGTTTAACACCCGCTTCCGCCATGCGCGCGGCATGGGTGCGTACCTCTTCAATATCTATATAAGGATAAACAGGAGTGCCTGTTCTGTGGTGGGCAGACTGCGCACAGAAGATACAGTCCTCGCTGCATAAGCCGCTTTTGGCGTTTATTATGCCGCAGGTGCTTATCTCGTCTGCGAAGAAATGCTTTTTCAGCCTGTATGAATACTCCAGAAGCTCTTCCAGAGGCGTGTTAAGAATCAGCTCAATGTCGGAATCATCTATATCATGCCCTCTCAGGCACTTGGTGTACAGGTTTTCAATCATCAAAATCACCTTAAAGCTTCGATTTCCTCTTCTGCGTGTCTGAGGTTTTGCTCTGCTTCCTGTATTTCTGAGGTCTGACCGTCAATCTCGGCGGAAAGCCCGTCCAGCTTGGTCTCAAGATCATTTATGCGGTTTTTGAGTGCGGTTGTGTCCTCCCGCATTTTCCGCATTTCAGTTTCCATACCCTTAAGCGCGTCCAGAGTGGGGTTAGTCTTCCCTGCGCAGGCAGATAGAAAAAATGTGAAAAAAACAATAACCACAAAGTATTTATTCACAGCCATCCTGCTGATTTATTTCATTCACATAGTCGGCGAAGAGCCAGCCTTCCCTTCCGTTAATTGTGGAACGCCACCACTCTCCTTCACGTCCAGTAAGCCTTACCTTGCTGTTGTAAACGGCAACGCCGATAACCTCTCCGCTCGGTGAAGGCTGATTTCTCATTTTGAGACCGCTTCTTGCTGTGATGCAGCCGTATTTAACCACAGGTTCTGCGGGAGGTGTAACCGGTGCGGCTACAGGAACCGCAGGTATCCGGACAGGCTGAACAGCAGGAGATTCTTCCTTTATTGGTTCCGGTTCGGAGACGGGAGCTGGTTCAGGAGATGTTTCCGCTACAGGGGCGGGTTCAGAAGTCCGGACTGGTTCGGCTTCGTGAACTGTTTCCTCAACAGCAGGCTTTGCTCCGGCGTACTGTTCTTCTATATCTTTCATATCATAGAATGTTTTTATCTGTAAACCGCCGAGAAGAAGGACGAGAAGAATAAGCACTGGCGTCAGATACTGCGCAATGGTAAATACTCTCAGTGGCTGTCTTATACCCGAGATATGCTTAATCGCCTCTTTAACGTGCTTGGGACCGACTTTTTTGTCTTTAGCATCCGCTGCCGCCTGAAAAGCTTTATCCGCAACGAGATTTATCTCCAGCGGGAGACCGTGGGAATAACGGAAAATTTCCACAACGGCAGTGCGTTTAAGAACCTCCGGATCTGTCCCTTTGGCGGTTCTTATGCGGTGTTGAAGATAGTTCGCCGTATCGCTCAGCCCGAGAAGGTTCAGCTCCGTGACGGAGAGAACCCGCTCACTCAGGTTTTTAACATTGCCGTACATCAGCTTGCTGCAAAGTTCCTGAGTCCCCACAAGGAGAACCTGAACCAGCTTGCACTGCTCGATCTCCACCTCGGAGAGCTTTTCCAGTGTGCGGAAGCTGTCTATGGAGTATTCGTCCGCATCATCTATTATGATCAGGTTGTTTCTGCCTTTTTTGTATTCACCCACGAAGTAGTCCATCATCACACCGAAATATTCGTTTTCGGTGGATTTGAACATCGCTTCTATGCCGAATCCGTTGCAGATTTTCTGGAGAAGATCAGTGTCAGACGTTTTAGGAACATAGGAAACACTACAGTTAACAAGTGTTTCACGAAGCAGGAAGCAGAGCGTTGTTCTTCCTGTTCCGGGCAGACCGTAAAGCAGCATGAAGCCCTTGCGGCTGTTGATGCCGTATTCAAGCATAGTCATTGCCCTGTCGTGGGGCAGTGAGCAGAAAAAAGCGGAAGGTTCGGGGGTGAGTCTGAAAGGTTTGTCCCTGAAACCGAAAAAATCGATATACATAGCTTTCCTTATGTGGTTAATCGCTTAAGACATAATATATGAATTATAAATTATTTTCAATAATATAGGAGCAATAAAAGAGAGCTGCGGGAAAAGGGGAAATTAAAAAGCTCTCTTCAGTTGAAGAGAGCTTTTTATTTCTTGGAATGTTTGTCTCAGTAAAACAAGAGACAGCTTAATCCACGCTGTCTTTGAAAAGTTTGCCAGCAACAAATTTGGGCACCCTTTTGGAATGGATAGTCATCTCAGCACCAGTCTGAGGGTTTCTTCCCTTGCGCTCTCTCCTTGCGGAAACAGAGAATGTTCCAAAGCCTACAAGTGTAACTTTGTCATCTGCTTTAAGAGCTTCAACAGTTGCCTCTTCGAAAGCTTTAAGCGCTTTTTCTGCGTCAGACTTTTTCAGTCCTGACTTCTCGGCAATCTTCTCAATAAGTTCCTTCTTATTCACTACAACCTCCTCACTCAAGAAGTTTCTATAGGTTATACACAGTGGTACCTATAAAATCAAGATATTATTCATTCTTAAACCGTAAAAAAACGAAATTTTAAAGGCTCAGAAGTAGCTCTCTGACTACCTTTGACGCTGTTACGGTGGATACTCCGCTGTGATCATAATGCGGCGAAAGTTCAACCACATCAGCAGCTTTTACGTTTAATTCTTTGATAACACTGAGAATATTGTAAATCTCAATAAACTGCCATCCTCCGGGCTCGGGAGTACCGGTGCCCGGAAAGCCTGACGGATCAAGGACGTCAAGGTCTATTGTAAGATAGACGGGTCTGTTTCCGATGACTTTGGGCAAATCAGAGAACGGTGTTACCATTGTACCTTCTTTTTTGATAAGATCAAACTCTTCTTTTGTTCCGGAGCGTATTCCGTACTGAAAAATATTTGATGTGCCAGTTATTTCCGAAATTCTTCTGATGACTGTGGCGTGTGAGAGCCTTTCCCCCATGTAATCATCACGGAGATCGGCGTGTGCGTCCAGATGGACAACGCATATATCTTTGGTTTTGAGGCTCACAGAAAGCGCATGGAAAAGCGGGAGGGTAACGAGGTGTTCCCCGCCGAGGGAGATAAGCCTTTTGCCGGAGTTGAAAACCTCAAGCGCGGCGGCTTCTATAACGCCGAGGATGCTTTTTTTATTTCCGAAGGAGAGCTCCAGATCGCCTATGTCGCAGATCTTCATCTCTTCAAGGTCGGCGTCCAGTATGGGGCTGTAGGTTTCTATGCCGCAGGAGGATGAACGGATAGCGTCCGGCGCGAATCTTGAACCGGGTCTGAAACTGCATGTTCCGTCATAGGGTATGCCCATGATGATGTTTTCGGCTGTGTCAAAAGGCTCGTCACAGGAAATAAAGCAGTTACTGATAGGTTCAAATTTCATATACTTAGTGGTTTCTCCGTTCAAAATAAATTCTAAGCTTTTAAATCAAAACAGGGGAAGCCGTGCACACGGCTTCCCGCCGTAAAATTTACTATACTACTTAATTAAAAGTTCTGCAATCTGTACTGCGTTTGTGGCAGCACCTTTTCTGAGCTGATCGCCCACAACCCAGAAGCTGAGTGTGTTGTCTGCGGATATATCCTTTCTGATTCTGCCCACGTAGCAGTCATCCTGCCCTGCAACATAGAGGGGCATGGGGTATTCGCTCTTTTCGGGATTATCCTTAACTATCAGTCCGGGCGCCTTGCTGAAAAGCTCACGGGCAAGCTCGGGAGTAATCTCTTTTTCCGTTTCAACAGTAACAGCCTCGGAGTGAGCGGAGAGAACGGGAACACGAACACATGTGGCGCTGACTTTAATGTCTTTATCACCCATGATTTTTCTTGTTTCGTTGAACATCTTCATCTCTTCTTTGGTGTAGCCGTTGGCAGTGAAGCTGTCGATGTGGGGGAAAACGTTGAAAAGAAGCTGGTTGGCAAATTTTTCAGCCTTAATCTCTTTTCCTTCCGCCCATGCCTTGGTCTGATCCATAAGCTCCTGCATAGCCTGTGCGCCTGCGCCGGAGGAAGACTGGTAGGATGAAACCACCACTTTCTTTATTCTGGAGTAGGCATGAAGAGGCTGGAGCGCCACAACCATAATGATTGTGGTGCAGTTGGGGTTGGCTATTATGCCTTTATGTTTGAAAGCGTCCTGCGGGTTGACTTCGGGCACTACAAGAGGCACCTCGTCGTCCATTCTGTACGCTGAGCTGTTATCCACAACAACTGCGCCCGCTTTAACCGCGGAGGGGGCAAACTCAAGGCTTCTGCCGCCGCCTGCTGAAAACAGGGCAATGTCTATATCCTTGAAGCTGTCATGCGTGAGTTCCTGCACCGTGTAATCCTTACCCTTGAACTTAAGCGTCTTTCCAACTGAGCGTTTGGAAGCAAGAAGTCTGAGTTCTGCTATGGGGAAGTTTCTCTCTTCGAGAATCTGGAGAAAGGTTTCTCCGACGGCGCCGGTCGCACCGGCAATGGCCACGTTGTAAGCGTCTTTTTTCTGTAATTGCGCCATTATTGCACCT